>NZ_JBHWDV010000068.1:0-30562 GCF_042734445.1 Streptomyces sp. NPDC059649
TTCGCCGTCGGACGGTTCGCCGTCGGACGGTTCGCCGTCGGACGGTTCGCCGTCGGACGGTTCGCCGTCGGACGGTTCGCCGTCGGACGGTTCGCCGTCGGACGGTTCGCTGTCGTCCGGTCCGTCAGCCGACCGAGGAGTACGCGACCACGCCGCGCAGCACGCCGTCCATGGCCCGGCGGGCGTTCTTCGCGACCGAGCTGCCGGCCGGGGCGGCGGCCGCGATCTGGCCGAGGATGTCGACCAGTTGCTTGCACCAGCGGACGAAGTCGCCGGCGGGCATC
Organism: Streptomyces sp. NPDC059649; assembly: GCF_042734445.1. Lineage (NCBI taxonomy): Bacteria > Bacillati > Actinomycetota > Actinomycetes > Kitasatosporales > Streptomycetaceae > Streptomyces > Streptomyces sp. NPDC059649. Next base: position 285 of record NZ_JBHWDV010000068.1, read on the forward strand.
TCCGCCTCGCGGAGCACCTCGTCCAGGCCGAAGCCGGCCGCCCAGCGATAGGCGGCCCAGGCGAAGCCGAGGTCCGGTTCGCGCTGGCCGACGCCCTCCGCCTGGTTGATCCGGTGGTCCTCCTCCAGGGCGTCCAGCCGGCCCCAGATGCGGACCATCTCCCCCAGCGCGTCCCGTGCCTTGCCGGCCGGCAGCTTGGGGGCCACCGCATCGTCCGCCTGCCGCGCCTCGTACACCAACGCCGAGGCGCAGGCGGCGAGTTCGGCCGGGCCGAGGCCCTCCCAGACGCCGTCCCGCAGGCACTCGCTGGCCAGCAGGTCCAGCTCGCCGTAGAGCCGGGCGAGCCGGCGGCCCTCGTCGGTGACCTCGTCGCCTTCCAGGTAGCCCAGCTCGGTCAGCAGCGCACAGATCCGGTCGAAGGTGCGGGCGATGGTGTTCGTCCGGCCCTCGATACGGCGCTCCAACTGGCGGGTGTCCCGATGGAGGCGGTGGTAGCGCTCCGCCCAGCGCGCGTGGTCCTCGCGCTCCGCACAGCCGTGGCAGGGATGCGCGCGGATCGCCGTACGCAGCCGGGAGATCTCGCGGTCGTCGATCGCCGCCGACCGGGGCTTGCGGTGGCGCGACGGCACGAGGTGCCCGGCCTTCGTCCGCAGCGCGGACGCCAGATCGCGACGGGACTGCGGGCTGCGGGCGTTGAACGACCGGGGGATCCGCATCCGGTCCAGCGCCGTCACCGGCACCGGGAAGTCGATCGAGCCGAGCCGCTTGACCTGCCGCTCGGCGGTCAGCACCAGCGGCTGCGGGCCGTCCTGCGACTCCAAGCCGCGATGGCCGTTGGTCCGGCCCGACGGCATACCGGGGTCGAGGACCAGCGCCAGGCCGGCGTACTTGCCGGTCGGCACATGGATCACATCTCCCGGCTTCAGCTTCTCCAGGGCCGCCGCGGCCTCCACCCGGCGCTGCGCGGCACCCTGCTTGGCGATCTCGGTCTCCCGGTCCTTCAGCTCCCGCCGCAGCCGCGAGTACTCCTCGAAGTCGCCGAGGTGGCAGGTCATCGAGGCGCGGTAGCCGTCCAGGCCCTCCTCGTTGCGCTGCACCTGCCGGGAGATGCCGACCACCGACTTGTCGGCCTGGAACTGCGCGAACGACATCTCCAGCAGTTCGCGCGAACGGTGCCGGCCGAACTGCGAGACGAGGTTGACCGCCATGTTGTACGACGGCTTGAACGACGACCGCAGCGGGTACGTCCGGGTGCCGGCGAGTCCGGCCAGCGCGGCCGGGTTCATCCCGCGCTGCCACAGCACCACCGCATGGCCCTCGATGTCGATGCCGCGGCGCCCGGCCCGCCCGGTCAACTGGGTGTATTCGCCGGGGGTGATGTCGGCGTGCTGCTCGCCGTTCCACTTCACCAGTTTTTCCAACACCACCGAACGGGCCGGCATGTTGATGCCCAGCGCGAGCGTCTCGGTGGCGAAGACGGCCTTCACCAGGCCCTTGACGAACAGTTCCTCGACGACCTCCTTGAAGGTCGGCAGCATGCCGGCGTGGTGCGCCGCGATGCCCCGCTCCAGGCCCTCCAGCCACTCGTAGTAGCCCAGCACATGGAGGTCGTCGTCCAGGATCCCGGCCGTCCGGGCCTCCACTATGCGGCGGACCTCTTCGCGGCCCTCCGCGTCGTTGAGGCGCAGACCGGAGTACAGGCACTGCTGGACGGCGGCCTCGCAGCCGGCCCGGCTGAAGATGAAGGTGATCGCGGGCAGCAGGCCCTCGTTGTCGAGGCGGTCGATGACCTCGGGCCGGCTCGGCGTCCAGATCCGCGCCCGCTGCCGCCGCTCGCGCTCGCGGTCGGCCTCCCGCATCGTGCGGGCCCGGCGCTTGTCCCGGCCGAAGGTCGGCCGGCTGTTCTCCATCCGTGCGAGTCGTTCGAGGTCGGGATTGACCTCCCGGCGGCCGCCGTTGCCGCCGTCCCGCTCCTCGAAGAGGTCGTATATCCGGCGGCCGGCGAGGACGTGCTGCCACAGCGGGACGGGACGGTGCTCGGAGACGATCACGGCGGTGTCGCCACGCACGGTGTCCAGCCAGTCACCGAACTCCTCGGCGTTGGACACCGTCGCGGACAGCGACACCAGCGTCACCGATTCGGGGAGGTGGATGATCACCTCTTCCCAGACGGCGCCGCGGAAGCGGTCGGAGAGGTAGTGCACCTCGTCCATGACCACGTACGCCAGGCCGATCAGCGACTGGGAGCCGGCGTAGAGCATGTTCCGCAGGACCTCGGTGGTCATCACGATCACCGGCGCCTCGGAGTTGACGCTGTTGTCGCCGGTCAGCAGACCGACCTTGGCCGCGCCGTACCGCTTGACCAGGTCCTGGTACTTCTGGTTGGACAGTGCCTTGATCGGCGTGGTGTAGAAGCATTTTCGGCCCTGCTCCAGGGCCAGGTGGACGGCGAATTCGCCGACGATCGTCTTGCCGGATCCGGTGGGGGCGGCGACCAGCACGCCCTGACCGGCCTCCAGGGCCTGGCAGGCGTCGACCTGGAACGGGTCCAGCTCGAAGTCGTACAGCTCCCGGAAACCGGCGAGTGCGGTGGCCTGCTCGGCCGCCCGGATCTTGGCGGCGGCATAGCGCTCAGCAGGGGACATGTCCTCGGTCATCGTGCCTACGAGCCTACCGGCCACCTCTGACAACGGGCCGATCTTTATGTGCGGCCTTTACCGAGCGCGGGCGCCGCGGCGGACCACGTTCCCGGTATGCGAACGGCCCCGGGCTCGCCGAGCCCAGGGCCGTCACATCACGTGAGGGATCGTCACCTCACGTCACGTCGCCTCACGTCACGTCGTCGTACCCACCGCGCCGCGGCCCGGCTCCGTCGTCCGGTTCGCCGCTCGCCTGCTCGGGCAGCATCCGCCCCGAGGACACCGCCTCGATCTCCTCGACGTCCGACGGCGTCAGATCCAGCTGGGACGCCTCGTCGTCGCTCAGCCCCGCGTCCGGGTTGCCCAGCCGGCGGCGGCGGTCGTTGAAGAGGCAGATGCCGGCAGCACCGAAGTACAGCACCACGATCGGCGCGGCCAGCAGGGTCATGGTCAGCGGGTCACCGGTCGGGGTGGCGAGGGCGGCGAAGACCGTGATGCCGAGGACCATGAACCGCCACCAGCTCATGATCCGTTGCCCGGTGACCACGCCGCCGAAGTTGAGCAGCACCAGCAGCAGCGGCAGCTCGAAGGCGAGGCCGAAGACCACGATCATGCGCGTGACGATGTCGAAGAACTCGTCGGCCGGGAAGAGGTTGGCCCAGTCGTCCGGGGTCAGCCCGACCAGGGCACCCGCCGTGGTCGGCAGCACCGCGTAGGCGAGGTAGGCACCGGCCAGGAAGAGCGGCACGCCGGCCCCGACGAAGCTCAGCGCGTACTTCTTCTCGTGCTTGTGCAGGCCCGGTGCGAGGAAGGCCCAGAGCTGGTAGAGCCAGATCGGGCTGGCACCGACGACGCCCACCGTGAGGGACAGCTTGAGCAGGATGGTGAACGGCGCCAGCAGACCGTTGGCGGTGACCTCGGCGCACGGATGCGTACGCGGAGCGGTCACGCTGCCGCGCCCGCAGCCGACCGCGTCGATGACCGGCCCCGTGATGAAGTGGGCGATCGCATCGTACTGCCACATCGCGACGACGGTGACCACACCGATCGCCAGCACCGACTTCAGCAGTCTGTTGCGCAGCTCACGCAGGTGCGCCGCGAGGGGCATCCGTCCCTCGGGGTCCTTCTCCTGCTTGCGGGCAGACTTGAGCAACCCACTTCCTCGTCTCGTGCATCAGCCGTCCCGTACCGGGCGGGGCGACGGGATCGGTTCGGTCAGCCCTGCTTGGTGGTGTGGTTCGGCTCGGCCACGGGGCGCGAGCTGCTCACATCACCGGGAGCCGCCTGGATCGTACGGGGAGCCTGCTGGCCCGCGTCGGCCGATGCCTCGGACGAGGGGGCCGCGGCGCCGTCCGCCTCGCCGTCCTTCTTCATCGCCTTGGCCTCGCTCTTGAGGATCCGCGCGGACTTGCCGAGCGAACGCGCCATGTCCGGGAGCTTCTTCGCGCCGAACAGCAGCACGATAACGACGAGGATCAGAATGATCTCGGGGGCCCTCAGGTTGCTCAACATGTGCGACTACCTTCTCGCCGGGGCGGCGTCTGCTGTGGTGCCTGCCGATGGGGTCGGGCTGGCGTCCTGGTGCTCGATCGATCGTAACGTTCGGTGGTGAACGTCCGGCAATCCCCGTGCGACCTCCGGATTGCCACGACCGCCGCGCTCTTCGAACCGCGAGGGAAGCCTACCTCTCCGCCCTGCTGCGCAGCAGGGCGCCGGCGCCGCCGGCGACGTCCGGGCGCCGGCCCCGGCGTCAGTCCGGGACCCGCTCCCGGCCGGCCTCGTACATCCGGGAGGCCAGCGGCACCGCCGCCCGTTCCAGGTCCTGGGCGGCCCGCTGGATCCGCTCCGACGCCGTGCCGACCTGGCGGGCCAGCCGGCGCACCTCGATGAAGACACGGACGGCGAGCACGCCCAGTACGGCGATCCCGAGGAAGCCGAGGGCGATGGCGATCATGGGCCAGAGCATGGGGCGAGCCTATCGGTCAGCCCGAGTGCAGCCGCAGCGTGCGCACCCCGCCGCCGGTCAGCAGCTCGACGATCCGCTCACCGGCCGGCCGGCGCACCGCGCGCCGGCAGTCCGGGCAGGTGAAGGAGTAGAAGGTGGTGCGGCGGCTGCCGCCGATGGCCAGCCGGAAGGCGTCCGAGGCCAGCTCGAAGCGGCCCCGGCAGTCCGGACAGGCCGCCTTGAACAGCACCGGAGCGGTCGCGTCCGCCGGGGCGGCGGTCGCCGTCCCGGTCGCCATCGTGGTCGTCATCCCTCGCTGCCTCCTCCTGGCCACGGCCCTCTCCCCAGGCGCCCCGCGCGGTGGCCGGGCCGACCCGCTCACTCGCCGTACGCCGCGAGGGCCTGCTCGGCGGCGCGCCGGGCCCTGTCCGCCAGCGCCTGCGGCGCCACGATCCGGCCGTCCCGGCCCAGCCGCAGCGCCAGCCGCCGCAGCGAGGCCGGGTCGGGGGTGCGCAGGGTGATGCGCAGCCCGCCGTCGGGCAGTTCCTCGGCGCTGTCGTGCGGGTAGTACTCGGCGACCCAGCGGCCGCCCGGCCCGACCTCGACGGACACCTCGGGGTCCTCGGCGGCCGGCTGCACCAGCCCCTCGGACAGGTCGCGCAGTTCGACCGGCGGCGGGTCGGCGGGCGCGTCCAGCAGCTTGATCTCGGCGACCCGGTCGAGCCGGAAGGTGCGCCGGGCCTCCGAGAGCCGGCACCAGGCCTCCATGTAGGTGTGGCCGACGGCGAACAGCCGGATCGGGTCCACCTCGCGCTCGGTCAGCTCGTCGCGGGCCGGTGAGTAGTAGCGCAGCCACAGCCGGCGGCGTTCGGCGATCGCCCGGTCGACGTCGGCGAACACCCCGCCCTCGGACTCGAAGGTCACCGAGACCCGGGAGCTGGCGCCGGCCGCCTCACCGGCCGCGGCCTCCAGCTTGGCGGTGGCCCGCAGCAGCGCCTGCCGGTCGCCCTCGCGCAGCCCCGGGAGGGTGGCGACCGCGCGGGCCGCGACCAGCAGGGCGGTGGCCTCGTCGGCCGCCAGCCGCAGCGGTTCGGCGACGTCGTCGGGGTTGTGCCACCAGATGCGGTCGCCGTCGGTGTCGATGTCCAGCAGGTCGCCGCCGCGGAAGCTCGTACCGCACATGGGCAGTACGTCGAGGTCGGCGATCAGCTCGTCCTCGGTGATGCCGAAGGCGCGCGCGACGTCGCCGACGCGGGCGCCGGGGCGTTCGCGCAGATACGTCACCAGCGACAGCATCCGGCGGGTCTGGTCGATCGCGTTCGTGGCCATGAGTGCAGCTCCCCGTCCCTCTCAGCCCTTGGCCACGGCGCGCAGCCGGTCGATGACGTCGGCGCGCAGTTCCGCGGGTTCCAGTACGACCACGTCGGGCCCGAACTCCACCAGCCAGGCGTCGAGTCCGTGGCCGTTGGGGATCTCCAGTTCGTCCCAGCCGTCGCCCAGGCTCCGGACGGCCAGCGCGCGGGACCGCAGCGGATAGCCGTGCTCGGCACGGAGCTTGATCCGGGCGGTGCCGGTGGCGGTCTCGCCGGCCCAGCTCTCGACGGTCTCGCGGACGGTGACGTGGTCGGGCACCGGCGCGGTGAACTTCCCTTGCCGGGAACGGACCTTGCCGGTGATCCGGGAGAGCCGGAAGACCCGCTCGGCCTTGCGCTCGCGGTCCCAGCCGGCGACGTACCAGTGGCCGCGCCAGCACTCCAGGATCCACGGCTCGACCTGGCGCTGCTCGGGGCGGGCGGCATTGGACTTGCGGTAGTCGAAGACGACCGGGCGGCGGTCGCGGCAGGCCAGCATCAGCGGTTCGAAGGCGGCCTCGTGGGTGGGGATGCGGGGTTCGAGCGCGCTGTGCGGCTGCCCGGCGTCGTAGTCCTCGCCGTCCGCGGCCAGCGGCATCCCGGCGGCCCGCAGCTTCTGCAGCGCGCCGCTGGCGGCGCCGGCCAGCCGGGCCTGCTGCCAGACCTTGGCGGCCAGTCCGAGGGCCGCGGCCTCCTCGGCGTCCAGGGTGATCGGGGGCAGTCGGTTGCTGTCGCGGCGGGCGAGGTAGCCGACCTCGCCGTCGATGCCCTCGACGGTCTCGATGACCAGGCCGAGCTCGCGCAGGTCGTCCTTGTCCCGCTCGAACATCCGGTTGAAGGCTTCGTCGCCGCTCGCGGCGCCGTTCCCCGTCCCGAAGGCCTCGCGGTAGGCCTCGATGGACGACCGGAGCTCGCGCTTGGTCAGCGGGCGTCGCGTCCCCAGCAGGCACAGCGCCAGATTCATCAGCCGCTCGGCCTTGGCAATCGCCATCGACGCCCTTTCTCGTTGTACTCCCGATCGTTGACCGTACCGCTCGGGGTGGTCAAGGTAAAAGCCGAGGGCCCATGGCCGAGGGCCCGTGCCACGGGGTGGCGCGGGCCCTCGGGTGCGTCGGCGGCCGTCCCGGTCGGGACGGCGGCGGGGTCAGACGGAGACCAGGTCGCAGACGAAGATCAGGGTCTCGTTGGGGGCGATCCGGCCGCCCCCGGCACCGCGCTCGCCGTACGCCAGGTGCGGCGGGATGGTCAGCCGGCGGCGGCCGCCGACCTTCATGCCCTGGACGCCCTGGTCCCAGCCGGCGATGACCTGGCCGGCGCCGAGCTGGAACTGCAGCGGCTTGCCGCGGTTCCAGCTGGCGTCGAACTCCTCGCCGGTGCTGAAGGACACGCCGACGTAGTGGACGGAGACGGTGTCCCCGGCCTTGGCGACCGGCCCGTCGCCCTCCTTCAGGTCCACGATTTCGAGCTCGGTGGGAGCCGGGCCCTCGGGAAAGTCGATCTCGGGCTTGTCGATGCTCACTAAAGTGCTCCTACTTGCGAATCTTTACGATTACCGGGCCAGTCTGGCAGATCTTGACGTCGTCGCTGGTCAGACGGTGCCGACGATGTCGACCGAGAAGACCAGGGTGTTCTTGGCCAGCTCGTGCTGCGGGCTCGCGCCGTAGCCCAGCTTCGGCGGGATGACGATCTCCACCCGGTCACCGACGTGCTTGCCGACCAGCGCCTTGTCCCAGCCCTGGACGACCTGCCCGGTGCCGATCTGGAACGCGGTCGCACCCCCGTGGTCCCAGGAGGAGTCGAACTTCTTGCCGTCCTCCCACTTCACACCGGTGTACTGCGCGATCAGCCCGTCGCCGGCCTTCACCTCGGGGCCCTTGCCCTTGATCAGCACCTGCTGCTCCAGGCCCTTGGGCGCCTTCTCCCCCTTGGGGATGGTGATCTTCGCGGCCTTCTCGTCCGCGGCGGTCACCTCCGGCATCCCGCTCTCGGCGTCCGCCTGCTTGCCCTCGGCCTTCGCCTTCTTGTCGACCTTCTTCGCGCCGACCACGTCGACGACCCAGACCAGGCCGTCCCCCGGCTTGATCCCGGACTGCGGGTTCAGGCCCGCGCCGATCAGCGCCTTGGCGGTGCCCTCGACCTCGAACCGGCTGCCGACCTTCTGCCCGGCGACCGCCGACATCACCTTCGGCGGCAGCATCTGCTGCGTCATCTGGTCGGTGACCTCGCTGACGACCTGGGTGCGCGCCGCGCCCGGCTTGGTACCGGGCTGCGGCGCCCAGCTGCTGCCGAGGTTCTGGCCCTTCATCGTCTGCGCCGCGAAGTCCAGGCGGACCAGGTCCCCCTTCTTGACGGTCGCGCCCTTCCCCTGGACGAGGGTCTTGGTGACGGCCGTGTCGGACGGCTTGGCGCCCTTGGGCACCGTGATCTTGGGCTGCGCCCCCGGCTTGCCCGTGACCTTCACGACGGCTTCGCCCGACGAGCCCTTGCCGTCGTCGGACCCGCAGGCGGCGGTGATCAGCAGGAGGGGCACGGTCAGCGCGGCGGCGGCGGCGCGACGGGCGTGCTTCGGGAACGAGCGGGGGTGCGGGGTCCGTGCCCCGGAGAGATTCAGCATCAGTCCAACTCGGGCTCGTGGGGTGGTGGGCAATGCCCGCCACTCTACGACCTGTTCCCGTGGACCTTTCCCGGGCACAACACGGCAATGTGCCGGGAGCGCGAGGCTCCCGGCACATCTCCGCATTCCCCGCGGGTCACATCCCGGCGATCAGCTTCTCCACCCGGTCGTCCACCGACCGGAACGGGTCCTTGCACAGGACCGTACGCTGCGCCTGGTCATTGAGCTTGAGGTGCACCCAGTCGACGGTGAAATCCCGGCGCTGTTCCTGCGCCCGGCGGATAAAGTCACCGCGCAGCCGGGCCCGAGTCGTCTGCGGCGGCACCGATTTGCCCTCGAAGATCTTCAAGTCATTGCAGATCCGCGCCGCTTGACCCTTCCGCTCCAGGAGGTAGTAAAGCCCCCGGCGGCGGTGAATGTCGTGATACGCGAGGTCTATCTGCGCCACTCGTGGGTGGGACATCGTGATGTTGTTCTTCGTGCGGTACCGCTCGATCAGCTGATGTTTCATCACCCAGTCGATCTCGGTCGAGATGCGGTCCAGTTCCTGGTCCCGGATCGCCTCCAGGGTGCGGCCCCACAGTTCCAGTACGCGTTCCACGAGACCGGTGCGGATTCCGCGGCGGTCGCAGAAATCCACCGCCTTTTCGTAGTACTCCTGCTGGACTTCGAGCGCCGAGGCCTCCCGCCCACTGGCCAGCCGCACCTTGCGCTGGCCGGTGGTGTCGTGACTGACCTCGCGGATCGCCCGGATCGGATTCTCCAGCGTCAGATCGCGCATGACCGTGCCCGCCTCGATCATCCGCAGGACGAGGTCGGTGGCGCCCACCTTGAGCATCATCGTGGTCTCGGACATGTTCGAGTCGCCGACGATGACGTGCAGCCGGCGGTAGCGCTCGGCGTCCGCATGCGGTTCGTCACGGGTGTTGATGATCGGGCGGGAGCGGGTGGTCGCCGAGGAGACGCCCTCCCAGATGTGCTCCGCGCGCTGGCTGACGCAGTAGACGGCGCCCCGCGGCGTCTGCAGGACCTTGCCGGCGCCGCACAGCAGCTGCCGGGTGACCAGGAACGGAATGAGGATGTCCGCGAGCCGGGAGAACTCGCCGTGGCGGGCGACGAGGTAATTCTCGTGGCAGCCGTAGGAGTTTCCCGCCGAATCGGTGTTGTTCTTGAACAGATAGACGTCGCCCGCGATTCCCTCCTCGTGCAGGCGGCGCTCGGCGTCGACGAGCAGGCCTTCGAGAATGCGCTCACCGGCCTTGTCGTGGGTGACCAGCTCGGTCACGTTGTCGCACTCGGGAGTTGCGTATTCCGGGTGCGAGCCCACGTCCAAGTACAGGCGGGCGCCGTTCCGCAGGAAGACATTGCTGCTGCGGCCCCATGACACGACACGGCGGAAGAGGTACCGCGCCACTTCGTCAGGCGACAGTCGGCGCTGTCCCCTGAACGTGCACGTGACGCCGTACTCGTTCTCCAGCCCGAAAATGCGGCGGTCCATGACTGAACATTACGCCTGATGGCCTGCTCTGAAACCGGGTTCGACGGCCCCGTTTCGATCATTTTCCGCCGAGGCCGCACCCGTAGTACGCCGCCCGGGCTCCCCGAGAAATCGCTTCGTCGACAAAAGGACGAGCAGCGCGGCGAGTCCGCCCGCACCCGCCACCGCGAAGCCGGCCTGTGCTCCGCCGCCCTCCACGGCCGGGCCCACCACCGACATGCCCACCGCCGACCCCACCCCGAAGGTCGTCACCAGCCACGAAAACGCCTCGGTGACCGTCCCCTTGGGCGCATGCCGGTCCACCACCACGAACGCACATGCCAGCGCCGGCGCCAGGAACACCCCGGCGACGCCGGTCAGCGCGGTCATCCCGGCCACACCGGGGACCAGCACCAGCGGCAGATACCCCAGCGCCAGCAGCCCGATCAGCAGCCGCAGCCGGTTCTCCGGGTGCCCCGGCCAGTCCCGGGCACCGTAGACCAGCCCGCCGGCCAGCGCCCCGGCACCCAGTGCGGAGAGCAGCCAGCTGGAGACCGACCCGCCGCCGTGCTCGTCCGCGTACGCCACCGCCGCGACCGCGATCGATCCCAGCGCCAGTCCCACGAAGAAGAACGCCCCGATCAGCACCAGCATCCCGGCCGACCGCAGGGCACCCAGCCAGTGCGCCTCGCGGGGCGCGCTGCGCCACTGCCGGGACGGCGGCGAGACGACGACCGAGAGCGCGCCGAGCACCCCCACCGCGTTGATGACCAGCAGTGCGGCCCCCGCCGACCACGCCGACACGCACAGCGTCACCAGCAACGGACCCACCGCGAACATGACTTCCTGCGCCACCGCGTCCAGCGCGTAGGCGGCGTGCACCCGGTCCGGGCGCTTGAGCACGCCCGGCCACAGTGCCCGCAGCCCGCCCTCCAGAGGGGGCGTGAAGAAACCGGCGACCACCATGGCCGCGTAGGCGAGCCACAGCACGTCCAGGCCGACGGCCGCCAGCAGCGCCATGCCGAGGGCGGAGAGCACCGAGGCGGGCAGCATCACCCGCGGCTGCCCGTAGAGGTCCACGGCCCGGCCGAGCAGCGGCTGGCCGATCGCGTTGCACACGCCGTAGACCGCCGAGAGCGCGCCGGCCAGGGCGTAGCTGCCGCCCTCGGCCCGCGCGAAGAGCACCACCGCCAGCGCGGCGGTGGCGTTCGGCAGCCGGCCGACCAGCGTTCCGGCCAGCAGCCGGGCCGCATGCCGGGTTCTCAGCAGCTCCGCATACCCCGCGGCCATCCCCGCCCCTTTTCTGTCCGGTCCGGCCCGGACGGCCGTGTTACGTATAACTTCCTCCGTCATACGTACCATGGCGGCGACCCGCGGTCCACCCCGCAGCGGCCCGAGCGAGGAGCGAAACACCCCGTGACCAGCCAGAAGGCCACGCCCCCCGGCCACCGCCCGGCCACCTCCCGCACCACCAGCCGCGATGTGGCCCGGGCCGCCGGTGTCTCCCAGGCGGCCGTCTCGCTCGTCCTCGGTGACAAGTGGCGCGGCCGGGTCTCCCCCGGGAAGGCCGAGGCGGTCCGCGCGGCCGCCCGCGAGCTGGGCTACCGCCCCAACCTCGCCGCCCGCAGCCTCCGCATGGGCCGCACCCGCACCGTGCTCCTCGTCGTCCCCGCCCTCACCACGGAATTCTTCGCCCGGGTCTACACCGGAGCCGCCCGGATCGCCGCCGACCACGGCTTCGGCGTCGTCCTCTACCCCTCCCCCGAGGGCATCGGGCCCGCCCGCGACCCCTTCGACTCCGCGGCCGCCACCCTCGACGGAGTGATCGCCTCCTCCATGGCCGCCGAGGCCCTCACCGCCCTGCGCGCCGCCGATCTCCCCCTGGTCATGCTCGACAGCGACCCCGACGACGGCCGCGCGAGCGCCACCGTCAACCTCGATATCGCCGCCGGCGCACGGCAGTTGACCGGCCATCTGACCGCGCTCGGGCACCGCCGCATCACCCACCTCGCTGCGGACGTGCGCTCCTGGACCTTCGAGGTACGCGCCCGCGCCGTCACCGAGGCCCTCGACGCCGTCCCCGGCACGCTGCTGCGCCGGCAGCCCGCCGCCCTCGGTGTGGACGCCGGTCTGCGGGCCGCGCACGCCGCCCTGACCGGCCCCGGCCCCCGCCCCACCGCCCTGCTCTGCGACGACGACATCATCGCCGCCGGCGCCTGCAAGGCCGTACGGCGCCTCGGCCTGCGCGTCCCGGAGGACATCTCGGTGACCGGCTTCGACGACCTCGCCCTCGCGGTGGCCGTGGAACCCGAGCTGACCACCGTACGACTGCCCGCGGAGGAGTTCGGCGAGGCCGGGATGCGCGCCCTGATGGCCGTGCTCGACGGCCGCCCCGCGCAGGAACCGACCCTGCCGGTCGAACTGGTCACCCGCGGCTCCACCGCCCCGCCGCCGGCCGGCCCGGACAACGCGGCGCGCCCCGGCGGGCAGTGACCCACCGGGGCGCGCACACCGGGCAGCGGCCCGGAAACCGTCCTTACAGCAGCGGTTCGCCGTCCGGACCGTCCTTGCCCTTGACGTCCTTGACGTCCTTCTTTTCCGTGGCGTCCTTCTTGTCGCCGGCGTCGCCGCCCTTGGCGCCCTTGGTGCCCTTGCCGCCGGCGCCCTCCGCGGTGGTCCCGGACTCCCCGGCATCCGCGTCCGCCGCCGCCTCCTCGGCGCCCGCCGGACCGCTCTCCTCCAGGAGGCGGGACAACTGGCGGCCCAGGATCCGCTTGAACTTGCGCTGCTGCGGCCGCGTACGGTCCAGCGTCGCCACTTCGAGCTGCTCCGCGGTCAGCCGGCGCTCGCCGCCGTTGTTGTCCCGCGACAGGGACTCCACCGCCAGCTTCAGCGCCTCGGACAGGGTCATGCCGTCGCGGTGCCGCTGGTCCAGATAACTGCTGATCTGGTCCGCGTTGCCGCCGACCGCCACCGAGCCGTGCTCGTCGACGATCGAGCCGTCGTGCGGCAGCCGGTAGATCTGGTCCTCCTCGGGGGCACTGCCCACCTCGGCGACGATCAGCTCCACCTCGTACGGCTTCTCGGCGGCGCTGGAGAAAATCGTGCCCAGCGTCTGGGCGTAGACATTGGCCAGACCGCGCGCGGTCACGTCCTCGCGGTCGTAGGTGTAACCCCGCAGATCGGCATAGCGCACACCGCCGATCCGCAGGTTCTCGAACTCGTTGTATTTCCCGACCGCCGCAAAGGCGATCCGGTCATAGATCTCGCTGACCTTGTGCAGGGCGCGGGAGGGATTCTCGGCGACGAAAACCACGCCGTCGGTGTACTGCAAAACCACGACGCTGCGGCCGCGCGCAATGCCCTTGCGGGCGTATTCGGCACGGTCGGCCATGGCCTGCTGGGGTGAGACATAGAACGGCGTCGACACCGGCTATCCGTCCCTTCCTGTCAAAAGCTCTCTCAGTGGCGGCATTGCGGAACGTCCGTCCCGTCAGAGCAGCGCGGCCCGCGGGCCGTCGGGCTGGTCGAGGCGGCGCTCGTGGATGGCGCGGACGATGTCCGCGACCTCCTCCTCGGACAGCCTGCGGAAGCCCTCGTCGGTGATCACCGTGACGATCGGGTAGATCCGCCGCGCCATGTCGGGCCCGCCGGTCGCCGAGTCGTCGTCCGCCGCGTCGTACAGCGCCTGGACGACCGCGGTGGCGGCCTGACTTTCCGTGAAGTCCTCCTGGAAGAGCTTCTTCAGCGCGCTGCGGGCGAAGACCGAGCCGGAACCGGTCGCGGCGAAGCCCGTCTCCTCCGAGCGACCGCCGGTGACGTCGTACGAGAAGATCCGGCCCTTCTCGCGGTCGAGGTCGTAACCGGCGAAGAGCGGCACCACGGCCAGCCCCTGCATCGCCATTCCGAGATTGCTGCGGATCATCGTCGACAGGCGGTTCGCCTTGCCCTCCAGGGAGAGTTGGGCGCCTTCGACCTTTTCGAAGTGCTCCAGCTCCAGCTGGAAGAGTTTCACCATTTCGACGGCGAGACCGGCGGTGCCGGCGATACCGACCGCACTGTATTCGTCGGCCGGGAAAACCTTCTCGATATCACGCTGCGCAATGACATTGCCCATCGTCGCCCGCCGGTCGCCGGCCAGCACGACGCCCCCGGGGAACGTCGCGGCCACGATCGTCGTGCCGTGCGGCGCCTCGATGGCCCCCTGCACCGGCGGCAACGGGCGCTTGCCCGGCAGCAGATCGGGTGCGTGCGCACCGAGAAAGTCCATGAACGACGAGGATCCAGGCGTCAGGAAGGCAGCTGGTAGACGCCCGGTGCTTCGAATATTGGCTTCCACACGTTTCCTTCCGGATATGCGATGGCCCTGCGGAGTGCGCCCGGGTCATCCCTCAACTTGCCGAGTGCCGAGTTGCAGTTGAAGCACGGTACGCCCCGGACCTTACCCGGCCCGTGGACGTGCTCCACATGCTGATCGTCCTGCGCGGGCCCGGACCGGGGCGAAGCGTGCGCGCGGTCCGGCCCGGCCGCACCGCGCGCAGCGCCTCCCGCTGTGCTCGTCCGTCGCTCGCCCACCCCACCACCTTCTCTTCGAAGGCTAAGGTGGTCTACTCCCCGCCCTTTTGTACGAAGGACCGCACGAAGTCCTCGGCATTCTCCTCGAGGACGTCGTCGATCTCGTCCAGGACGGAATCCACGTCGTCGCTCAGCTTCTCCTGCCGTTCCTTGAGGTCCTCGGAGACCTGCGCGTCCTGCGCCTGCTCCTCGACCTCTTCGGTGGAACGGGTGGCCTTGGCCTGTCCGCCGCCGCTGTCCTTGGTCGCCATATCCCTCACCCCGCTCGGTTTGCCCCGCTCGATGTGACCTTCAAGATCCGACCCTACAAGCAGGGTCCGACATCGGCCCTGCTGTTGCTGCAAGGCCGGGAGTCACCTCGATGATTCCCGTACCGCGACGATTTCAGCCGTGAATCGGCGAGCGATCATCGCGGATCCTGTCGTGCACCTGTCGTGCCTCAGCGGCCGGACAGCGTCCTCACCAGCTCCTCCGCGGTCCGGCAGCGGTCGAGCAGCTCCTTGACGTGCTTACGGGTACCGCGCAGCGGCTCCAGGGTGGGGACCCGCTGCAGGGAGTCCCGTCCGGGCAGGTCGAAGATGACCGAATCCCACGAGGCGGCCGCGACGTCGTCGGCGTACTGGTCCAGGCAGCGGCCCCGGAAATAGGCCCTGGTGTCCTCCGGAGGCTTCTGCTGGGCCCGATGGACCTCGGGGTCGTCCAGCAGGCGCTTCATCTTGCCGCGGGCCGCCAGACGGTTGTACAGGCCCTTCTCGGGCCGTACGTCGGCGTACTGCAGGTCGATGAGGTGCAGCCGGGCGGCGTCCCAGTCCAGGCCGTCGCGGCGGCGGTAGCCCTCCATGAGCTCCCGTTTGGCCACCCAGTCCAGTTCGCCCGACAGGCTCATCGGGTCGTTCTCCAGCCGGCCCAGCACGTCCTCCCACCTGGTCAGGACGTCCTTGGTCTGCTCGTCCGCATCCGCTCCGTAACGGTCCTCCACGTATTTGCGGGCCAGCTCGAAGTACTCCATCTGGAGCTGCACCGCGGTGAGCGTGCGGCCGCTGCGGAGCGTGATCAGACGCTGCAGGGTGGGGTCGTGCGAGACCTGGTGGAGGGTGCGGACGGGCTGCTCGACGGCCAGGTCGACGGCGATGAAACCGTCCTCGATCATGGACAGGACCAGGGCGGTGGTGCCCAGCTTGAGGTACGTGGAGATCTCGGAGAGGTTCGCGTCGCCGATGATCACGTGCAGCCGGCGGTATTTCTCGGCGTCGGCGTGCGGCTCGTCGCGGGTGTTGATGATGGGCCGCTTGAGGGTCGTCTCCAGGCCGACCTCCACCTCGAAGTAGTCGGCGCGCTGGCTGAGCTGGAAGCCGTGCTCATGGCCGTCCTGGCCGATGCCGACCCGTCCGGCGCCGGTGACGACCTGGCGGGAGACGAAGAACGGGGTCAGGTGGCGCACGATGTCCGAGAACGGGGTCTCCCGTTTCATCAGGTAGTTCTCGTGCGTGCCGTAGGAGGCGCCCTTGTTGTCGGTGTTGTTCTTGTAGAGGTGGATCGGCTGGGCGCCGGGTACCTGGGCGGCCCGCTCGGCGGCCTCGGCCATGATCCGTTCGCCGGCCTTGTCCCACAGGACGGCGTCGCGGGGGTTGGTGACCTCGGGGGCGCTGTATTCGGGGTGTGCATGGTCGACGTAGAGCCTGGCGCCGTTCGTGAGGATCACATTGGCCAGGCCGATGTCCTCGTCCGTGAGCTGGCTGGCGTCGGCGTTCTCACGTGCGAGGTCGAAGCCGCGGGCGTCCCGCAGCGGGTTCTCCTCCTCGAAATCCCAGCGGGCACGGCGTGCCCGGTGCATCGCGGCCGCGTAGGCGTTGACGACCTGGGATGAGGTGAGCATGGCATTGGCGTTCGGGTGGCCGGGGACGGAGATCCCGTACTCCGTCTCGATTCCCATTACTCGCCGTACGGTCATGCGGCCCTCCTTGCCCGGCGGCGCCCCCGGATGGGGTCGGCGCTCAAGTACCGCTGCGCTTCCGTTCCGCGTGCGTGCCCCACGCCCGCACAGCGTGACGCAGCGGTACCGAAGAGCCTAGAACGCCTTTGCGGCGCTGGGGAGATCATTACAGTCATTGCTCCAGTCCGGTTTTCCCTGATCCATCGCTCTGAAATGGGGCGGCTGGGGCGTCCCCGGAAATGCGTCCGGCTGCGGACGCCCCGTGCAGGACATCCGCAGCCGGAGAGCGGTGTTACAGGTATTGGCCGGTATTCGCCACCGTGTCGATGGAGCGACCGGTGTCGGCGCCTTGCTTTCCGGTGACCAGAGTGCGGATGTAGACGATCCGCTCGCCCTTCTTTCCGGAGATCCGGGCCCAGTCGTCCGGGTTCGTGGTGTTGGGCAGGTCCTCGTTCTCCTTGAACTCGTCCACACAAGCCTGGAGGAGGTGGGAGACCCGCAGACCCTTCTGATTGTGTTCGAGGAAGGCCTTGATGGCCATCTTCTTTGCGCGTCCTACGATGTTTTCGATCATCGCACCGGAGTTGAAGTCCTTGAAGTAGAGGACTTCCTTGTCACCATTGGCGTAGGTGACCTCCAGGAAGCGGTTTTCCTCGGATTCCGCGTACATCTGCTCGACGACCGACTGGATCATCCCGCTGACCGCCGCCTTACGCGATTCGCCGTGCTCGGCGAGGTCGTCGGCGTGCAGCGGGAGCCTTTCCGTGAGGTACTTCGAGAAGATGTCCTTGGCGGCCTCCGCGTCCGGGCGCTCGATCTTGATTTTCACATCGAGACGGCCGGGTCGCAGAATCGCCGGGTCGATCATGTCCTCCCGGTTGGAGGCACCGATCACGATCACGTTCTCCAGGCCCTCGACACCGTCGATCTCCGAGAGCAGCTGGGGGACGATGGTGTTCTCCACGTCCGAACTGACACCGGAGCCGCGGGTGCGGAAGAGCGAGTCCATCTCGTCGAAGAAGACGATGACGGGCGTGCCCTCGCTCGCCTTTTCCCGGGCGCGCTGGAAGACCAGCCGGATGTGCCGCTCCGTCTCACCGACGTATTTGTTGAGCAGCTCGGGGCCCTTGATGTTGAGGAAGAAGCTCTTCCCCGCGGGCTGCCCGGTCACCTCGGCGACCTTCTTGGCAAGGGAGTTGGCGACCGCCTTGGCGATGAGCGTCTTGCCGCAGCCGGGCGGGCCGTAGAGCAACACGCCCTTGGGCGGGCGGAGTTCGTGCTCCTTGAAGAGGTCGGGGTAGAGGTACGGAAGCTCGACCGCGTCCCGGATCTGCTCGATCTGGCCGCCCAGACCGCCGATCTTGGTGTAGTCGATGTCCGGAACCTCTTCGAGGACGAGTTCCTCGACCTCGCTCTTCGGAATGACTTCGTAGACGTAGCCGGAGCGCGGTTCGAGAAGCAGGGCGTCGCCGGGGCGGATGGTGATGTCCAGCAGCGGCTCGGCGAGCCTCACCACCCGTTCCTCGTCGGTGTGCCCGATGACCAGGGCACGCTCGCCGTCCTCAAGGATTTCCTTGAGGGTGACGATGTCGCCGGCGCTCTCGAACTCCATGGCCTCGACCACATTGAGCGCTTCATTGAGCATGACCTCTTGGCCGCGCCGGAGGTCATCGGTGTCCACGCTCGGGCTGACATTGACCCGGAGTTTTCTGCCTCCGGTGAAAATGTCGACCGTGTCGTCGTCGTTGGCCTGCAGGAAGACACCGAAACCGGCCGGCGGCTGGGCGAGCCGGTCGACCTCTTCCTTGAGGGCGACGATCTGGTCGCGGGCCTCGCGGAGCGTATTGGCGAGACGCTCGTTCTGCGCCGAGACGCCGGCCAGGTTGGTCTGCAGCTCGACGATCCGCTCTTCGAGAATCCTCGTGTGACGCGGAGAGTCGGCGAGCTTGCGTCGCAGGACGGCGATCTCCTGCTCGAGATAGGCAACCTGGCCGGCGGGATCTTCAGACCCCCGCCCCGGCCGGATGCCGCGGTTGATGTCGTCGTCGTGGGCTGCCACGGTCCTCACCTCCTCCAAGGAGCTGGACGCTTCCTGACCCTACCTGGGCCGGTGCAGGTTGAAACCCCTAGATCGAAAAGACTGTCGGGGTGTGTCCGATCTTCACCCTTGCGCACGTCCTCCCGCCAAGGGAATACCCACCCATCAACATCGGAAAGCGAGCGGTTGTATCGTCGAGTCGGTCAACACCCGTCAGGGCTGGCGCCACTTAGACAAAAACGGTTCACGTACGCAGGAACGGCAGGCGAGATGACCGCGCAGGACGAAGCCCCAGAGCTGGAAGTCTGGATCGACCAGGAGCTCTGCACCGGGGACGGCATCTGTGCGCAGTACGCGCCGGAGGTCTTCGAGCTGGACATCGATGGTCTGGCCTATGTGAAGAGCGCCGAGGACGAGCTGCTCCAGGACAAGGGCGCCACAACGCCCGTCCCGCTGAAGCTGCTCGCCGACGTCCGGGACTCGGCGAAGGAGTGCCCCGGGGACTGCATCCACGTGCGCCGGGTCAGCGACCGCGTCGAGGTCTACGGCCCGGACGCGGAGTGAACCGACGCTGAGTGAACCGGAGGAAGCGGAAAGCTCCCTCCGCGTACCGGCTGTAGCGACTCAGACACCGTTGGTGCTCGACGCCGCGGGCAGTTCGCTCTCGATGAACTTCCCGTCCCGCCATTGCCATTTGACGCTCTTGTGCACGTCGGGGCAGCAGCGCGGCACGTTCAGGTCGGAGTACCCCAGCAGCGCCGCCGAGACCACGCCGTCCTTCACCGCCAGGGACCGGACGCTGAGCTGCTGGGTGGGGGCGACGAGGGTCGCCACGAGGCGCGGGGCGGCCTGTGGGTCGGTGGGGTGGGCGAGGACGTAGACGCCGCTGGGCGGGGTGCCGGTGTCGCTGTGACAGCGGACCACGGCGACCGTCTCGGTCGTGCCGTCGCCGTCGAGGTCGCCGGACGCCTTCTTGACCACTTCGGGGCGGTTGGGGCCGCAGGTGACGGGGAACGTGACCTTGCCGGGATCGGGGGCGGCGGAGGAGTGCCGGCCGGCACTGCCGTTGTGGGAGGTGGTGGCCGTGGCGTCGGGGGGCTGGACGAAGGACGCGCCCGCGACGACCGCCGAGAGGGCGGTGGCAGTGGCGAGCCAGTGCATGGGGCGGGGCTGGGTGTGCAAGAGGTCCTGGCCTGCCATGGGCTGCACGCGGGGTAACTCCTGTGAAGTGCTGTGCCGGTGGGAGTGCCCAGCATCGTTCCACAGGACAGGGCGGCAAGGAACCAGCTGGGCCGGAGTTTTCCGGGTTTCCCGTAGGGGTTCCGTAGGGGTTCCGTAAGGCTTGCCGTAGGGGGTCCCTTAGGGGTCGCGTGAGCCCCCGACCGGTGAACGGAGAGGGGTGGGCGGGAGTTCCCGGGGTGGGGGCGGGATGGGGGCGGGACGGGGAGCGGCGAGGGGCCGTGGGGGTTCCGTGGCGAGGGGCGGCGGGGGTGCCGCGGGGGTTCCTTGGGCGAGGGCGGCGGGGGCTTTGGGGGCGTTCCTTGGCGGGGGCGGCAGGGGCATTGCGGGCGTTCCCTGGCGGGGGCGGCAAGGGCTTGCGGGGGGGGATGGCGCGGTTGTCCGAGGCGGTGGACTCGGGGTTGTTGAAGGCGGTGGACGCGCGGGCGCCGAGGGCCGTACCTGAAGGTGGAAACGGAGGGCGGGGTCCGGTGCCCGTGGCTGGGAAGGAACGGAGGGCGAGTCGGCGGCTCCTGTGGGCGGTAGGGGGAAGTGGGGCGCTGGGGTTGCTGTGCGACGGGGGTACGGAGGCGGGGCGCCGGAGTTCCCCTGAAACCAGGTACGGAGGCAGGGCTCCGGAGTTCCCCTGCGACGGGGTACGGAGGCAAGGCTCCGGAGTTCCCCTGCGACGGGGTACGGAGGCGGGGCTCCGGAGTTCCCGTGCGACGGGGTGCGGAGGCAGGGCGTCGGGTTTCCTGTGAACGCGGTGCGCGGGCAGGGCCCAGGGATTGCCGTGGGACGGGGTACGGAGGCGCGATCGGCTCCCGTTGCGGGGTGGCGGTGGAGGGCGGCGGACCGTTCCCTAGGTGGAGGATCGGCGGCGTCGTCCGCCCTTCCTGGAGCGGGGGACGCAGAGGCGTCGTCCACCCTCTCCGGAGCGGGGAACTGAGAGCCGTCGTCCGCCCTTACCGGGGCGGGAAACCGGGGAACAGGGGTATCGGCCACCCTCCCCGGAGCGGGGAACAGGGGTATCGGCCACCCTTCCCCGAGCGGCAAACCGGCGAGCGGCGGCCGTCCTTCGTTCGGGCGGGGAATGCAGGGCGCCGCCGGCGGGTTCCGGGGGGAACTCGGCGGCGGCGCCCAGGGGTTCGGTGGCCGGGTGCGGGTGGCCGGTGACGGTGTGTGTGTGGGGGGGGTGGCGCGCCGGCGGCGGGTCAGCCGCGGTCGGTCGCGCTCTGGTCCTTGTCCGCCGGCTTCTCGCGGCCGCCCGGGCCCGTGTAGTCCTCGCCGTACGCACCCTTGGCCGGGCGGCGGCGGCGGAGCGGGGGCTCGACGCCGTCGGCGAGGCGGCGGGCGGTGAGCAGGAAGCCGGTGTGGCCGATCATGCGGTGGTCGGGGCGGACGGCCAGGCCCTCGACGTGCCAGGTGCGGACCATGGTTTCCCAGGCCGAGGGCTCGTTGAAGGTGCCGTGTTCGCGGATCGCCTCGACGGTGCGCGCCAGCTGCGTGGTCGTGGCCACGTAGGCGCAGAGGATGCCGCCGGGGACCAGGGCCTTGGAGACGGCCTCCAGGCACTCCCAGGGGGCGAGCATGTCCAGGATGACCCGGTCGACGTCGGTGTCGGAGAGGTTGTCCTGGAGGTCACCGACGGTCAGCGTCCACGCCGGGTGCGGGCCGCCGAAGTAGCGCTCGACGTTCTGCGTGGCGATCTCGGCGAAGTCGGCGCGGCGCTCGTAGGAGTGCAGCATGCCGTCGTCGCCGATGGCGCGCAGCAGGAAGCTGCTGAGCGAGCCGGAGCCCACGCCCGCCTCGACGACGCGGGCGCCGGGGAAGATGTCGGCCATCGCCAGGATCTGCCCCGCGTCCTTGGGGTAGACCACGGCGGCGCCGCGGGGCATGGACAGGACGTAGTCGGGGAGCAGCGGGCGCAGCGCGAGGTAGGCGACGTTCCCGGTGGTACGGACAACGCTGCCCTCGGGAGCACCGATCAGCTCGTCGTGGGGGAAGGCTCCCTTGTGGGTGTGGAAGCTCTTTCCCGCTTCGAGCGTGAAGGTGTAGTGGCGTCCCTTGGGATCGGTGAGCTGGACCTGGTCCCCGACCTTGAAGGGCCCGCGACGGCGGGCGGCACCGGTCGGTTCGGACATGTGACCAGCCTACCGGGCCGTGCGGGCGCCGCCGACCACAGGAGGACGGGGCACCGCCCGCAGCGCGTGCGCGAACCGGGCCCTCAAGGAGTGCGCGCCCTTGCTCAAGGGGTGCGCGCCATCGCCGAGACGAAGGCGCGTTCCACGTCGGCGGTGGACAGGACGCCGTAGATCTCGCCGGTCCGCTCGACGACGAGGTATTCGGTGGCGGGGGTGGCGCGGAGGTATTCCAGCAGGTCCTCGCCGGCGAGCTCGGCGGAGACCCGCATGCCGTCCTTGAGGTCCTGGGCGAGGGTGCCGACGGGGACCCAGGGGCGGCGGTGGTCGGGGACGCCGACGATGGCGGCCTCGCGGACGAGGGCGGTGGGCCGGCCCTGGGGGTCGACGACGACCAGGGCGCGGGCTCCCGCGTCGTTGGCACGGCGCAGCGCCTCGGAGAGCGGGGTGGCGGTCTCGACGGGCACCGCGCGCCGGGTCAGGGTGCGGGCGGTGAGCTCGGGGAGGCGTTCGCGCAGCCGGGCCATGCGCAGGCTGTTGCCGGCGCCGGTCCAGATGATGGCGGCGAGGATCGCGGCGAGCAGGGCGTCGGTGAGGGAGTCGGCGTCGCCGATTTCGGGGCGGGCGTTGCCGAGGGCGCCGGTGTGGGTGAGCAGCGGCAGGCCGATGAGGACGGTGACGGCGAGGGCGCGGCCGACCCAGGCGGCGGCGATGGTGCCGGTCATCGGTTTGCCGGTGATCTTCCAGATGACGGCGCGGAGCATCCGGCCGCCGTCCAGGGGGAGGCCGGGCAGCAGGTTGAAGATCGCGACGATGAGGTTGGAGATCATCAGGCCGGCGAGCAGGACGCCGGGGACCGTGCCCGGTTCGACCAGCTGCATCCCGGCGTAGAAGACGGCGGCGAGGACGAGGGAGAGCAGCGGGCCGACGAAGGCGAGGACGAATTCCCGGCCGGGGCTCTCGCTCTCCTTCTCGATCTCCGAGACGCCGCCGAAGAACTGGAGCTGGATGCGGCGTACGGGGAGCTTGAAGCGGAGCGCGGCGACGACGTGGGCCAGCTCGTGGACGAGCACCGAGGCGTAGAAGGCGACGGCGAAGAAGAGCGAGACGAGATAGCGGGCGGCGCCGAGCTCGGGCAGCACGCGCTCCAGTTGTCCGCCGAAGACCCAGGTGATCAGGGCGGCGACCAGGAACCAGCTGGGGGCCACGAAAACGGGTACGCCGAAGGGACGGCCCATCAGGATGCCGCCGCCGCTGCGCTTCCCGCCCGGTGGGGGCGCCTTGGGCCCGTCGGTGTCCTTGGGCGGCTCGGGCGGCTGGGGCCGCACGGACTCCTCGGGGTCCTGCGGCTTCCCGCTGTCGTCCACGGTGTCCCCTCGTCGAATACGGCTTTCGCCCCTGCTCGGCCTGATGTCCCGATCATGCAGCGCGCAGGGGTCCGGCGTCGATGGTATGCGGAGTGGCGGGCGCCGGTCCGCTGCGGGGCGCGTCCGGCGCAGGGCCGTCCGCGCCTGTCAGTGGCGGGCCGTAGGGTTTTGTGCCATGGGATGGAGCACGGAGCAGGACGGGGCGGGCACGCAGGGTGTGCGGGACGCCGGGGAGGGGTCGGGCGGGGGGACCGCCGGGGAGCGGGGCGCGGAGCCGGCGCGGCCGCCGGTGGCGCTGTCGCCGTCGCGGGCGAGCGATTTCATGCAGTGCCCGTTGCTGTACCGCTTCCGGGTGATCGACCGGCTGCCGGAGAAGCCGAGCCCGGCGGCGACCCGGGGCACGGTCGTCCATGCGGTGCTGGAGCGGCTCTTCGACGCCCCGGCGGCGGCGCGTACGGCGGCGGGGGCGCGCGCCATGGTGCCGGGCGAGTGGGAGCGGCTGCTGGCCAAGCGGCCGGAGCTGGCGGAGCTGTTCGCGGACGATCCGGGGGGTGAGCGGCTGGCGGCGTGGCTGGCGGAGGCCGAGGCGCTGGTGGAGCGGTGGTTCTCGCTGGAGGATCCGCAGCGGCTGGAGCCGGCCGACCGTGAGCTGTACGTCGAGACGGAGCTGGAATCGGGGCTGCGGCTGCGGGGCTTCATCGACCGGGTGGACGTCGCGCCGACGGGCGAGGTGCGGATCGTCGACTACAAGACCGGGAAGGCGCCGCGGCCGGAGTTCGCCGAGGGCGCGCTGTTCCAGATGAAGTTCTATGCGCTGGTGGTGTGGCGGCTGCGGGGTGTGGTGCCGCGGCGGCTGCAGCTGGTCTATCTGGGCAGCGGCGATGTGCTGACGTACGACCCGGGTGAGGCCGATCTGCGGGCGGTGGAGCGGAAGTTGCTGGCGCTGTGGGAGGCGATCCGGCTGGCGACCGAGACCGGTGACTGGCGGCCGCGGCCGACGAAGCTGTGCGGCTGGTGCGACCACCGGGCGCACTGCCCGGAATTCGGCGGCACTCCCCCGGTGTATCCGTTGACGGTGGTGAGGGCGGCCGACGGGCCTTCGGCCGGGGGTCCGGGGGTTGGCTCCCCGGGAGGCACCGTCGCTGTCGGGGAGGGCGGCTGACCGGTCTTCGGCCGGGGGTCTGGGGATTGGCCCCGGGAAGCACAGTCGTTGACGGTGAGGACGGCCGACCGGTCTCCGGCCGGGGGCCGGGGATTGGCCCCGGGAAGCACAGTCGTTTGACGGTGAGGACGGCCGACGGGCCTTCGGCCGGGGGCCCGGGGGTTGCCCCCCAGGAGACACAGTCGCTGTCGGTGAGGGCAGCTGATCGGTCTTCGGCCCGGGGGCCCGGGGGTTGGCCCCGGGGAGGCGCAGGCGTTGCGCGTGTGCCCGGCGGACGGTGGTGGGGCGGCGCAGGGCAGAATGGGGCCGATCTAACGAAGGAGAGCTCGTGGCCATCCGCGTGCTGCTGGTCGACGACCAGCCCCTGCTGCGTACGGGATTCCGGATGATTCTGGAGGCGGAGCAGGACCTGGCCGTCGTCGGTGAGGCCGGTGACGGTCTGCAGGCGCTGGAGCAGGTGCGTGCGCTGCAGCCCGATGTGGTGCTGATGGACATCCGGATGCCCCGGATGGACGGGGTCGAGGCGACCCGGCAGATCACCGGTCCGGCGAAGGACGGGCCGGCGAAGGTGCTGGTGCTGACGACCTTCGATCTGGACGAGTACGTCGTCGAGGCGCTGCGGGCGGGGGCCAGCGGGTTCCTGCTGAAGGACGCGCCGGCGAACGAACTGGTCCAGGCGATCCGGGTGGTGGCCGCGGGCGAGGCGATGCTGGCGCCGAGCATCACCCGCCGGCTGCTGGACAAGTACGCCGGGCATCTGCCGTCGGGTGAGGAGCCGGTGCCGGACACCCTGCACACCCTCACCGAGCGGGAGGTGGAGGTGCTGAAGCTGGTGGCCCGTGGGTTGTCGAACGCGGAGATCGCGGCGGACCTGTTCGTCAGCGAGACGACGGTCAAGACGCATGTGGGCCATGTGCTGACGAAGCTGGGGCTGCGCGACCGGGTGCAGGCGGCGGTGTACGCGTACGAGAGCGGCCTGGTGCGCCCGGGAGCGCAGTAGCCGGCCCGGGAGGTGCGGGAGCCGCGCGGCGGCGGTCCGCACGGCTCAGGAGGGCTTCCACGGCGCTCGTGGGGCCGTGTACGGCGGCGGGGCCGGTCCGGGGAGGGATTCTCCTCCTGGACCGGCCCCGCTGTCGTGCGGTGCCTCTCAGGGCGTCCGTCAGGCGTCGGGCGCCTTGCTGATCTCCCAGAACCGGAAGACGGTCGAGGCGTCCAGGGTCCATTCCAGGCCGGTGACGCCTTCCCGGGCCACCGCGTACTGCTTGCCCTGCCAGATCGGGATGATCGGCACGTCGCGGGCGACGATGTCCTGCAGTTCGCGGAAGGTGGGCTTGGTGGCGGCGCGGTTCTGCTCGTCGGCCGTCTTGGGCAGCAGCCGGCCGGAGATGGTGGGCGAGTCGTAGTGGTTGGACAGCACGTTGTCCTTGCCGAAGAACGGCTGGGTGAAGTTGTCGGGGTCCGGATAGTCGGGGATCCAGCCCTTGACGTAGACGCCGAACCGGCCGTCGGCGACGCCCTTTTCGTACTCGTCGGTGGGCACCGAGCGCACCTTGGCGTCGAACAGGCCGCTGGCGTTGAGCTGTTGGGCGATCTCCTGGAAGGCCGGGACGGTGCCGGGACCGAACCGGTCGGGGGTGGCCCACAGGGTCAGCGGCACCTTGCCGGACAGGCCGGAGGCGCGCAGTGCGGCCTTGGCCTTGTCGGGCTGCGGGCGGTCGCCGTAGGTGTTGAAGAACGAGGTGCTGTGGCCGGTGATGCCGGCCGGGACGACCGAGTAGAGCGGTTCGGCGGTGCGCTGGTAGACGTCCCGGACGAGGGTGGAGCGGTCCAGGAGGTAGGCGATCGCCTTGCGGACGCCGGCCTGCTTGGCGACCGGGTCCTTCATGTTGAAGACCAGGTACATGGCCTCGGCGCTGCCGCCCTCGATGACCTGGGTGCCGTGCTGCTGGTGCAGTGAGGCGTTGTCCAGGTGGGCGATGTCCTTCATGGCCAGGCCACGGTAGGCGAGGTCGACGCTGCCGCTCTCGACGGCCTTCTTGAGCTTGTCCGGCGCGTTGAAGAACTTCACGGTCATACCGGAGTTCTTGACCTTAGCGGGGCCCTTGTAGGACTCATTGACGGCGAAGACGGCCTTGTCGGGGCCGTACTCCTTGAGGGTGTAGACGCCGGAGCCGGTGGCCTTGCCGTCGGTGCGCAGCCGGTCGGCCGGGTATGCGGTGTGGTCGACGATGGAGCCGGCACCGGAGGCGATCTTCATGGGGAAGGTCGCGTCGGGCGTCTTGAGGTGGAAGACCACGGTCTTGGCGTCCGGCGTCTCGACCTTGTCGAGGGCCGTGAACATCACGGCGGGGCCGTTCTTGTCCTTGATGCGCTTGGTGCGGTCGAAGGAGAACTTGACGTCCTTCGAGGTCAGCGGGTCACCGTTGCTGAAGTGGAGGCCGTCCTTCAGGGTGCAGCGGTAGACCTTGCTGTCCGCGTCGGTGAAGCCGCAGCGCTTGGCGGCCTCCGGCTCGGGCGTGGTGCCGCCCTTGGGGAAGCTCAGCAGGGACTGGAAGACGTTGTTGAACAGCAGCCAGGAACCGGGGTCGTAGCCGGCTGCCGGGTCGGTGTCGACGACCTTGTCCGTCATTCCCATCACGACCGGCTCGCCGTGGCCGGCCGCCGCGGAGTCGTCGGTGCCGCACCCGGCGAGCGCGAGGAGGGCTGTGGCCAGCCCCGCTCGGATCGGGGCGGCCAGCCGCGGGTCACGCTTCCTCACTAAAGGTCCTCACGTTCTGGGGTGGTGCCTGTCGGGCCGCGGCGGGGACACCGCGGCGGTGTGCCGCATCCGGGCGGATGCGCGGGGGTCAGTCGGCGACGCCTCGGCCGAGCTCCCAGATCTGGAGCCCGGAGGCGGAGTTGAGGGCCCAGCCGATGCCGGTGATGTCGTCGCGGGCGGCGACGTACTGCTTGCCCTGCCACAGCGGCAGCAGCGGTACGTCGTCGGCGATGATGTCCTGGGCCTGCTTGAACTCGGTGCCCGCGGCGTTGCGGTCGGTCTGCTGGCGGCTGGCCGGGATCAGCTGCGACTCGATCTTCGGGTTGCGGTAGGGGCTGCCGAGGAAGTTCCGCTTGCCGATGAACGGTGCGATGTAGTTGTCGGCGTCCGGAATGTCGGCGAACCAACCCATGTGGTAGACGGTGTACTTACCGCCCAGGGCGTTGGTGCGGTACTGCTGCCAGCTGTCGACGCCCTTGAGGCTGACGTCGAACAGCTTGGTGTCGTTGAGCTGCTTCTGCAGCGCCCGGACTTCCTTGCCGCTGCTGGGACCGTAGTGGTTCGTGGTGTAGGCGAGGGTGAACTTCACCGGGGTGGTGATGTTCGCCTGCTGCAGCGTCTTCCGGGCCGCGGCGGCGCCGGGGTTCCCGTACTTGGTGAAGAACGAGTTGATGTGTCCGGTGAGCCCGGTGGGCACCATCGAGTAGAGCGGGTCACTGGTGTAGGAGTAGACGTTGCGCACCAGCTCGGAGCGGTTGACGATCTGGGCCATCGCCTGGCGCACGGCCTTGTTGGAGACGGCCGGGGCCTTGGTGTTGAAGGCCAGGTAGCGGATCTCCTGGCCCGGCATCTCCTGGAAGGCGATGTGCTGGTCGCGGGCGTTCTCCAGACCGCGGACCTGGTCGGACGCGAGCCCGCGGTTCATCAGGTCGATGTCGCCCTTGCGCAGCGCCTGCTCCGTGGACGCCGAGTCGGCGAAGAACCGCATCTCCACCTTGTCGTTCTTCAGGCTCATCCCGCCCTTGTAGCCGGGGTTCTTGGTGAAGACGGCCTTGGTGATGCTGTTGTTGCTGCGCTCGACCTTGAGCGTGTACGGGCCGGAGCCCACCACGTCGAAGCCGTTGTAGAGGCGGTCCTTGGGGTACACCTGGCTGTCGACGATGGCCGCCGCGGGGGTCGCGAGCTTCTGCGAGAAGGTGGCGTCCGGCTTGGTGAGGTGGAAGACCACGGTCTTGTCGTCCGGCGTCTCGACGGTGTCGATGTCGTCGAGCAGGGCCACCGGGCCGTTGCTGTTGTTGATGGTCCGCATGCGGTCGATGGAGAACTTGACGTCCTGGGCCGTCAGGGCATGACCGTTCGAAAACTTCAGGCCACTGCGCAGGGTGCAGCGGTACTGCTCGTTCTGGGTGTCGCGGAACCCGCAGGACTCGGCCGCGTCGGGCACCGGCGAGGTGCCGGACCGGGGCAGCCGCATCAGCGTCTGCAAGGTGCTGCGCAGCACGTTCCACGCGTCGACGTCGTAGGCCTGCGCCGGGTCGAGCGGGGCCGGCGCGGCCTTCGTCGCCTCGATATGGGCGGGGACGCCCACCACGATCGGATCGCTGTCTTCGCCCGCGCCGTCCGTACTGCCGCAGGCTGCGAGAACGGGGGCAAGGAGACCGGCCAGCGCCGGCAGCACCAGGGTCTTGCGATTCATCGTCGGCAGGTTCCTTATCAGCGCAGAGGTGTTGCTCGCGTCGACATTAGTAGGAACGGCCAGCCGCGCCGGGACACAAAGGAGTTGAGGGGATAAGCCTTCCGGATAACGTCGGCGGGATGATCGATATTCGGACGGCGGAACGATCCGCGCGTTGCTCCACCAATCCGGACACTTACCCCCGTAGAAACCTCCGAATGGGACCCGTGGATCACCTGTCGGGCCCCCTGTCGATGCCCCGGCGCGTGAGAAACGTCACGCATTCACGGCTCTGCGGCGATGTATCAATTCAGTCAGGATCCCGCCGCTCCTTTCGTCACGGAAAATGAGCGGCTCGCTGCCCTGAGTTCTTCCGGGCATTTGGCGGGACACGCTCAGTGCACGGCGCCGCGGCTTTCCGTGATGAGGCCGCGGAGAAATACGAGATCGACTTCTTCCAGCGAACGGACGACGCTGCGGCCCGGGGCGGCCGGGATCGGCGTCACCGAGGGGACCGCGACGACCGGGCAGCCGGCCGCCTCCCCGGCCCGCACGCCGGTCAGGGTGTCCTCGATGACGACGCAGCGTGCCGGGTCCATCCCGAGCCGCGCGGCGGCCGTGACGTACGGGTCCGGGTGCGGCTTGGTGCGGGGCAGGTCGTCGCCGGCCAGGGTCAGCCGGAAGTGTTCCGGCCCGAGGGATTCCAGCATCCGGTCGACGATGGTGCGGTGCGAGGCGGAGACCAGCGCGGCGGGCACCTCATGGGCGGCCAGCTCGGCCAGCAGCCGGTGGGCGCCCGGCATCAGCGGCACACCGCGGGTGATCCGGTCCAGGAAGGCGGCGTTCAGGAGCACGCTGAGCTCGGTCAGGCCGATGTCGGCGCCGGTGGCCTGAATCAGATACCCGGCGCTACGGGTCATCGGGCCGCCGACGACCACCTCGCGGTGGGCGTCGTCGAGGACGTGGCCGAGCTCGGCGAAGACCTGCGCCTCCGCCTCCCACCAGAACCCTTCGGTGTCGACGAGGGTGCCGTCCAGGTCCAGGAAGACGGCCTGGAGACTCCCGGCGCCGCCCGTCCGGGTGTCGACTGCGGGGATGCTGCTGGTCATCCATCCACCTCCGTTACGCGTCCCCGAAGGGACGAAAAGGCCGGTCGTCATCCCCGGCTGGGGGATACGACCGGCCACTACCGGATCGATAAGTGTACGACGGTGCGCGCCGGAATGCTTGGTGGCGACGGGACGGCGGCGGGGGGGGGGCGCCCGGGGGAGGACCCCCACCACCCCCCCCCCCCCCAACCGCCGGGGCCCCCCGGGGGGGGGCCCCCGCCGGGGGATTACTTCAACCCCCGGGGGGGGTTGGACGTGGGGGCCGGGCCCCGCAC
>NZ_JBHWDV010000069.1:0-29979 GCF_042734445.1 Streptomyces sp. NPDC059649
TCACCGCACCCAAAAACACCACGCCCGCCGCCAGGCGCAACGGCGAGATGACCCGCGGCGGGACAGCCGACAACGTACGCGGCGCCGCAAAGCGCAACGGCGAGCGAGCCCCGCGGCGGGAAAGCCAAGTACGTGGGCGGCACCGCTGTAGGCGAATTGTCGGTGCGTTGTCGGTGGTGCCTGGCACCGTTGACGGCATGACGCGACAGACGATGACCACCAAGGGCGGGAACGCCGTGGAGGTGCGCGGTCTGGTCAAGCACTTCGGCGACGTCAAGGCCGTCGACGGGGTGGACCTGGACGTGAAGGAAGGCACCGTACTCGGCGTGCTCGGCCCCAACGGTGCCGGCAAGACCACGCTCGTGCGCTGCCTGTCCACCCTCCTGGTGCCGGACGCCGGCCGTGCCGTGGTGGCGGGGTACGACGTGGTGCGCCAGCCCCGCGCGCTGCGCCGCACGATCGGCCTGACCGGGCAGTACGCCTCGGTCGACGAGAAACTCTCCGGCTGGGAGAACCTCTACATGATCGGGCGGCTGCTCGACCTCTCCCGTAAGGACGCCCGCGCCCGCGCGGACGAGATGCTCGAGCGGTTCTCGCTGACCGAGGCCGCCAAACGGCCCGCGGCCAAGTACTCCGGCGGTATGCGCCGCCGGCTGGACCTCGCCGCCTCGATGATCGGCCGGCCGGCCGTGCTCTATCTGGACGAACCGACCACCGGCCTGGACCCGCGCACCCGCAACGAGGTGTGGGAGGAGGTCCAGCGGATGGTCCGCGAGGGCGCCACGGTCCTGCTGACCACCCAATACATGGAAGAGGCCGAGCAGTTGGCGGACGAGCTGACGGTCATCGACCGCGGCCGGGTGATCGCCGAGGGCCGGGTCGACGAGCTGAAGGCCAAGGTCGGCGGGCGCACCCTGCAGATCCGTCCGGCCGACCCCGGTGAACTGGACCGGATGGTCGGCGCGATCGCCCAGGCGGGACTGGACGGCATCGCCGGTGCGACGGCTGACCACGACGGGGGTGTGGTCAACGTACCGATCATCAGCGACGAGCAGCTGACCGCGGTGATCGGGGTGCTCGGCGGCCGCGGCTTCGCGCTCGCCGGGATATCGACCCATCTGCCCAGCCTGGACGAGGTGTTCCTGGCCATCACGGGCCAGAAGACCTCCGGCACCCCGGAGCCGCAGGACCTGACGGAAGACCAGCAGTACGCGGAGGTGTCGGCATGAGTGCCGTGACCATGACGGCGCCGCTCGCCGGGACCGGTGCGGACGAGGGCCGGATCGGGCTGCGCGGCAATCTGCGGCACATCGGTGCCCTGGTGCGGCGCAACGCCCTGCAGATCAAGCAGGACCCGGAGTCGATGTTCGACGTCCTGCTGATGCCGGTCATCTTCATCCTGCTGTTCACCTACGTCTTCGGCGGTGCGATAGCCGGCAAGGGCAACCAGCACGAGTACATCCAGCGGCTGGTGCCCGGCATGATGGCGATGATGGGCATGAACATCGCCATGGCGGTCGGCTCCGGCGTCAACGAGGACTTCCGCAAGGGCGTGATGGACCGCTTCCGGACGATGCCCATCGCCCGTTCGTCGGTCCTGATAGCCAAGATCGTCGTGGAGATCGGCCGGATGCTGATCGCCACCGCGATCCTGCTCGGCATGGGCTTCCTGCTCGGCTTCGAAATCCGCGGCAACGCCCTGGAGTTCCTCGCCGCGGTCCTGCTGTCCACGGCCTTCGGCGCGGCCCTGATGTGGATCTTCATCCTGTTGGGGCTCTCGGTGAAGACCCCTCAGGCGGTGCAGGGCATGGCGATGATCGTACTGATGCCGCTGCAGTTCGGCTCGTCGATCTTCGCCCCGCCGACGTCGATGCCCAGCTGGCTGGAGGGCTTCACCAAGGTCAACCCGCTCTCCACGCTGGCGGACGCGGCCCGGGCACTGCTCAACGGCCAGGGCGCGGTGGCGCACCCGGCGCTGATCACGCTGGGCTGGACGGTCGCCATCACGGCCGTCGCGATGCCGCTCGCGGTCGCGAAGTTCCGCAAGAAGACCTGACGCACGCCCCGCAGGGGGCGTCCCTGCGGGGCAGCAGCCTCCGCCCGGCTCGCGTCAGATGAGGGCGGTGGCCTCTTCGAGAGAGAGGTCACCGCCTTCGGCGTGGGCACGCGCATAGGCGTCGTCGCCCAGCATCTTCCGCGCCGCCTCCTCGGTGCGCGCCCGGTCGTCGCGGATGACCAGGTTCGGCACGTGGCTGCTGGCCCGCAGCGCGTCGTACGCCCCGACCAGCCGCGCCGCGTCCCGGCCCGCCGCTTGGCCCCGTACGGCCATCAGCACCCGTGCGCCGGTGAGGAGGTGGATCACCGGCAGGTCGGGGGCGATCATCTGGGTCAGCTGGTCCTGCATCTGCGCCAGGGCCGCCCGGAAGCGCGGCAGCACGCCCTCGGTGCGGCCCTCCTCGATGTCCAGCGAGATCAGCGAGGACTCCAGGAGCCCGCCGAAGAGGTCCGGGGCGCGCGGGGCGAACAGCTCGCGCACGGCGTGGAGTTCGGCCCGTGCCTCCTGCCGCCGCCCGCTCACGGACAGCCACATGGCGAGGGTCAGCCGGGCGTACGGCTCGGTGTCCCGGTCGGTGTTGCCCCTCGCGGCCTCGGCCAGCACGTCGCGCAGCATCCGCTCCCCGGTCTCCGCCTGGCCGTCCTCGATCAGCACGGCACCCAGCCGGCAGCGCAGCAGCAGGGTCTGGCCGTGCGCGCCCACCTCCTCGGCGTGCACCATCGCCGCCCGGTAGTCGCGCGCCGCGAGCTCGTACGCCCCGCGCTTCTCATGGGTCTCGCCGCGGCCGGACAGCGCCTCGGCCGAGCCCCAGGCGTCGCCCGTCGTGCGGAATATCCGCAGCGCCTCGTCGGCGTCGCGGGCGGCCTGGGCCAGCCCGCCGGGCCGGTCGTTGAGGATCTTGGAGCGCATCTGCAGGACGTAGGCGAGCTCCCACTCGTAGCCGTGGTCGCGGCAGGCCGTCACCGCGCTGTCGATCAGCTCCGCCAGCTCGTCGTACTGCCCGGTGAGCAGCACCGCGTAGTACCACATCACGCCGGGCACCTTGCAGGTCTGCGGCAGTCCGGGGCGGTAGGCGTCGAGCATCCCGGTGAGCTGCTCCTGCATGTCCGGGTCCCGCAGGGCCTGGATGTCGCTGTCCGTGCTGGCCAGCGCGACCAGGCGGACCTCGCGGCGGGCCTCGGCCAGTTGCTCGGGGGGCATCGGCGGCGGGGCGTCGATGGGCCGCCGGTGCAGGGCGGGGGCCGGTTCGACGGGCGGCAGGAAGGGGTTGGGGCCGAGCTCGCCGGCCGCCATGGCCCAGTGCCGGGCGTCGCTGCGGTGGTCGCGCAGCGACCAGAACCACTGGAGGGACAGCACCAGGCACAGCGCCTCCTGCTCGTCCCCGGCCGCGACCGCCCGGCGCAGCGCGGTGCGCAGGTTGTCGTGCTCCAGCTCCAGCCGTTCCATGGCCACGCCCTGGCCGGGGCCGCGCAGCAACGGGTCGGTGGTACGGGCCAGTTCGCGGTAGGCGACGAGATGCCGGCGCTCGGCACCGGCCCGCTCCCCCGCCTCGTCCAGCCGCTCCCCGGCGTACTCCCCGACCGTCTCCAGCAGCCGGTAGCGCATCTGTCCGTCGGGGGCCGGCGCGGCCACCACCAGCGACTTGTCGATCAGTGCGCCCAACAGCCCGGCGACCTCGTACTCCGCGACGCCGTCGCCCGCGCACACCTCCTCCGCGGCGGTCAGGTCGCAGCCGCCGGCGAAGACGGACAGTCGGCGCAGCACCGCCCGCTCGGGCTCATCGGTGAGGTCCCAGGACCAGTCGACCACCGCGCGCAGGGTCTGCTGCCGGGGCAGCAGGGTGCGGCTGCCGCTGGTCAGCAGCCGGAAGCGGTCGTCGAGCCGGTCGGCCAGCTGACGGGGGGCGAGCAACCGCAGCCGGGCGGCGGCGAGTTCGATGGCGAGCGGCAGACCGTCCAGCCGGCGGCAGATCTCGGTGCAGGCCGCCGGGTCGTCGTCGATCCGGAAGCCGGGGCGGGCGGCGGCGCCCCGGTCGGCCAGCAGCCGCAGGGCGACCGGGTCCGGCAGCGGCTCGACCGGCCGCAGCACCTCGCCCGGTACGGCCAGCGGTTCGCGGCTCGTGGCCAGGACCGTGACGCCCGGGCAGTCGGCCAGCAGCCGCTCGGCGAGCGCGGCGGCGGCGCCGATCACATGCTCGCAGTTGTCCAGGACCAGCAGCATCCGGCGTCCGGCACAGTGCTCGGCGAGCCGGCCGAGGGGGTCCAGCGCGGTCGGGTCGGCGGCGGCCCGCAGCCCTTCGGCGGTGGTGCCGCGGACGACGGTCTCGCGGGCGCCCAGCGCGGTCAGCACCGCCTCCGGAACGGTCTGCGGATCGTCCACCGGCGCCAGTTCCGCCAGCCAGACGCCGTGCGGCCAGGCCTCCGGCCGGGCCGCGGCGGCGCTCTCGGCGCCCTCCTGCGACAGCCGGGTCTTGCCCGCCCCGCCCGGTCCCAGCAGGGTCACCAGCCGGTGCTCGGCCAGATCGGACCGGATCGCCGCGAGGTCGGCGTCCCGGCCGACGAAGGAGGTGAGCCGGGCCCGGAGGTTGCCGGGTCCGCGCCCGGCGGGCGCGGCCGCCGGCTCGGTCCGCACGGCCGCCACCGGCCCGTCCGCCTCGCCCAGCAGCAGCTCCGCGTGCAGGGCGCGCAACTCGGGGCCGGGGTCGGCGCCGAGGCGGTCGGCGAGGCCGGTGCGTATCTCCTCGTAGGCGGCCAGGGCCTCCGCGGTACGTCCCGCCGCGCGCAGCGCACGCAGCCGCAGGGCCTGGAGGGGTTCGTCGAGGGGGTGCTCCCGGCACAGCGCGAGGAGGGCGGGCAGCGCCCGGTCGGCCCGGCCGAGGGCCAGGTCGGCGGCGAGGCGGGTGCGCTGGGCGTCCAGCCGGCGGCTCTCGGCACGGGCCGCCTCGGTCCCCGCGTCCGGCAGGTCGGCGAGCGCCGGGCCGCGCCACAGCCCCAGCGCCTCGTCCAACAGCTCCGCGGCCCGGGCCGGATCGTCGTCGGCGAGCGCCCGGCCACCGTCCGCGGTGAGCCGCTCGAAGCGGTGCAGATCGACGGCGTCGGGCTCGGCGCACAGCCGGTAGCCGCCGTCGACCGAGGCGATCGCGGCGTGCCCGAGGGCCCGCCGCAGCCGGCCGATCAGCGCCTGGAGGGCGCCGGACGCATCGGCGGGCGGGTCCATGCCCCAGACGTCGGCGATCAGCGCCTCGGCCGGCAGCGCCCGGCCCGGACGGAGGGCGAGGGCGGTGAGCAGCGCGCGCAGGCGGGCGCCACCGAGGGCCACGGGGGTGCCGTCGGGGCGGTCGGCCTGGGCGGTGCCGAGAATTGCATAGCGCACCGGCCCATTGTCGTTCAGCGCCGCGGCCGCTTTGCACCGAGTTTCCGTTCCGGGCGACGACCGGCTCCGGCGACACCCGTGCGCGGTCCGCCCCGGCGCGGTTACGGTCGGGGCTGCCCCTGCCGAGACCGTCCCCGGGAGCCCGCACCATGACCACCGCCATCCGGCGCGCCGACCGGCGCATCAGCCCGGTCTTCCTCGCGCTCGTCGCCGTCCTCGCGGTGTCCGGCTGGGCCGTCTGGAAGGGAACGCTCGCCACGCACACCGGCGTCGCGGTCTTCTTCTTCGTCACGTCCGGCTGGGTGGTCTCCCTCTGCCTGCACGAATACGCGCACGCCCGCACGGCGTTGCACAGCGGCGACATCTCGGTGGCGGACCGGGGCTATCTCACCCTGAACCCGCTCAAATACACCCATGCGCTGCTCAGCATCATCCTGCCGCTGATCTTCCTGATCGTGAACGGGATCGGCCTGCCGGGCGGCGCGGTCTACATCGAGCACGCCCGCATCCGCGGCCGCTGGCGGCACAGCCTGATCTCGGCGGCCGGCCCCCTGACCAACGCCGCCTTCGCGGTGATCTGCACGGCCCCGTTCTGGCTCAACGGCCTCTCCGGCGTCCCCGCCGCGTTCCGCTTCGCGCTGGCCTTCCTCGCGCTGCTCCAGGTCACCGCCACGATCCTGAACTTCCTGCCGGTCCCCGGCCTGGACGGCTACGGCGTGATCGAGCCCTGGCTGTCCCCGGCACTGCGCCGCCAGATCGAGCCGTACGCGCTCTTCGGTCTGCTGGCGGTCTTCGGCCTGCTCTGGGTCCCCGAGGTCAACCAGGCCTTCTTCGGCCTGGTTGACACGGTGCTGCGCGCGCTGGGCGTGTCCCGCCTCGACACCTACCTCGGCCAGGAGCTCTTCCGCTTCTGGCAGGGCCAGCAGTGACTCAGCCGGAGGTCGCGGCCCGCTGCTCCCGCTCCATCTTCGCCTTGCGCAGGTAGAACCACGCCATGTTGCTGGAAATACCGGCCAGCAACACCCACACGATCCCCACGAAGCTGCCCTGCACGAAGGAAACGACGGCGGCGGCAACAGCGAGAACACACACGGCGAGGGCCATGAGAGCGAGGCGGGGCATGGAATCGACTCCTGTCGGGGTAGGCGGTCCCTCCCAGTGTCCCCCATAACGGTCACCGACCTTGGCCGGCCCTCGTCGCCACGACGGACGTGACCCCGCTCACCCCTGACGCCCACCCCCACCGCCCTTAACTTCCCCTCTCACGGGAGGGGACGGGCCGGAGGGGCCTTGTTCGTGGACGTAAAGCGAAGCAGTCCACGAACAAGGCCCCAGAGGCCCGTCACCGCACCCAAAAACACCCAGCCCGCCGCAGGCGCAACGGCGAGACGCCCCGCGGCGGGAAAGCCAAGTACGTGGGGCTACACGTCCGTAAGACGGACCCCCGCATGGGACTTGTACCGACGGTTCACCGAGATCAGATTCGCCACCAGCGACTCCACCTGGTGCGCGTTGCGCAGCCGCCCCGCGAAGACGCCGCGCATGCCGGGGATGCGCGCGGCCAGTGCCTGGACCAGGTCCGTGTCGGCGCGGGATTCGCCGAGGACCATGACGTCGGTGTCGATCTCCTCGACCTCGGGGTCCTGGAGCAGCACCGCGGAGAGGTGGTGGAAGGCCGCGGTGACCCGGGACTCCGGCAGCAGCGCCGCGGCCTGCTCGGCCGCGCTGCCTTCCTCCGGCTTCAGCGCGTAGGCGCCCTTCTTGTCGAAGCCCAGCGGGTTGACGCAGTCGATCACGAGCTTGCCGGCCAGCGGCTCGCGCAGGGCCTGGAGCGTCTTGGCGTGACCCTCCCACGGCACGGCGACGATCACGACGTCGCTGCGCCGCGCGCACTCCGCGTTCTCCGCGCCCTCGATGCCGAGGCCGAGTTCCTCGGCGGCGGTCCGGGCGCGCTCCTCGGCCCGGGACCCGATGATCACCTTCTGGCCGGCCCGGGCGAGCCGGTAGGCCAGGCCGCGGCCCTGGTCGCCGGTGCCGCCGAGGACGCCGACCACGAGGCCGGAGATGTCCGGGAGGTCCCAGGGGTCGCGCCGCAGGGCGGCCTTCGCGCGGGTCGCGGCGTTCGGGGACTGCGCATCGTCAGGAGTAGTCATGACAGCGATCCTGTCACGCCGTTGCGGCGCACCACGGCGCGGTCACGCCTTGACGCTGCCCTCCGTCAGCCCCGTGCGCCAGTACCGCTGCAGGACGGTCATCAGCACCATCAGCGGCACCACGGAGAGGAACGCGCCGCCCACCGTGTACTGGTAGAGCACCGGCTGCCGGTCCGCGTAGCCGGTCCAGCTGGTCAGGCCCAGCTGGATCGGGTAGAGGTCGGAGTCGGAGAGCATGACCAGCGGCAGGAAGTAGTTGTTCCAGATGTGTACGAACTGGAACAGGAAGACGGTGACCAGGGCCGGGGTCATCAGCCGCAGGCCCACACCCGCGAAGATCCGCGCCTCGCCCGCGCCGTCGATCCGGGCCGCCTCCAGCAGCGAGTCGGGGACCGCGGCGGCCGCGTAGATCCGGCAGAGGTAGACCCCGAACGGGCTGACCACGCTCGGGATGAGCACCGCCCAGTAGGTGTTGGCCAGGCCCATCGCGCTGAAGAGGAAGTACAGCGGGAGGGCGAGCGCGGTGCCGGGGATGAGGACGCCGGCGAGGACGAGGTTGAAGACCGCCTCCCGGCCGGGGAACGGGAACTTGGCCAGCGCGTAGCCGGCCGCGGCGGACAGCAGGGTGGCGCAGACCGCGCCGATCCCGGCGTAGAGCAGGGAGTTGGCGAACCAGCGGGCGTAGATGCCGTGGTCGTAGGTGAGGACGTCGGCGAGGTGGCCGAGCGGGTCCGGGTGGCCGGCGAACCAGAAGCCGAAGGTGCCGAAGAGTTCGGCGCTGTTCTTGGTGGTGGAGACGACCAGCCAGTAGACGGGCACCAGGAAGTACAGCGCGGCGACGGTCAGCAGGGAGGCGGTGATGATCCGGTAGCGGACCGGCGGCAGGGTCGTCCGGGCGCGGGCGGTGGGCCGGGTCATCGGCGTCGCTCCTTCGTACGGCCGCCGACCAGCCGCAGGAAGCCGAACGACAGCACGCACGCCACCAGCGCCAGCAGCACCGCCTCGGCCTCCGCCACATGCGGGTTGTTGCCGACGAACGCCTCGCTGTAGGCGTTCAGATTGGGGGTGAAGCCGGAGTCGATGGACGAGGCGAGCGGGCGCAGCACCATCGGCTCGGCGAACAGCTGGAGGGTGCCGATGATGCTGAAGACGGTGGTGAGGACGAGCGCGGGGCGGATGAGCGGGAGTTTGACGTGCCGGGCGACCTGCCAGGCGGAGGCGCCGTCGATCCGGGCCGCCTCGTACAGCTCGCCGGGTACGGCCTTGAGCTGGGCGATCAGCACCAGCATGTTGTAGCCGGTGAACTGCCAGGTGACGATGTTGGCGATGGACCACAGGACGGTGCCGCGGGAGAGGAAGTCGACGTCCCAGCCGGCCGCGTCGGCGATCTTCACCAGCGGGCTGATGCCGGGGACGTAGAGGAAGCCCCAGAGGATCGAGGCGATCACTCCGGGCACGCCGTAGGGCAGGAAGAAGGCGCTGCGGAAGAAGGCGATGCCGCGGGCGCTCGCGCTCTCCAGGAGCAGCGCGAGGGTGGTGGCGAGCGCGATCATCAGCGGGATCTGTACGGCGCCGAAGAGCAGCACCCGGCCGAAGCCGGCCAGGAACCGGTCGTCGGCGAGCGCGTGGGCGTAGTTGGCGAGGCCGGCGAACGCCTCGTGTTCGCGGCCGCCGAGACCGAGCGGGCCGGTGCGTTCGGTGCGGTGCAGGCTCTGCTGGACGGCGTACACGATGGGGGCGACGAAGCAGAGGCCGAAGAGGGCGAGGAAGGGCAGGACGAAGCCGGCGGCGGCGCGGGCGTTGCGGGCCTCGGTGCGGGAGACCCGGTGCCGGCGGCGGCCGGACGGGTCCGGCCGCCGGGCGGTGTCCGGCGCGGTGCGGCGAAGGGTGTCCCGGCTCACCCGCCGCTCTCCACCTTCAGGCCCTTGCCCTGGAGGTCGGACAGCGTCTGGCGCTGCACCTTGGCGAGGGCGGAGCGGAAGGAACTGCCGTCGGCGAGGGCGTCGGTGAAGGCGTCGCCGAGCCGCTGGTAGAGGGTGTCGACACCGGGCCCCCACCGCCAGCTGGTGTCGACGTGCGCCCCGGCGTCGGCGAAGATCTTGCTGTACGACTGGCCGCCGAAGAAGGGCTTGTCGACGTCGAGGGCGTCGGTGGTGTAGCCCTTCTTGGCGCTGGGGAAGCCGTAGCCGCCGGCGATCAGCAGGGCGATCGACTCGGGGTCGGTGTTGAGCCAGACCGCGAAGTCCAGCGCGTCCTTGGGGTAGCTCGCCTTGGCGAAGACGGCGGTGGTGGAGCCGCCCCAGTTGGCGAAGACCTGGCCGCCGGCCTTCCACTGGGGCAGCGGTGCGGCCCGCCATTTCCCCTTGGTGCCGGGGGCGTTGCCGACCAGCAGGGCGTCGCCCCAACTGGCGCCCACCCAGGCGGTGATGTCGCCGGTCTGGAGGTCCTTGTACCAGGCGTTCTGGCGGTCCGGGATGGTCTTGACGAGCTTCTGCCTGACCAGGGACTCCCAGTAGTCGGCCATCCTGCGGGTGGGTTCGTCGTCGATGTGCACGATCCAGGTGTCGCCGTGGTTCGCGTACCACTTGGCGCCGGCCTGCCAGGCGAGGCCGGAGAAGCGGTTGCCGTTGGTGGGGGCGAAGGTCTCGATCCAGGCGCCCTTCTTGCGGATCACCTTGGCGGCGGCCTCGTACTCGTCCCACGTTCCAGGAGCCTTCAGGCCCCACTTGTCGAAGAGGTCCTGGCGGACGAACAGGCCCATCGGGCCGGATGCCTGCGGGATGGCGTAGACGGCCTTGCCGAAGACGGACTGCTGCCACTGCCAGCCGAAGAACTTGTCCTTGTGGCGGGCGGCGCCGAGCGGGGCGAGGTCGAGCAGCCCGTTGTCCAGCAGGAAGCTGGGGACGACCGGGAACTCGATCTGGCCGAGGTCGGGCGGGTTGCCGGCCTTGATGGCGGCGTGCATCTTGGCGTACTGCTCGCCGTTGACGGCCGAGACCTTCTCGACCTTGACCTGGACGTCGGGGTTCTTGCGGTTCCACAGGTCGACGGGTTTGTCGATGCCCGGCACCCAGGACCAGAAGGTCAGCGTGATCTTCTGGCCCTTCTTGCGCTCCCGGGGCGCGTCGGCGTCGCCGTCCCCGCCGTCGCCGCAGCCGTCGAGCGTGAGGCCGGCGGCGAGCGCGGCCGCCCCGCCGAGGACCGTTCTGCGGGGCATACGGGGCAGGTGGGGCACGGGGTTACGGGTCATGCCGGCTCCTCCACGGGGATGCGGCGGAAGGTGATCGTCGAGTACGCGCTGAAGTCGCCGGTCTCGTAGAGCAGTCCGACGGTGTCGCGGTCGAGGCGGACGAGATCGGAGTAGCCGGCCGGGAGTCCGCCGACGGTGTGCACGGTCCGCCAGGTCAGTCCGGCGTCGCGGCTGGCGCGCAAGGTCATCAGGGCGCGGGCGGCGGGGTGGGCGGGGCCGGAGAAGAGCAGGGTGCCGCGGTCGTCCAGGTGGAGCACGCTGCCCTGGCAGACCGGGCCGGCGAGCCCGGCCTGCGGGCGGAACGGGGTCACCAGGCTCTCACCGCCGTCCGCCGAGACGGCGTCGGCGCGGTGCCAGGCGGCGGCCGCCTGGCTGCGGGTGTTCAGGTAGACGGTGCCGTCGGGGAGTTCGGCGGCGGTGGTCTCGTTGGGGGCGACGGTGGGGTCGGTGTCGCGGTCGCGGTAGCCGATCCGCCAGGTGGCGCCGTCGTCGTCGCTGAGCAGGGCGTGGCCGCCGTAGCAGCGGGGTTCGGTGCCGGTGCCGTCCGGGTCGTCGGGCGGGGTGGAGTGGTTGGCGGGGACGAGCAGCCGGCCGGCGTACGGGCCGTGGCGCAGCCGCAGGGCGTGGCCGGGGCCGGTGGCGTACCAGCGCCAGTACGGCGGTTTGACCTGGTCGGTGAGTTCGCGGGGCGGGCTCCAGCTGGTGCCGTCGTCGTCGCTGTGCTGGAGCCAGATCCGACGGCCGTCGGCGGGCGGGACCTCGCCTCGCCGGATCCGGTCCTCGGTGGCGTCGGCGGCGTTGTGGACCGTGAGCAGCACGATCCGGCCGTCGGCCAGGACGACGGGGGCGGGGTTGCCGGCGGTGCCGGTGCCGGTGCCGTTACGGGTGACCAGTTGGAGGGGGCCCCAGGTGCGGCCGCCGTCGGGGGACCGCTTGAGGACGGTGTCGATGTCACCGGTGTCGGCGGCCGAGGAGATCCGGCCCTCGGCGAAGGCCAGCACCGTCCCGGAGCGCGCGCGGACCACGGCAGGGATCCGGAAGCTCGTGTACCCCTCGGTCCCGGCCCGGTACGGCACCGAGCACTCCGGCTCCGAGCTCTCGTACGCCATGGGTCACCCCCAGAGGGCAAGGACGTAGGATGTCCCTTGTCCTGGGGACCATAGGGAGCGCCCAACTGACCGTCAAGGCAGCGCACATGACGCCTTGACGCGTCGGCAACGGACGGGCTGACGGAGCGTGACATCACGGTGAACGGGCGGGCGCGGGACACGGTCCGGCGCCGCCGCCCGCACCACCGGGGCGGGCCGCTCCCGGGGCTACTCGGCCAGCCGGCGCCGGATGCCGTCGAAGTGCCGGTGCATGGCCTCCACGGCCCGGTCGCCGTCGCCGGCCTCCAGCGCCTCGACGATCTCCTTGTGCTGACGGTAGGTCAGCTCCGGGTCGGAGCGGTCGTCGGAGAGGTCCTCGCGCACCCGGCGCAGCGCCGCCCAGAAGGCGTCCAGCACCTCGCTCAGCAGGTGGTTGCCCATCGAGCGGTACAGGGCGAGGTGGAAGGCCCGGTCGGTGGCGCTCTGCACCATGCCGCCGCGCGCCTCCTCCGCCATCCGCTGCACCAGGCCCTTGAGGACGGTGAGGTCCTCGGCGGGCAGCCGGCGCGCGACGGCGGCGATCAGGCCGGCCTCCAGCGCCTCGCGGACCTCCATCAGCTCGTACAGGCTCGGCTCGCCCTGGTGGTGGCGGACCGCGGCGCGGAAGGCGACGCCCTCGACGAACGGCTCCAGCGTGAGCGGGCCGACGTAGGTGCCGAAGCCGTGCCGGATCTCGACGATGCGCATGGCCTGCAGGGCCTTGAGCGCCTCGCGCACGGAGTTGCGGCTGACGTCGAGCAGGTCGACCAGTTCGGCCTCGGTGGGCAGCGGGTCGCCCGGGACCAGTCTGCGCCGCAGGATCAACTGCTTGATCTGCGCCTGCACTTCCTCCGACATCGTCCCTCGTGCCATGGGTTCTTCCTCTCCCGCAACGCACCGCTGCCCGCCGCCGACCTCCCCCAAGCTCTCAAGGAGCAGGGGGGGACCCCCATCCAAGCTCTCAAGGAGCAGGGGGGACCCCCATCCAAGCTCTCCAAGGAGCAGGGGGGACCCCCGTCCGACCCGCCCCCGCCGGGCCGGCGGATCCTTCCGACCGCCTGTGAACAGGTCTATTGTGCTCTGACATAGGACATCCCATGTCCTATGTGTTTCGCGACCACCCGGAGCCCGCCATGGCCCTGCCACCCCCTTTCCACGGCCCCCTCCGCAACCCGCTCCACGGCTCTCTTCGCGGACCTCTCCACGGCGTCATCCCCCCGGTCTGCACCCCGCTCGACC
The DNA here is from genome assembly GCF_042734445.1 of Streptomyces sp. NPDC059649. Classification (NCBI taxonomy): domain Bacteria; kingdom Bacillati; phylum Actinomycetota; class Actinomycetes; order Kitasatosporales; family Streptomycetaceae; genus Streptomyces; species Streptomyces sp. NPDC059649. The sequence goes on from NZ_JBHWDV010000069.1 coordinate 13,198, forward strand.
CGCGGGGCGAGGTCGACACCGCCTCCCTGACCCGCCTGGTGCACCACCTCGTCGCGGGCGGGGTGCACGGGCTGTTCGCCCTCGGGTCCACCGGCGAGGTCGCCTACCTCACCGACGAGCGGCGGGCCACCGCCCTGGAGACCGTCATCAAGGCCGCGGACGGCCGGGTTCCGGTGCTCGCCGGTGTCATCGACACCACCACCCCGCGCGTCCTGGACCACGCCCGTACCGCCGCCGCGCTCGGCGCCGACGCCCTGGTCGCCACCGCGCCCTTCTACACCCGCACCCACCCCCGGGAGATCGCCGCCCACTTCCGCCACCTGCGCGCGGCCGTGGACCGCCCGCTGTTCGCCTACGACATCCCGATGGCCGTCCCCAGCAGGCTCACCCCCACCGTGGTGCGCGAACTGGCCGAGGACGGCACGCTGGCCGGGCTCAAGGACAGCAGCGGCGACGAGGGCGCGCTGCGCCGGCTGCTCGTGGCGCTCGGCGGCCGCACCGGCCGCCGCACCGGCCCGGCCCCCGCCTTCACGATCCTCACCGGCTCCGAACTCACCGTGGACGGCGCCCTGTTGGCGGGCGCGGACGGTGTCGTCCCGGGGCTGGGCAACGTCGATCCGGCCGGCTACGTACGCCTCTACGAGGCGGCGCGGGCCGGCGACTGGGAGTGCGCGGCGGCCGAACAGGAGCGGCTGGTCGCGCTGTTCGGGATGGTCGACGCCGGCCCGGAGACCGAGATGGGCCGCAGCTCCTCGGCGCTCGGCGCCTTCAAGGCGGCGCTGCGGCTGCTCGGCGTCATCGAGCACGGCACCACCGCCTGCCCGCAGCTGCCGCTGAGCGAGGAGTCGGTGCGGGAGGTAGGACGTCGGCTGACCGCCGCCGGCCTGGCGCCGGTGGCCCGTACGGGTGACATCGGTTGAAGCGGCAACCAGCTGCCGGGGCGCTGCGGGAGGATCCGGGCCATGGATGCCGTACGGGTCGCCCTGCTGCGTGAGGTGCTCGCCGGGACCGAGTGGATCCAGGCCACCCGGCGGTTCGCCGGGTCGCTGCGCACCGCCGTCGCCCCGCACGGCGGCGGACTGCTGCTGGTCGGCGGCGCCGGGTACGAGCCCTGGCATCTGGCCGCCCATCTGGACGACGAGGCCGCCTGGTCCGGGCTGCCGGAGCTGTCGCCGACGCTGGTACGGCACCGCGTCCCGGCCGGCGCCCCGGCCCATCTGGCCGTCGGACCGGGCCGGCTGGCCGCGGCCGGGCGGGGCGAGACGCTGCTGGTCGTCGCACCGGGCCGGCCGGGCGCGGAACTGCTGGAGCGGGTGCACGACGCCCGCCGCAACGGTGCCACGGTGCTCGCCCTGGACGGCGGCGACCGCGATCTGCACGCACTCGCACACGACGCCCTGACCGCGTCGGCACCCCTGGCAGACGACGAGCCCGGTAGCGGTCCCGGCACCGGCCGCGGCACCGGCGCCGGCACCGGTCCAGAACCCGGCCGTGACCTCGGTCCTGACCTCGGCCCTGCTCCCGGCCACCCCGGTCCCGGTCCCGGCCCCGATCGCGGTCCCGATCACGCTCCCTGTCCCGATCCCGAGGACATCCGCACCCAGGGCCTCGACCTCGACACGGTCCAGCATCTGGTGAGCGCGGCCGCCGGCGAGAACAGCCTGCCCACGCCCCGCGGCCGCCGCCGCTTCCGCGACCGCCTGGCCCGCCTCGCCGACGAACTGACCGCTCCCCCACCACCGCGCTGGTAGCCGGGGCGGGGCGAGGGGCGAGGGGCGAGGGGCTCCCCTCCGCGCCCCGTGGCCCCGCTCCGTGGCCCCGCCCCGTGGCCCACGGCCCCGTACCCCCGCGCCGCATGGCCCCTGTGGGCCTGCGGGCACCCGTGGACACCCGTGGACACCCGTGGGCACCCACGAGCCCGCCCACCCCGCCCACCCCGCCCCCCGAAATTCCTTTGCGGCCCCGCGCCCCGCGCCGCACGATGGACCCTCGTGACCTCCGAGGACCCCCCGCTCCCGCCCGCGCCGTCACCCCGGCGGCGGCTCGCCTCCCTCCTGCCGGACCTGGCCCCGTGGCGGTCCTCGCGCGACTTCCGGCTGATGTGGTGCGCCGGCGCGATCACGGTCTTCGGCAGCTTCCTGACGTTCGTGGCCCTGCCGCTGCAGCTCAAGCAGCTGACCGGCTCCACCGTCGCGGTCGGGGCGCTGGGCGCGGTGGAGCTGGTGCCGCTGATCGTCTTCGGGCTCTACGGCGGTGCGCTCGCCGACGCCGTGGACCGCCGCCGGCTGATCGTGGGGTCCGAGGCCGCGCTCGGCGTGATCGCCGGAGGACTGCTGCTCAACAGCCTGCTGCCGCATCCGGCGGTCTGGCCGCTCTATGCGAGCGCGGCGGCGTCCAGCGCGCTCACGGGTCTGCAGCGTCCCGCTTTGGACGCGATCGTGCCGCGGATCGTCGGGCACGACCAGCTCGCCGCGGCCGCCGCGCTGAACTCGCTGCGCTGGCAGGTCGGCGCGATCGCCGGCCCGGCACTGGCCGGCGGGCTGCTCGCCTGGGCCGGCCCGTCCTGGGCGTACGGCATCGACGCGGCCACCTACGCCGGCTCGCTGCTGCTGTCCCTACGGCTGGCCCCGTCGCCCGCCGCGCACGACGCCGAGAAGCCGTCCCTGCGCGCGATCGCCGAGGGCGCGCGCTACGCCTGGTCCCGCAAGGAACTGCTCGGCACCTACGCGATCGATCTCACCGCGATGCTCTTCGCCTTCCCGCTGGCGATCTTCCCGTTCCTCGCCGACGAGCTCGGCGCCCCCTGGGCGCTGGGCCTGATGTACGCGGCGCTGCCGGCCGGCTCCTGCCTGGTCAGCCTGACCAGCGGCTGGACCTCCCGGATCCACCGGCAGGGGCGGGCGATCGCGCTGGCGGCGGCCGGCTGGGCGCTGGCCGTCGCCGCGGCCGGGCAGCTGCGCAACGTCTGGCTGGTGCTGCTCTGCCTGACGCTGGCCGGCTCCTGCGACATGATCAGCAGCATCTTCCGCTCGGCGCTGTGGAACCAGACCATCCCCGACGAGCTGCGCGGCCGACTGGCCGGTATCGAGCTGCTGTCGTACTCGGCGGGCCCCCAGCTGGGCCAGGTCCGGGTCGGCGGGATGGCGGCCCTGACCGGCGTACGGGCGTCGGTGTCCCTGGGCGGCCTGCTGTGCTTCGCCGGGGTCGGGCTGCTCGCGCTGGGCCTGCCGAAGCTGATGGCGTACGACGCGCGGACCGACGAGCACGCCCGCCGTATGCGCGAGCGCCGGGCCGCCGCCCCGACCACCCCCGAGACCGGCGACGCCCTCACCGCCTAGCGGGCGCGGGCCCCCGGACGGGACCAGACTCCTCGCGGCCCCGGACAGGACCAGCGGCCACCGGTCAGTCCTTCGCGGCCCCGGACAGGACCAGCGGCCACCGGTCAGTCCTCCTCGCGGCCCCCGACGGGACAAGAGGCCGCGGCTGGAGCGGGCTCGGCCGCCGGTCAGTCCTCCTCGCGGGTCCCGTCCCCGGCCTTGTCGTGCCACCTGGGGTCGGTCTCCCACTCCAGGTTCCGCTCGCGGGCGGTCTCCATGGCGTGCGCGGCCTCCTCGCGGGTGTCGTACGGGCCGAAGCGGTCGGCTGCGCGGCACTGGGGGCCCTCCTCGACCGTGCCGTGCTTGAGGCAGTAGAACCACTCGCCCGGCTTTCCGACCGTCCGCCTCTTGAAGAGCGCCATCGCCGCCTCCTTGGGGTACTCCGTGCCACCATCCTGCCCGACGGCCCGCGGATACACTCGCTGGCATGTCTGGCCAGTCGCTTCTTGTCCCGGGGAAGATCTCCCCCACCCGTCCCGTCCCCGCCTCGATCGCGCGCCCCGAGTACGTCGGGAAGGACGCGCCCACGCCCTATACGGGGCCCGAGGTGCAGGACGCCGAAACGATCGAGCGGATGCGGATCGCCGGCCGGATCGCCGCCCAGGCGATGGCGGAGGCCGCCAAGCACATCCAGCCCGGCGTGACGACCGACGAACTGGACCGGGTGGCCCACGAGTTCATGTGCGACCACGGCGCCTACCCGTCCACGCTCGGCTACCGCGGCTTCCCCAAGTCACTGTGCTCCTCGCTCAACGAGGTCATCTGCCACGGCATCCCGGACTCCACCGTCCTCAAGGACGGCGACATCGTGAACCTGGACGTGACCGCGTACATCCACGGTGTGCACGGCGACAACAACGCCACGTACCTGTGCGGCGAGGTGGACGAGGAGTCCCGGCTGCTGGTCGAGCGCACGCAGGAGGCGCTCAACCGCGCGATCAAGGCGGTCAAGCCGGGCCGTCAGATCAACATCATCGGCCGGGTCATCGAGTCCTACGCCAAGCGCTTCGGCTACGGCGTGGTCCGTGACTTCACCGGTCACGGCATCAACTCGTCGTTCCACTCCGGCCTGATCGTTCCGCACTACGACAGCCCGCACCACACCACCGACATCAAGCCCGGCATGACCTTCACCATCGAGCCGATGCTGACGCTGGGCACGCACGAGTACGACATGTGGGCGGACGGCTGGACCGTGGTCACCAAGGACCGCAAGCGGACCGCGCAGTTCGAGCACACCCTGGTGGTCACGGAGACCGGCGCGGAGATCCTGACCCTCCCCTGACCAGGGACCCGCGGCGGGGCGGCGGCCCCGGCACGGTGGCCGCCTCGCGCCCGGGGCGCGGGCCTGGCAGAATTTTTACCGACAGCCCGTCGGAAAGGACCTACACTGATTTACCGACAGCACGTCGGTAAAACCCTGCGCGCCCCGTCCCCACTCGTTCGCGCCCGCTCGCACCCGTGCGCACCTGCTCCACACCCGGCCGCACTCGTCCGCACGCCCCTCGGCCCCGGAGGTCCGTCGTGGAACCGTCCAGCCCGGCCCCGCACCCCTCGCCCGCCGCGCCCGACGTGCCCACCCCGTCCGCACCGTCCACCCCGTTCTCGACGGCGATCCGGACCGCGTCCCACGCGCAGCACACCGAGGCCGAGAACTCCTCGTTCATGAGCGACCTCCTCGGCGGCCGGCTCGGCGTCACGGCCTACCGGCGCTACACCGAGCAGCTGTGGTTCGTCTACCGCGCCCTGGAGGACGCCACCGAGGCGCTGGCCGGCGACCCGGTGGCGGGCCCGTTCCTCCGCCCCGAACTGGCCCGCATCCCCGAGCTGGAACGCGACCTCGCCCACCTCGGCGGCCCGTCCTGGCGCGGTGGCCTGCAGCCCCTGCCGGCCACCGCCGCCTACGCCGCCCGCGTCACGGACTGCGCCCACAACTGGCCGGCCGGCTATGTGGCGCACCACTACACCCGCTACCTCGGCGACCTCTCCGGCGGCCAGATCATCCGCGGCACCGCCGAGAAAACCTGGGGCTTCGCCCGCAAGGGCGACGGCGTCCGCTTCTACGTCTTCGAAGACATCACCAACCCCGCCGCCTTCAAGCGCACTTACCGCTCCCTGCTCGACGCCCTGCCGGTGGACGACGTCGAAAAACAACGCGTCATCGACGAATGCCGCCGAGCCTTCCGCCTGAACAGCGCGGTCTTCCAAGCGCTGAGCGAGGAGTTCCCGCTCAGCGCGTGAGCCGCCTCGCCGGCCGACTGGCCGACTTCCCCCGCGGAGGGGCCGATTCCCTCATTGTTCACCCGCCCCTCAGGCAACATCATGATCATGCCAATCATGGGTGGAAACCAGGGGGGATTCTTTGAAGGCCGCTAGGGGAAGAGGGAAGAAGTGGTCAGCGATCGCGCTGCCTCTCGCAGCATTGGTCGCATCGGTCCCGCTGGCGGTGACATCACCCGCCGGCGCAGCGGATCAGACTGCCGGAAGCACCATGAAGAAGCAGGAAACACTCGACAAGATAGCCGGTGACATCACCCAACGATTATCCGAATCCGACCGGTCCCATATTCCGGGTTTCACCGACGTCCATGTCGACCCCGATAAAAACCACCTGCGCCTTTTCTGGAAGGGCGCCCCGTCGCAGCGTGTCCGGCACATCCTCGCCCATCTGCCCGACGGGGTCACGGCAGAGGTCGTTCACGCCCGCTACTCCAAACAAGAGCTCCACCAAGCCCGGAACAAAATGCTCCGGGACGGAAAGCCCGTAACGCTTCGTCTTGACCCGCGGAAGGCATCGATCCGCGTCACCAGCATCGGTCCCAGCCCCGACGGCAGCAGCCTGGAGATCGGCTACGACGAGGACCGGGGGCGAGGCAGGCGTGATGCCACCGACCCGCTGTCCCAGCGAGACCGCCGGGAAAGGTCCACTGCCGTCAAGAAACTCACGGACCGCATGACGGGAATCCACACCGTCGCCACGTACCAGCCGCTCAGTGAGGACCTGTCCGCCACCACCGGAAACCGCCAGCACGACTCCTCCCCGTGGTTCGGAGCATCGGCGCTGCGCAATCCGGGAGGTGGCATCTGCTCGGGGTCGTTCAGCGTCAGGAACAGGGACGGGGACTACCTGCTCATGGCGGCCCGGCACTGTTCCCGAGGCGGCAACGGCATCTGGCGGACGTGGGAAGGCGGCGACGTCGTGGGCGGCAATGACGCCGCCGAGGTCTCCATTCCGGACGACGCACAGGGAATCCACCTGCCGTCCGGGCAGGCCGGACCGTATCTGTACGACGGACCGGCGACCCGGCGGGACGGATACGCCAAACCGGTCGTCAGGTGGGGGCACAACAACGTCGGGGATTACGTGTGCGCCGACGGTGCGAACTCGGGCGTCCATTGCAACGTCCGGGTCGCAAAGACCGACATAGGAATCGTGGGCGGAGACGGGTCCTACCGCCCCCTCACCGACCTCGCCTACGCCACCGGCCTGACCCCCGGCGGAGTCGCGGCGGTCAATGGCGACAGCGGCGGACCGGTCTTCGCCGGCGTGAACAACTACACGGCGGATGAAGCGCGCGGCATGATCACGGCTCTCGACAGAACGGTCACCTGTCCCTCGTCGCTGAACAAGGACACCGTCCTCGACGGGCACATCAGAACGCCTTGGTGCCTCCAAGGCGTGTACTACGTACCGGTCTACCAAACCCTGCACAACACCGGATGGACTCTCGTGACCTTGTGAGGCGCCTGAGCGGTGGGTCATTCATCCACCGGCCCACCGCTCTTCCCCTCTTGCGCGCCAAGCTGCCACGATCGGCCCCGGCACCCCGCCCACCCTCTCCACGAAGTGAGTGACCGTGCCCCGAAATGATGTGCGACGTCGCCGCACGGTATGGCTCCTGTCCGTGGTGGCTTGCCTTGTCGCGGCCGCGGTCAGCTGGGCCGTATGGGACCACTCACGCCTCCAAGAGACAGCCGTGGCCGGCGATGTCCTCCTGAGCGGTGACGGCCGTACGCTCACCACACCCGTCGACTGGACGGACTGCGAAGACAAGCCTCAGTTGGAGGCGCAGGAAACCGCCCACACCATCAAACTGACGCTCACCAGGAAACGGCAGTCCTTCCTTACCCGGGACACCGTGTGCGACGACCGCCACGACGGTCTGGTCGCCACCACGCTCGCGGAACCGGTCGGCAGCAAGAAAATGACCGATGCGGTCACCCGGTCCGCCATCATTCCCTTTGACGCCTCGCGCCTCGAGCGCCCTCATTACCTGCCGCCCGGCTACACCCCGGCGGACAACGTCATTGCCCCGGGCGGCCGTTCCGACCCGCCCTACACCAGGGCCCGGACTCCCAGCTGGACGACCACGTACCAGCGGAACCGCGACAAGGGAGGGCAGGCCGGATACGTAAGCATCACGGAAAAGCCGGGCGAGATTCCGCGGGGGAACGGAACCGCGATATCCCTCAACGGGCGCCCGGCCCACCTTCAGGAGCGTCCCGGCGGCAGCCGATCCGCCACCTGGGCCGACAAGGGATACACGGTCACCGTTGAGGCGGGCGATCCCCTCATGACCCGGGACGAATTCCTGCGGATCGCCAAGGAAGTCAATCGCTGACTCGACAGATCGCCGTCAGGCCACCCGCCGCACCCGGCCGCCGACCGCGAGGGTGCCGTCCGGGTGGAGGCGGGTGAAGATCTGGGACGCGGCGCCCTGATGGATCGTCAAGGGGCGGGCCAGTTGGTGGGTGAGGAGCATGGCGGCGGCGCCGGTCGCCTCGTCCTCGGCGATGTTGTCGCCGCGGCGCGGGAAGCCGCGGGCGCGGACCACGCCGGCGGGTTCGTCCTGCCAGGCCCAGGCGTAGAGCCAGCCGTCGCCCGGCGGCGGGGCGGGCAGGTCGTCGACCTCGGTGACCGAGGCGAGGCGTTCGGTCCGGCGCGGCGGCACCCATTCCGGGCGGCCCCGGACCCAGGTCAGGTCGCCCTCGAAGCTCACCGCGACCTCACCGGCCGGCGGGCGGAGCGTACGCGGTGGCCGGCCCGTGTCCCGTAGGAGCCAGGCCAGGCCGACGAGCGGGTATCCGGCGAACGGGAGCCGGACGCTCGGCGTGTGGATGTCGACGACACCTCGGTCCGGGTCGTCGAGGAACACCGTTTCGCTGTAGCCGAGTTGTGCGGCGAGGGCGGCGCGTGCGGCGGGGTCGGGGAGCGCCGCCCCGTCCCGTACCACCGCCAGTTCATTGCCCCCGGCGCCGTTCGGTCCGCAGAACACCCGGAGTACGTCGTATGCGGTCATCGGGACATTGAACCGCGGGGCCGGGTGAGACCGCGCGGACCAGGGCCCGGCGCAGACCGGCGCAGAGCACCCGGGCGCGGGTCACGGTCGGCGGGAACGGCGTCATGGAGCACCCCCGAAGAGATGGGTAGTTAGGTAAGGCTAACCTAACTAGCGCCCACGGATGGATCTCCGCCGTGCGGGCGAGGGGGGCGCATCGATGCCGTCATGGGCAGTCCCGGCATGGGGGTCTTACCTTGACCGAGGCATAACCGTTCCGTGATGGGGCCGTTGCGGATGAGAGCGGGATCACTGGACAGGGTGGGCAGAAGTAGGTAAGCCTCAGATAAGTTAGGGCCGCCTTAGTGGTGGCTCAGGCCATTGTTTACCGTTCCTGTGCACCGTTTCTCCGCCCAACCCGCTTGGAGCCCCGTATGCGAGCCCTTCGCTCCTCCGCCGTCGCCGCCCTCGCCGCGGCCACGGCCGTCACGGCCGTCGCCGGCTGCGCCGCGAAGAACGACGGCAAGGGAGGCGGGAAGGACACGGTCAAGGTGACCGCCACCGACCGCGGCTGCGAGCTGTCGACCAAGGAGTTCCCGGCCGGGCATGTGCGGCTCGCGGTGGAGAACAAGGGCTCCAAGGTCACCGAGGTGTACGTCTACGCCCCGGGCGACCGGATCGTGACCGAGCGGGAGAACATCGGCCCGGGGACGAACGCGGAGATCACCGCGGAGATCAAGCCCGGTTCGTACGAAATAGCCTGTAAGCCGGGCATGAAGGGCGACGGCATCCGGCAGAAGGTGACGGTCAGCGGCAAGGGCACGAGCGCCAAGCACGACCCCAAGCTGGACGCCGCGGTCGCCGCGTACCGCAAGTACGTGCAGGAGCAGGCCGACCAGACGCTGCCCAAGGCCCAGAAGTTCGCCGACGCCGTCAAGGCCGGCGACCTGGAGGCGGCGAAGAAGGCCTATGCGCTGTCCCGGATCGGCTGGGAGCGCACCGAGCCGGTCGCCGAGTCGTTCGGCGACATCGACCCGAAGGTCGACGTGCGGGCCGACGGCATCTCCGACGGCCAGAAGTGGACCGGCTGGCACAAGCTGGAGAAGTCCCTGTGGGAGGAGAAGAAGATCTCCGGGGACGACAAGAAGCTGGCCGACCGGCTGATCACCGACCTCAAGGACTGGCAGAAGCGGGTCGGCAAGGCCGAGATCACCCCGACCAGCATGGCCAACGGCGCCAAGGAGCTGCTCGACGAGGTCGCCACCGGCAAGGTCACCGGTGAGGAAGAGCGCTACAGCCACACCGACCTGGTGGACTTCCAGGGCAACGTCGAGGGCGCCGAGAAGGCGTACGAGCTGCTCAAGCCGGTCGTCAGCAAGAACGAGCCGGCGCTCGCCAAGGAGCTGGACAAGCAGTTCGCGGCGATCCGCGCGCTGCTCGACGGTCACCGCGACGACAAGTCCGCCGACGGGTTCGTCTCGTACGACACGGTCGGCAAGGGTGACCGCAAGAAGCTCTCGGACGGCGTGAACGCGCTGGCCGAGCCGCTGTCGAAGCTGGCCGCCGCCGTGGCCACCGCCAAGTAGTCCGCCGCCGGACAGGGGATCAGGATGACGCAGGACGAGGACGGTATGGCAGACAAGACGGAGAACGCGGCCGTGGAGGCCGCCGAGGCCCCCGCGGCCGAGCAGGCCGAGCAGGCCGGCAACGGGCGGGCGCCGTCGCGGCGTTCGCTGCTCGGCTGGGGCGGTGCGGGACTGGCGCTCGGCGCGGTCGCGGCCGGCGGTACGGCCGCGGCGCTGCGGGCCGGCAACGACGTGCAGCCGGCCGGCGCGGACGCCACCGCGGGCGCCGCGGTGGCCTTCCACGGCAAGCACCAGGCGGGCATCGCCAGCGCCGTCCAGGACCGGCTGCACTTCGCCGCGTTCGACGTCACCACCGACGACCGCGACGAGCTGATCGCGCTGCTCAAGGAGTGGACGAAGGCCGCCGCGCGGATGACGGCCGGTGACGCGGTCGGTGACGGCGCGGTCGGCGGGCTGGCGGAGGCGCCGCCGGACGACACCGGTGAGGCGCTCGGTCTGCCGCCGTCCCGGCTCACCCTCACCTTCGGTATCGGCCCGACACTGTTCGAGAAGGACGGCAAGGACCGGTTCGGCATCAAGGACCGGCGGCCCGAGGCGCTGATCGACCTGCCGCAGTTCCCCGGCGACAACCTCGACAAGTCCCGCAGCGGCGGCGACCTGTGCGTCCAGGCGTGCGCGGACGACCCGCAGGTGGCGGTGCACGCCATCCGCAACCTCGCCCGGATCGGCTTCGGCAAGATCGCCATCCGCTGGTCGCAGCTCGGCTTCGGCAAGACGTCCTCGACGACGCCGGACGCCCAGACGCCGCGCAACATGATGGGCTTCAAGGACGGCACCCGGAACATCGCGGGCACCGACACCGCCGCGCTGGACAAGCACGTATGGGTCGGCGACGGCGACGAGAAGGGCAAGGGCGGCTGGATGGCCGGCGGTTCGTACCTCGTCGCGCGCCGAATACGGATGCACATCGAGACCTGGGACCGTACCTCGCTCAAGGAGCAGGAGGACATCTTCGGCCGGAACAAGGGCGAGGGTGCCCCGGTCGGCCGGAAGAACGAGCGGGACGAACCGCACCTGAAGTCGATGCTGCCGACCGCGCACGTCCGGCTCGCGCACCCGGAGTCCAACGGCGGGGTCCGCATCCTGCGCCGCGGCTACTCCTTCACCGACGGGACGGACGGACTGGGCCGGCTGGACGCCGGGCTGTTCTTCCTCGCCTACCAGCGCGACGTGCGCCACGGCTTCGTGCCGCTGCAGCAGAAGCTGTCGCAGAACGACGCGCTCAACGAGTACATCCAGCACGTGGGTTCCGCGGTCTTCGCGGTCCCGCCGGGCGTCCGGAACGCGGACGACTGGTGGGGCCGGGAGCTGTTCGCCTGACACCGCCGCCACCGACGAGATCGCCGTCCGGCGCGGACGGCCGTATGAAGGAAGGGAAGGGACCGGCGTGTTCGGCAACTACCTGATCGGACTGCGGGAGGGGCTGGAAGCCAGCCTCGTCGTCTGCATCCTCATCGCTTACCTGGTCAAGACCGGCCGGCGGGAGGCGCTGCGCCCGGTCTGGCTCGGCATCTCGCTCGCCGTGGTGCTGTCGTTCGCGTTCGGGGCGGCGCTGCAGTTCGGCTCGCAGACCCTGACGTTCGAGGCGCAGGAGGCGCTCGGCGGTTCGCTGTCGGTCATCGCGGTGGGCCTGGTGACGTGGATGGTCTTCTGGATGCGGCGCACCGCGCGGCACCTGAAGAAGGAACTCCACGGCAAGCTGGACGCGGCGCTGCAGATGGGCACCGTCGCGCTGGTGGTCACCGCGTTCCTGTCGGTGGGCCGGGAGGGCCTGGAGACCGCGCTGTTCATCTGGACGGCCGCGCAGTCCGCCAACGACGGCGTACGGCCGCTGGTCGGGGCGCTGCTGGGGCTGGCGACGGCCGTGGTGCTGGGCTGGCTGTTCTACCGCGGTGCGGTGCGGATCAACCTCGCGAAGTTCTTCACCTGGACCGGCGGGATGCTGGTCGTGGTCGCGGCGGGCGTGCTGGCGTACGGCTTCCACGACCTGCAGGAGGCGGACGTGCTGCCCGGGCTGAGCTCGCAGGCGTTCGACATCAGCGCGCAGATCCCGGCCGACAGCTGGTACGGAACGCTGCTGAAGGGCGTCTTCAACTTCCAGCCGGACCCGACCGTCCTCCAGGTCACGGTGTGGGCTCTGTATCTGATCCCCACGCTCGGCTTCTTCCTCGCCCCCGGTAGGGTTGCGCCGAATCGTGCCACCCCGGCGGACCCCCGGTCCGCCCCGGTCGCCCCGAAGGAGCCCGAGCCCCATGACACGCAGGTCGCCGTTCCGGGTGCCCGCAACAGTGACGTCGGCAGCGACGGCGCTGGTGATACTGAGCGGGTGCATGACGGTGCACGGCGAGCGGGAGATGCTGCCGGCGGTGACGAAGGCTGACGGCGCCAAGGCGCTGCAGCGCTTCACCGACGGCTTCAACAAGGCCAAGCAGCAGCTGGATCCGGAGCTCAACACCTCGTTCGAGGGCGGCGCACTGCTCGCCCTCGACCAGGCGGGGATAAAGGCGGCGCACGCGCTGAAGCCGCAGGGCGACCCGGCCTACCCCACCCTGGCGTTCAAGGACGCGCACTTCACGATCCCCAAGCAGGCGGGCTGGCCGAAGTACTTCATCGCCGACGCGGCCAGCAACCGCAAGGCGGCCGACGGTTCGTACAGCCGCTGGTTCCTGGTGTTCAGCCGGAACGGCATCAAGGAGAAGTGGCGGGCGGTCTACCTGGCGGAGTTCGCCGGCAACAAGGCGCCGGAGCTGAAGACGGACCAGGACGGCTTCGCGGAGGCGGTGCCGGCCGGCGGGAAGTCCGGGCTGGCGGTGGATCCGGGCGAGCTGAGCCGTACGTACGCCGACTACCTCAACACCGGTAAGGGCAGCGCCTTCGCGTCCGGTCCGAACACCGACGGCTGGCGGGCCCGGCGGGCCCGGGACACCAATCAGCCGGGCGCCCGCATCCTGTGGGAGGACACCGCGTCCGACTACCCGCCGGTGGCGCTGCGGACCACGGACGGCGGTGCGCTGGTGTTCTTCTCGACCTTCTACCACCAGCAGAAGACGGTCTCCCAAGGGTCGGTCATCACGGTGCCGGCCCAGTTGCAGGGGCTGATGGACGGGCCGACGAAGAAGACCAACCGGATGGCCTTCACCACCGTCTCGGCGCAGGCGGTGACGGTGCCGGCGAAGGGCTCCGGGGGCAAGATCACGGTGCTGAACCGGCGCGAGGCCAAGACGTCGGTCAAGCCGCTGTAGCGCGCGCATACGCGCAAGGGGCCGCCGGGGTGTTCCGGCGGCCCCTTGCGCGTACGGCGGGGACGTGCGGGGTGCGCGGGGGCGCGGCGGTCAGCGGCCGATCGGCCAGGCCGCGGTTTCGTGGTAGTGCTCGCGGTCCGCGCGCTCGTTGAACTCGGCGCAGGCGTCGGTGAGCGACTCCAGCAGCGTCAGCGGGTCGGGCAGCGGGAGTTCGGGGCCGCGCAGCCAGGTCACCGCGGGCTGTTCGCCGGGCAGGGTCGAGGGCGGCAGGAGGACGTAGCTGCCGCGGCAGTGCCAGCGCAGGCCGGGGTGCTCGTCCATGGTCTCGGGGTGGCAGTCCAGCTCGCAGGGCCACCACTCGTCCTCGTCGTCCGGGGTGCCGCGGGTGGCGGTGAAGAACAGCATCCGGCCGTCGCCGAAGCCGGCGCCGCTGAGGGTGATCGGGCCGACCTCGATGCCGGCCGCCTCCAGCCGGCCGAGGGCGCTGCGGCCGGCCTCGACGGGCACGTCGAGGACGTCGTGGGCGATGCCGGTGGCGGTGATGAAGTTGGCCTGCGTGAGGGTGCGGATCCAGGCGGCGACCTTGTCGCGGTCGGTGGTGGCGACGGTCTGCCAGCCGAAGGAGATGGGGTGGCGTCCGGGGGTGGGACAGCCGATGCGTTCACAGGAACAGCCGTAGCCGGAGGGGTGCGCCGCCGGGGCGATCGGGAATCCCGCATCGGCCGCGGCCAGCAGCAGGTCCTCGCGGCCGCGCGCGGCAACCGATCCCGTGTCCGTATCGCCGCCGTCCGATCCGCTCTTCGGCCGGCGCAGCCACTGGGAGAACCTGCTCTTGCGTTCCATCTATCCCCTCACTTCGAGCGGTGGTCTGGGATCAATGCTGCCACCATCCTGCGCCCGGGGTGACCGGTGTGCGGATCCGGGGTGAACAGAAGGGGGGTGAATACCGGCATTTCCGGCCATCATCGACAGGACACCGCTTTCGCCGGCGCTCGGCCGGCCGGGTCAGGCCCGCGGACGCAGACCACGCAGTGCCTGGTCGACGAGGGTGTCGACGAAGGCGTGGGTCAATGCGCCGGTGCGCATCAGCCAGCGCTGTGAGAAGGGACTCAGCACCATCTCGGCGGCCACCCGTACGTCGACGTCCGCGGCCACCTCGCCGGCTTCCTGGGCCTTTCGCAGCCGGTCGACGTAGACGCGGATACCGGGCTCCAGCAGCCGGGCGACGAAGGTGCGGGAGAGCTCCTCGTCGCTCGCGCCGGCCGCGGCGAGGGCGCGGTAGGGGGCCTGGAAGGCGTGGTCGTTGAACTCGTCGGCGGTCGCGCGGAGCACGGTCTTGAGGTCGGCGGCGAGATCACCGGTGTCCGGGAGGCCCTTTTCGTAGTCCTCGTCGGCGCCGGCGGTGAAGGCGTCCAGGAGGACCGCGGCCTTGGAGGGCCACCAGCGGTAGATGGTCTGCTTGCCGACGCCGGCCCGGGAGGCGATGCCCTCGATCGTGAGCTTGTCGTAGCCGACCTCGCCGACGAGCGTGAGTGCGGCATCGAAGATCGCCCGTCGGGAGCGCTCGCTGCGGCGGGAGGAGTCGGGGGCTTTGACGCCGGGGGCGGGGGCTGGGGTGTGGGCCATGGGGCGAGTGTAGCGAGGGCTAGGCGAGACGTATCGTCTTGACGAGACGATACGTCTCGTACACGCTGTGACCCGTCGAACGAGACGGATCGTCTCGCTTCATTGCTGCGACGGAGGAGGAACCCATGAGCAAGGGCACTGGAGACGGCATGCTCGGCGTCGGGGGCACCCGCAACAAGCTGTCGCGCGGGGCGCTGCGCGGCGGCGCCGGCGACGGCCGGGGCGGCCGGGACCGCGCCCGGGCACAGGCCCAACGGCAGGAGCTGTTGCGCAAGTTCCAGGATCGAGCGGCCGGGAAAGAGTGAGAACGTCCCGGCCCGGCGCGATCAGGCGAGGGAGAACGCCCTGGCTCGGCGCGATCAGGCGTCGGGCCAGCTGTCGCCCCAGGCGGCGTCCCGGGCCTCGCGGTACTGCGCGCCGTGCCGCTTCGTCACGGTGGTGCGCCGCAACCCCTCGTCCGCGGTGCACAGGTCGAGGAGGACCTGGCCCTTGCGGAGCTGCGGTTTGCGGACGATCCGGGCGGGGGCGGGATCGGCCGGGAGCGTGGTCGCGGCGACGTAGGAGAACTTCTCGTCCTCGTACGGGAGCGCACCGCCCTTGACCTGGCGGTGGAGGGAGGAGCGGCTGACCCGGGCCGAGAAGTGGCACCAGTCTCCCCCAGCGGCCGCTGGGGGTGCCCCCACGCCCCCCACAAGCGGGACGATCGGGCAGGTCCCGGCGTGCGGGCACGGGGCGACGATCCGCAGGCCGGCCTCGATGAGCTGGTCGCGGGCCTCGCGGATGCGGAGGTAGCCGTCGGGGGTGCCCGGCTCGATCACGACGACGGCGGTGGCGGTGGTGGCCGCGGCGACCACCGCGCGACGGTCCTCGGGGCGGAGTTCGCCGAGCACGTAGGAGACGGTGACCAGATCCGTGCCCTCGGGGACGGTCAGGCCCGCGCCTATGGTGCCGCGGCGCCAGGTGGTGTCCGGGAGGATGCCCGCGGCGAGTTCGGCGCCGAGGTCCAGGGCCGGCTGGGCCCAGTCCAGGACGGTGCTGTGGTGGCCCTGCCAGAGGGCGGCGGTGGCCCAGGTCGCGGCGCCGGTGCCGCCGCCGATGTCGAGGTGGGTGGCAGGGGACCAGTCCGGGACCCGAACGGCGAAGGCGGTCAGCGCGGCGCGCACCGCCTCGAAGGTGGCCGGCATGCGGTAGGCGGCGTAGGCGGCCACGTCCGCGCGGTCGCGCAGGACCGGGGCGTCGGTGGGGGTACGCCCCCGATAGTTGGCGATCAGCCGGTCGACGGCCTGCGCGGCCTGCTTGGGCGGCAGGCCGTCGAGCAGGCCGGCCAGTGCGGCGCGGAGTTCGTCGTGCATCGACGAAATTCTACGTACGTTTTCGGCTGGCCCGCCGTGGGGGCTGGGGTTCTTCCGCCTTCGGCGGGCGTGGGGGTTCGGGCCGGGGGGCGCTCGCTGTCGTCGTGGTGCCGGGTGTGGTCCTCCGGGCGGGGGCGCCCCACCGAACGCAAGGGGGCGGACCGGAGGCGCCTGTTGTGTGGACGTAAAGCGAAGCAGTCCACACAACAGGCGCCGGAGGGCCGAACCCGCAACCCACCACCCACCAGGCGCCCCCGGCC
>NZ_JBHWDV010000070.1:0-29962 GCF_042734445.1 Streptomyces sp. NPDC059649
CGCCCTGTAACTGGGCGTCTGGGTGGTCGCCGCGACCGCCCTGCTGCTGCGCCGGCGTTTCCCGCTGCTGGTCTTCCTCGTGACGCTGCCCGGCCTCTACATCGGCTACATCTGGTTCGCGCCGATGATCGGGCTCTACACCCTCGCGGCCCGGCGCCCCGGCCGCAGGCGGCTGGGGATCTGCGCGGTGCTGCTGATCGCCGCGCACTTCCTGCCGTACCCGATCTCCGACTTCGAACTCACCGCGTACCGCGAGAACACCCTGGTGCTGATCGACGCCTGCGTCACCTCGGCCGCGCCGATCGCGCTGGGCCTGCTGGTCCGCACCCGCCGCGAACTCGCCTCCCGCGTCGAGGACCTGACCCGCAGCCTGCGCCGCGAGGACCGGCTGCTCGCGGACCGGGTCAAGACCACCGAACGCGCCCGGCTCGCCCGGGAGATGCACGACGTGGTGGCCCACCAGGTGAGCCTGATCAGCCTCCAGGCGGGGGCGGTGCAGGTCAGCACGGAGGACGAGGGGGCGCGGGCCGGCGCCCGGACGATCCGTGAACTGTCCGTACGGACGCTGGAGGAGCTGCGGCACATGGTCGGGGTGCTGCGGGCGGACGGCGGGGACGGCGATGGCGAGGAGGCGAGCGGGCTGGCGCCGCAGCCCGATCTGGAGGAGCTGCCGCGGCTGATCGAGATGAGCGCGCTGGACGTGACGTACGAGGGCGGGGTGGTGGCCGGTACGGGCGGTGCGAAGACCGTGGAGCGGGCCGCCTTCCGCACGGTCCAGGAGGCGCTCACCAACGTCCGCAAGCACGCACCGGGGGCGCGGGTGCGGGTCCGGGTCGATCCGGCGGACGAGGTCGACGGGGAGGCCGGGCCGGGACTGCGGGTGGAGATACGCAACGGCCCACCGGACGCCACGGCGACCGCCCCGGCGCTGCCCGGCGGCGGCCACGGCCTGGTGGGCCTGCGCGAGCGCGCCCAGAGCCTGGGCGGAACGCTGGAGGCGCGCCACACCTCCGACGGCGGCTTCGTGGTGCGGGCGGAGTTTCCTTATGGGGCGGGGTGAAGGCGGGGGTGCGGGGGATGCGAGTGCGGGATGCGAGTGCGGGGTGGGGAGGGAATGCGAGTCGCGGGGTGGGGATAGCGGGCCAGGTGGCGGCTGGATGGCGGGTGGCGCCCTTCGGGCGTAGCGGGCGTGCGTGCAGGGCTACGGGGGGCAGGGCTACGGGGGCAGGGTGACAGGCAGCCAAGGGGCGGGCGGCCAAGGGGCGGGCGGAGCCGCTTCGTATGCGCTGGTGGCTTCAGGCGGAGAGCGGTGCGGCGGCCTCGTCGACGGCGGTGGAGAGGTCCGGGTAGACCTCGAAGAGCCGGCGGACGCCGAGTGCGGCCAGCACCCGGTTGACGTGCGAGCCGTCGACGGCCCCCTGGGCGGGCAGGATCAGCCGGAGCCGGCCCTGGCACGAACGCATCAGCCGGCGGGCGGCGATCAGCACACCGACCCCGCTGGAGTCACAGAACCGGACCTCGGAAAGATCGAGGACGAGCGATCTCCGGCCGTCCGCCACCGCATCGTGCACATGCTGGCGCACCGCAGGCGACGTGACCAGGTCCATCTCCCCGGAAACCTGGAGTACGGCCCACGGGCCCTGTGCGTCCTCTGCCACCTTCAACGACACGCGCTCGAAGCCTTTCGCTCGCTTTCGGACCGGATGTGCCCGGTTGCATCCGGAACTCATCCTTCCCCGGCTCGACTGCCCGGCCTCCATGTCCTGAAACTCATCCTGGTTTCCGGCGGTAGCCGTGGGGCGCAATGGGCCGTTCACACCCAAGGCTATGCCCCAGGGGCGGCAACTTTCCGCCCAACTCCGATCACACCCGGATTACACATCGCCTCATACGCACACGAACGGTCAGCAACGGGCAACTTCGAGCCGCCCAGGGCCGCTTCAGGACGCTTCCCGGCCCCCTTCCATACGCTTCCCGGGCGCCTTCCAGGCGCTTGGCGGGCGGCTTCCGGGCGCTTGGCGGGCGCCTTCCAGGCGCTTGGCGGGCGGCGGCACTGGGCCCCTCCTCGCCGGGCACTCCTCACTGGGCCCTCTTCGCCGGGCGTTCCCCTCTGGGCGTTCCCCTCCGATCCGAACCCCGGCCGTCAGCCCCTTACCATCCGCGTCCCCCTCAAGGTTTCCTTTGCCGCAAAGGAGCGTCCGTTGTCGGACCGGCGCATTACATTCGAGGCACGGTATTTTTCCGTGATCGTGCCCATGGTTCCGGGCATGAAGGTGTGCAGATACGCAGGAGTGACGGCTGAGGTGTGAGCCCGCAGGCGACGGGCAGGGATGGGGGTCCGATGGGACACGACGCGCCACCGCGCTGGGACAGGCGGATGCAGCAGCGGCTCGCCCGCGGCGAGGCAGCCGCGCTCGGTGAGCTCTACGACCGCTTCGCCTCGCTCGTGCACAGCCTCGCCTACCGCGTCCTGGAGGACGAGGACGCCGCCGACCGCGTCACCCGCGAAGTCTTCGCCGCCATCTGGGAACACCCGGATTCCTACGACCCCAAGCAGGGCCCGCTGCGTTCCTGGATCGCCGGCCTCACCCGCCATCAGGCCGTCCAGCGGCTGCGCGATACCGAGGCCGCCGGTGCCCGCGACGGCGGCGCGGACACCCCGGCGCAGGCCGAGATGGAGCAGAAGATCCGCGAGGCGTCCACCGCCGCCCGCGCCGACTACATCGTCACGTCCATGCCCGCACCCCTGCGGGCCGCCCTGGAGCTGGCGTACTTCCAGCGCCGGGACTACCGCCAGACCGCCGCCGACCTGGGCGTCACGGAGGACGAGGCCCGCCGCCGGCTGCGCCTGGGCCTGCAGCTGCTGTCCACGGCCCACAACTCCACCGCCCTGCCGCCCACCCGCCGCTCGGCCTACGCGTCCTCCGGCCCCGGCACCGCCGCCCCGCCCGGCCAGGGCCAGGGACGGGCACTGTGAACGGCCCGGACGAGTGGGACGGCACCGAGCGGCCCAGCGGCCCCGGTGAACGGCCGTGGATACCGGCACCGCGCCCCGCCGCCGAGGACCACGGCCCGCTCCCCGATGTCACCCCCGCCCCTCCCCCACCATCCGAACCCCTCGCACCCCCCGTACCGCTCGCCCCATCCACACCGCCCGCCCCGCCCGTACCGCTTCGCGACCCGGCCACCGATCCGTCGGGCGAACCGTCCGGCGATCTGGTTGACGATCCGATTGACGACGGGGGCGATACGGGCGATACGAGCGAAATTGGCAGCACAAGCACAAACAACCACAACACGGGCCATACAGGCGGTGCAGGCAATACAGATAGTGCGGGCAACGCGGATGGTCCGGTGGATACCGAAGCCCCGCCCGCGGAACCACCGCGCGCAGCCGCCCCGCGCGAGCACTCCTCACGCGCCCCGGAAGCCGAGCCCATGACCGACCCTGCCGCCGCGCCCGCCCCACCCTCGGGACCGGCGTCCGCCCCGCCGCACCGCGTCCTGAAGTCGCTGCTCGGCGCCTGGGCGCTGTCGGCCTGCTCCGCCGAGGAGACCGCCGCCGTCGAGGCGCATCTGACCGACTGCGCCTCCTGCGCCGACGAGGCGGTGCGCCTGCGGGACGCGGTCGGCCTGTTGCACCCCGCCGACAGCCTGGATCTCGACCCGCTGCTGCGCTCCCGGGTGCTGGAGGGTTGCCTGGGCCGCCGCCCGGCGCGTATCCCGGTACCCGAGTGGGCGGCGCCGTACGACGCGGAGACCGCCAAACTGGACGCCCTGCTGCGCGACATGGGCGAGGCGGAATGGCGCGCCCCGGTGCGGCTGCGCTGGTTCGAGGGCGAACGCCCGGTGGAGCGGCAGACCACGGTGGCCGGGGTCATAGGGCACTTGATGGCGGTGGACGGCCTGGTCGCGACCGCGCTCGGGCTCCCGGACCCGCTCGGCACGGCAGCGCCGCCGGGCACCCCGGACCCGCTGATCCGTACGGAGACACTGTGGCGCGGTTGCAGCGGCACGCAGAGCCCGCTCGCCACCCATGAGCCGTGGCGCGAGCAGAGCTACGCCCTGATGAGACAGGTGTCGTTCGCCGGCGGGAAGGTCGCCCAACTCACCGTTCCCTACGGCGACTTCCAGCTCGCGCTGCGCGACGCGTTCCTGGACCGCGCCTTCGAGTGCTGGGTACACGCCGGCGACATCGCGGACGCGGTGGACTATCCGTACGAGGCCCCGGCCGCCGCGCACCTGAACCGCATGGTCGACCTCGCCGCCCGGCTGCTGCCCAGCGCACTGGCCGACCGCCGCCGGGCCGGGCTGGCGTCCCCGCCGCAGCGGCTGGTCGAGGCCGGCGCCCCGGGCCGTACGCTCCATCTGGAGGTCGAGGGCAACGGCGGCGGCCACTGGTACATAGCGCTGGACTCACCGGCCGCACTCGGCACGCCCGAGCACACCGTCGCCCATATCGCGCTGGACAGCGCCGAGTTCTGCCAGCTGGCGGCCGGCCACATCTCTCCCGAGGACGCCGCCGCGGGCCAACACGGCGAACGCGACGCCATCCGCGAGGTCCTCTTCGCCACCGCGTCCCTGTCCCGCCTCTGACCCACAACAGAAGGAGGCTCCTCCCGCGGGCCAGGCGCCCCCTACCCAAAGGCACGCACCTGCCCGAACGCACGCGCCTGCCTCACAGCCGCGCGGCGTCTCCCGTGGGGCGGCGTCTCCCATAGGGCGGCGTCTCCCGGGGGCGGCGTTTCTCGTAGGGCGGCATATCGCTGCGCGTTGCTGCGGGGCCGCCTTCGCGGGGATCCTTGCGGGGCGGCCTTCGCGGAGATCGTTGCCGGGCTGGCTTCGCAGGGATCGTTGCGGGGCTACCTTCGCGGGGGTCGTTGCCGGGCTGCCTCCGGGGCTCCCTGCGCGGGAAGGCCCCTGCCCCGCCACACTCCTCCGCGGGAATACCTCCCCGCCCCGCCACGTTGTGGCCCCAGCAGGGGGCGCGTCGAACCCCTACGGGATCTGTTCCCCTCACCCCTAGGTGACAACGACAGCCCCGCCCGCCCACCCGCCCACGCGAAGACGACTGTTCGGCCCCCGGCGAAGACGAGCGTTACGCGCCCCCCGGTTACGCGCCACCCGTGACGCGACTCCCCCGTTACGCGAAGACCACCGTCCGGCTGCCGTTGAGGAGCACGCGGCGTTCGCTGTGCCACTTCACGGCGCGGGCCAGGGCCTGGCACTCGACGTCGCGGCCGATCGCCACGAGCTGGTCCGGGGTGACCTCGTGGCCGACCCGCTCGACCTCCTGCTCGATGATCGGACCCTCGTCGAGGTCGGCGGTCACGTAGTGCGCGGTGGCACCGATGAGCTTCACGCCGCGGGCGTGCGCCTGGTGGTACGGCTTGGCGCCCTTGAAGCTCGGGAGGAAGGAGTGGTGGATGTTGATGATCCGGCCGGACAGCGCCTTGCACAGGTCGTCGGAGAGCACCTGCATGTAGCGGGCGAGCACCACCAGTTCGACGCCCTCCGCCCGCACCAGCTCCAGCAGCTTCGCCTCGGCCTGCGACTTCGTGTCGCGGGTGACCGGAATGTGGTGGAACGGGATGTCGTACGAGCCGACCAGCTCCGCGAAGTCCGTGTGGTTGGAGACCACGGCCGCGATCTCGATCGGCAGCGCGCCGATCCGGGAGCGGAAGAGAAGGTCGTTGAGGCAGTGCCCGAACTTGGACACCATCAGGACGACCCGCATCTTCTCGTCGGCCCGGTGGATCTGCCAGTCCATGCCGAAGGAGTCGCCCACCGCCGCGAAGCTCGCCCGCAGCTTGTCCACGCTCACCGACGCGTCCGCGCTGAAGTGGACGCGCATGAAGAACAGCCCGGTGTCGTGGTCGCCGAACTGCTGACTGTCCTCGATGTTGCAGCCGGTGATGAAGAGGTAACTGGACACCGCGTGCACGATCCCCTGCTTGTCCGGGCAGGACAGCGTGAGGACGTACTGATCGTTCCGGTCGTTCCGCTCGTTCCGATTGTTTTGATCGTTACGACCGTTTCGACCGGGCTGGGTGGTGGGCTGCGACTCGCTCATGACCTCATAGGGTCGCATACCTGCGGAGCAGGTCAGACCGGGGCGTCCGCGCCGCCCGTCATGATGGCCAGCACCTCCAGCGAGCGCGGCGGCGCATCGGGGTCCTCGCCGTCCGCGGTCGCCAGGTGCACATGGGCCGCACGGGCCGCCTGCACGGCCTCCGCCCAGCCCTGGTGCGCCAGGTAGGCCGCGACCGGGGCGTCCGCGCCGACCTGGTGCATGATGCGCAGCACCCTCAGGACGGCGACGTCGACCAGCTGGGCCTCCTGGGCGTCCCGGAAGATCGTGCCGACGTACTTGTCGGCGGACCAGTTGTCCAGCCAGGTGTCCTCGACGAGCCGGTAGACGGCGTCGGTGACGTCCCCGTATCCCGGCCGGCCGGCCAGCCAGGTCTCCTGGTGGAAGACGGGGTCGGAGAGCATGTGCAGCGCGGAGCGCACATTGCAGCGCCAGCGCCACCACGGCATGTCGTTGAGTGGCATGCCGCCCATGGTGGTCGAGCGACGGCCGCGACGGGAAGACTTCTCCGAACCTTGCACAGCATTCGATCGTACGTTCCGCGCAAACGATCTCGCACGGCCCCCCGGAGTTCACCGCTACGCCACCATCCGTTGCTCTTTCGTCACTCGGGCGTTCCGGGCAGGACGGAAGGCTGCGGTGTCATGACCGGACGGCGACGCTCCTCCCCCCGCCCCTTGTTGCCCCATGCTCCCGCGGTCACGATCGCCGCAGCGGTGACATGTACGGCGGCCGTCGCGTCGCTGCTCTCCGGCTGCGGCTCCCTCCCCGGAGCAGGGGGTTCCGGGGAGCGGGAGCCGGTCACGGTCATGACCTGGGCGCCGGAGGGGACCCGGGCGACCAATATGCCGGGAATGCCGGCCATGGCGCAGGCGTACGCCCGCTCGGTCAATGCACACGGCGGCATCCGGGGCCACCGACTGCGGGTGCTGACCTGCAACGAGCGCAACGACTCGGTGGCCGCCGCGCAGTGCGCCCAACGGGCGGTGGACGAGGGCGCGGTCGCCGTCGTCGGTTCCTACAGCCAGTTCGGCCGCTCGTTCATGTCTCCCCTGGAGGTCAAGGGCATCCCGTTCATCGGGGGCTACGGCGCCTCCGACGAGGAGTTCCAGAGCCCGCTGTCGTATCCGGTGAACGGCGGCCAGGCGTCCCTGCTCGCCGGGAACGGCCGCCAGCTGGCGGCCGACTGCAAGCGCGTCGCGCTGGTCCGCCCGGACACCATCCAGGGCGACCAGATGCCGTCCCTCCTCGACTCCGGCCTGCAGAGCGGCAGTCGGCGCCCCGCCAAGGACATCAAGGCACCCGAGGACGGCACCGACTACTCGCCGCAGGTGACCCGGGCCCTGGACCAGGTGGGCGCGGATCCGGCCGTCTACGGGACCGCCAAGGCCGGCGGCAAGGCCCCCGGCGCGTGCGTGGCCGCCTCGCTCGGCGACCACACGGACGCGTTCTTCGACGCCTTCCGGCGGCTCCAGGAGGACAGCCCCAAGGTGCGGGTCGCGTCCGTACTCGGCAGCGTGGGACAGGCTCTGGTGAACCGCTCGGGCGGCACCTCGGGCCCACTGGAGGGCGCGGACATCACCGGCTGGTACCCGGTGGCCGACGACCCCCGTTGGCGGCCGATGCGGAAGGCCATCACCGATTACGCCTTCGACGACAACCGCATCGACCCTGCCGACCAAGGGGTGCAGACCACCTGGATCGCCTATACGGTGCTGCGCTCACTGATCGAGCAGCTCGACGACGCCGGCGTGACCCACATCACCCCGCACGGGCTGCAGACCACCCTCGACCGCGGTGAGCGCGCCATCGACACCGGGGGCCTGACCCCGAAGCTGCGCTGGCGCGACGACGACATGCTCGCCGTCCAGGACTTCCCGCGCATCGTGAACGCCATGGTGACGTACCAGGTGGTGCGGAACGGCGAACTGGTCTCCGCCCAGAACGGGTTCGTGAACGTCACCCGGACCCTGGAACGCCGGCACACGGACGACAGCTGAGCGCTGATGATGGCCAGGCGCTGACCATGGCTGGGCGCTGACGATGGCTGGGCGCTGGTGACGGTTGGGCGCTGACCATGGCTAGACGCTGACCATGGCTGGGCGCTGGTGACGGCTGCGTACGGACGACGACTGCACGGGCGTTATCGGCGGCCCAGTACCGTCCGTCGACGTCCCGGGCCGCCCAACGGGTCAGAGCTGTTCCGGGCGGCGTTCCGTCAGGCCGTACTTCTGGGCGAGCGGGTTCCACAGCTGCGCGGCCTGCTTCTTGGCCTGGGTCGCCTGGGAGCTGGCCGCGTTGCCCTGCACGGCCTGCTTGGTGCCGCGGGCCCGGCCCTTGTGGCAGCCCTTCTTGCCGCCCACCTGGCCGGCCCAGGCCGCGTAGTGGTTGTCCGCGGCGGCCGAGGACTGCCACGCCTTGGTCAGCGCCGCGGTCAGCCGGTCGTGGTCCGCGATCTTGTCGACCGGCAGCTGCTGCAGCCGCTTGACCAGGTCGTTGCGCTGGCCGGCCGCGGCCCGCAGGTCCTTCGCCGCATTGCCGAGGTTGCTGCACGACTTGATGTTGTTGACGGCACCGATCACCGAGGACCGGCTGTTGTTGCTGTCCGCCAACAGGGCGTCCAGGCCCTTCGCCTGGGCCTCGGCGGGGTCCGTGGTGGCCTTCGGCGCCTC
Source organism: Streptomyces sp. NPDC059649 (assembly GCF_042734445.1). Taxonomy (NCBI): domain Bacteria; kingdom Bacillati; phylum Actinomycetota; class Actinomycetes; order Kitasatosporales; family Streptomycetaceae; genus Streptomyces; species Streptomyces sp. NPDC059649. The sequence goes on from NZ_JBHWDV010000070.1 coordinate 8,764, forward strand.
CGACTCCTTGGCAGCCGTGGTGCTGCCGCCGGAGCCCTGCTTCTGGGTCGTGTCGTCGCTGCTGCCGCCGCTCAGCGCCCAGCCGACACCGAGGCCGACACCCGCGAGCGCCACGATGACGATGCCGACGATCGCGAGCGGGGCCAGCCGCCGCCGTCCGCCGCCGTCCTCGTCGTACGAGCCCTGCGAGTCGTAGGGGCCCTGCGAGTCATATCCGCCGGACGGGAACTGCTGGCCGTATCCCTGGCCGCCCTGGCCGCCGTACGGGGGCCGGCCCGGGTCCTCGAAACGGGGCAGCTGCGCGGTGGCGTCCGGCGCAGCTCCCGGGGCTGCCGCCGGCCCGTCACGGAACAGGCCGTCGAACTCGGCGGGGGTGGCGCGGTCGCCGGGCGCACCCGGGCGGACGCCGTACGGCGCGCCAGGAGGCGGTGCGGGCACACCGCCGCCCACCGGGGAGATGAGTTGGGTGGCCTCGGAGTCACTGCCGCCGCCCGCGCCGGGCATCGGCTGGGACTGTGACATCGGCCGCGTCTGGCCCTGCGGCCCGCCCTGCCCCGGCTTCACGGCCCGGAGCATGGTCGTGGACTCGTCGGGCGTCTCCGGGCGGGACGCCGCCTCAGGAGGCAGCGGTGCGGGGCCGCCGGACCGGGCGTCGAACGGCGGGATCACCGTGGTGGCCTCGGCATCGCCCGACGCGGGCGGGAGCGGCGCGCCCGACTGCCGGGTGGCCCGCACCAGCTCACCGGAGGACGCCGGAAGCTGCCCGGGCTCGGCCTGCTGCTGCCCGTAGGGCTGCGGAGCGGCCTGCTGGCCATACGGCTGCGGGGCGGGCTGCTGGCCGGGGAGCTGCTGCTGCGGGGGCAGCTGGGGGGCGGCCGCCTGCTGCGGCATCGACGGCGGCATGGGCGGCACCGGGGGCTGCCCCTGGTGCGGCGGCGGAAAACCCTGCCCACCGGGCTGCTGGGGCGGCAGAGGAGCCTGCGCGCCCGGAGCCGGTGCACCCGGGAGCGGTGCGCCCGCATCCTGCGCCGGCGGATATCCGTAGCCCTGCGACGGCGCCTGCCCGTAGTTCTGCCCCTGGGCGGGTGCCTGCCCATACTGCTGCGGGGCGGGAGCGTTCTGCGGGGCGGGAGCGGCCTGCTGGCCGGGCCCCCAGGGCTGGCCCCAGGGTTGCCCCGCCGATGGAGCGGCCTGCTGGTCGGGGATGTACGGCTCACCGTTAGCGGGCAGCACAATGCCCTCTCGCGCGGGACCGGCCGCAGAATTCTGCGGGTCGTGACCCTGTCCGCTCTGCGTCACCGTGACTCCTACCAACGTGCAGACCTACGGAATCGTCGGCTGCACGCTACCGGGTCGCAGCAACGTTCGACCACGTCCCCTGGTCACCACCCCCTTCCACCCCGCCGCACACCGGGCGGGGACAGGGCGCACGCCGGGCGGGGACGGGGCGTACACCGAGCCGGGAACGGGGCGCACACCGGGCGGGCCGTGATCGACGACCCGCCCGGCGCCCTACGGCAAACCGGCGGCAACTACGGTGACGAACCTGTCACCGAGCCTGGGGCAAACTCGACATCGCTCAATGAACCCGACACAGCCCGACACAGCAGTCGCCGCACCGTACTGGACGCGCCGCGAGCGTGAGGAGTCACGCCGCCGCGGCCCGTAGTTCCAGTCGTGCACTGAATTCCCTTACGACCGGTTCGTCCCGGTACGGCTCCAATCGCAGCTGGAAGTCCTCCAGGTACTCGGAGCCCCGGTCCGACCGCAGCCCGCTCAGCAGCTCCACGGCCTGCGTGCCCGTATGGCAGGCCTGCTCGACCTCGCGCTGCTGTGCCTGCGCGCCGGCCAGCAGCAGCAGACCGATGGCGCGGCGCCGCGCCCGGCCCTCCGGATGCCCGCTGAGCGCCTCCGTCGCCCGTTGAGCGGCCGGCCCGGGCTGCCCCAAGTCGCGGTGGCAGTGGGCGAGTTCGTCGGCCAGATACGCCTGGTCGAAATGGGCGATCCACACCGGATCGTCGCCCGCCTCGGTGGCCACGTCGGCACGGTCCATCACGGCGAGCGCACGCCCGGCCACCGCCTGGAAGGCCCGGCCGTCGCCCATCAGTGCGTGCCCGCGCGCCTCCGCCGCGAAGAACATCGCCTCGGTGCGCGGGGTGACGTGCCCACGGGCGCCTTCCTGGGCGGCGCGGGCGAGTTGGGCGATCTCCCGAGGGTTGCCGAGCGAGGCGGCGAGGTGGCTCATGCTGGCGGCGAGCACATAGCCGCCGTAGCCCCGGTCGCCGGCGGCCTGGGCCAGCCGCAGCGCCTGGATGTAGTAGCGCTGCGCCAGACCGGGCTGTCCGGTGTCGACGGCCATGTAGCCGCCCAGTTCCGTCAAACGCGCCACGGCGGCGAAGAGTTCCCGCCCGACGGACTCCCGGTACGAACCGGCGAGCAGCCCGGACACCACGCTGTTGAGGTAGTGCACCACTACGGGCCGTACGTGCCCGGCGCCAAAACGGTGGTCGAGTTCGCTGAGCGCCGTGGTCATGGCCCGTACCGCCTGGACGTCCGAAACGCCGACCCGGGCACCGGCGTTGCGTGCGACCTGACTGTCGGCCCCGGTGATGAGCCAGTCACGGCTGGGCTCGACCAGCGCCGAGGCCGCCACCGTGGAGCCGCTGAGGAAGTCACGGCGCCCGACATCGCTGCGCCACAGCTCACAGACCTGCTCGATCGCCCCGAGGACGGTCGGCGAGAACTGCAGCCCCACCCCGGACGCGAGGTTCTTGCCGTCGGCCATCCCGATCTCGTCGATGGTGACCGTGCGCCCCAGTTTGCGACCCAGTGCCTCCGCGATGACGGCCGGGGCACGGCCCCGCGGCTGCTGGCCGCGCAGCCAGCGGGCCACCGAGGTCTTGTCGTAGCGCAGGTCGAGGCCGTGTTCCGCCCCGCACATGTTGACGCGGCGGGCGAGCCCCGCATTGGAGCACCCGGCTTCCTGAATCAGCGCCTGCAGCCGCTCATTGGGCTGCCGCGCGACGAGTGGCCTGGCGGCCATGCTTGTACCCCCTGGTTACTGCTGCGCGTTCACCACGGAACGCCGTTCCCCGGGATCGCTTCCCCACGGATATCCCGGATATCCGAGAGATCCGGGATACGTGCGATAGGAAGGATCTGAGCGATACACGCTTTGCAGGCCGATGCCGGATGATGTGCGATTTGCTCGCTATCCGGGGCACTTGCGTGCGAAGCGCGGGTTCACGGGACGTGCTCCGAGATCGTGCACGAAGTCGGTTTCCGAAGACTCATTCCGAAGACGCTTTCCGGGATCATGAACCTCGGCCACAGGATGCGGTCACGAGTTTCGGTCACGGGTTCCGGTAACGGGATTCGGTCACGTTTGTCCGGTCACGAAGTCGATTCACGAGACGTGTGCTGCTGGTGGGGAATGGCGCGGTGGTGCCCGTGCACTGGTGACGGCACCGCCGTGCAGGGCTCCCCTGGTGCACCGCGGCCTGCCGTCGGGCGGCCTCTCCGCCCGTCGCACAGGTGGCTACCCACCCGCAGGGCCCGACCCGCACACGCGCCCCCACCGGTGCATCCATGCGCCCCACGTGCGAGAACGATGCGCCGGGCGAGTCATCCATTTGGCCGTAACCCTTGGTGATATGGGGAGTTGTCATCTGCGTGGAAGAGACCATCGGAGTCACAGGAGCCTCGCAGATCCCCAAGCAGCGCGGCGAGCAGCTGCTCGAAACTGCGGTGCGTTACGCGGAAGAACGCCACTGGGACGTGTTCCCCGGCGCATGGCTGGAGCACGACGGTCAGACGCCGCGCTGCTCGTGCGACGCCGACGACTGTCCCGTGCCCGGTGCGCACCCCATGGCGCCCGGCTGGGCCGGCCTGGCGTCCGGCAGCGCGACCGCCGTCCGCCGTATGTGGAGCAAGCAGCCCCGGGCATCGATCCTTCTGCCGACGGGGCGGACCTTCGAGGTCCTCGACGTGCCCGAGACAGCGGGCTGCCTGGCGCTGGCCCGTATGGAGCGCATGGGGCTGACGCTCGGACCGGTCACCCGCACCCCGGACCGCCGGATGCTCTTCCTCGTCCTCCCCGGTGCCGCGGTGAAGGTCCCCGATCGCGTACGGGGCCTGGGCTGGGCGCCGGCCGCGCTCGACCTGATCTGCCGGGGCGAGGGCGAGTACATCGCCGCCCCGCCGACCCGGGTGGGGGCGCACGGGTGCGTGCAGTGGGCGCGCCGCCCGACCGCCACCAACCGCTGGCTGCCGGACGCGGAGGAACTGATCAGCCCGCTGGCGTACGCCTGCGCACGGGACGCGGTGGCGGCCCGGGGGCGGTGAACCGGGGGGGCGGAACGGCGGGGGCGGCGAACGGCGGGGCAGCGCACCGCAGGGGTGGTGAACGGCGAGGGCGGCGCACCGCAGGGGTGGTGAACTCACGGGGGGGGTGGGGACGGTGAACCGCCCGGCCGGGTCTCCGCACGGCCGGGCGCCCCCCCGGACGGCCGGTCGTCGCCCCCGCACGGCCGGTCGTCGCCCGGCGCGCCCTCCGCCGTCGGCTTGTCAGTGGCCGCTCGTATCGTGGGACGCGAACGGGGGTCAAGGCGGCTCCTGCGGGGACGTCGGAGGGCGGGACCGGTGGCCAACGAGCCGGAACACAACGAGGTGCGGACCGGTGCGGCACCGCCCGAGCAGACATCGGCCGCTTCTCCGGACGGGCCGTCCGCGGCCCCGGGCGCCGTGGACGGGCCGCCCGCGGTCCGCATCCAGGGCCTGTGGAAGAAGTTCGGCGAGCAGATCGCCGTCCACGGCATCGACCTGACGCTCCCCTCCGGCCGCTTCATCGGGCTGGTCGGCCCCAATGGCGCGGGCAAGACCACCACCCTCTCCATGGTGACCGGTCTGCTGCGTCCGGACTCGGGCGTGGTGGAGATCGGCGGACACGACGTCTGGGGCGACCCGGTCGCCGTCAAGTCCCGGATCGGCGTGCTGCCCGAGGGGCTGCGGCTCTTCGAGCGCCTCTCGGGGCGCGAACTCCTCGCCTACATAGGCCGGTTGCGGGGACTGCCGGGCGACGAGGTCGACAAGCGGACCGGCCAGCTGCTGGACGTCCTCGACCTCGCCGGCTCCCAGCACAAGCTGGTCGTGGACTACTCCACCGGTATGCGCAAGAAGATCGGCCTCGCCGCGGCCCTGCTGCACAACCCCGAGATCCTCTTCCTCGACGAGCCCTTCGAGGGCGTCGACCCGGTGTCCGCGCAGACCATCCGCGGCGTCTTGGAGCGCTACACCGCCTCCGGGGCGACCGTGATCTTCTCCAGCCATGTGATGGAGCTGGTCGAGTCGCTGTGCGACTGGGTCGCGGTGATGGCCGGCGGGCGGATCCGCGCGGACGGCCCGCTCGCCGAGGTCCGCGGCGCCGCGCCCACACTGCAGGACGCCTTCCTCGAACTGGTCGGCGCCCATGACCGCGCCGCCGGGCAGAGCCTGGACTGGCTGGGCGGTGGCGGCGCCCGATGAGCACCGAATCCACCGCCGCCGCGCCCCCGGCCGCCGCACCGAACCTCACCGCCGTCTTCGTACGGCTCAAGCTGACCCTGCTGCGCAACGGGCTCCGCCAGTCGGCCGGGCGCACCGCCGCGTACGTCAGCTCGGTCATCGTCGGTCTGCTGTTCGCGGCCGGCGCGGTGCTGGGGCTGATCGCGCTGCGGGGCAACGTCCATGTCGGCGCGCTGGCCGTGCTGATGACCGGGATCCTCACGCTCGGCTGGGCGGTGATGCCGCTGTTCTTCCCGACGGGCGACGAAACGCTGGACCCGACCCGCCTGGTGATGCTGCCCCTGCGGCCGCGCCCGCTGATCGGTTCCCTCCTGGTGGCGTCCCTCATCGGCATCGGCCCGGTCGTCACCCTGGCGCTGCTGACCGGAGCGGTGGTCGCGCTGGCGGACGGCCCGGTAGCCGCCCTCGTCGGCGTCCTCGCCGTCGTCCTGGTGGTGCTGGTGTGCGTGGCGCTGGCCCGCGCGATCGCCACGGCGTCGGTGCGGCTGCTGACCAGCCGCCGAGGACGTGATCTCGCCGTGCTGAGCGGCCTGTTCATCGCGCTCGGCGCCCAGGGCGTCAACATCGCCGCCCAGAAGCTCGGCAGCCCCGACGGGCTGGCCGTCCTGGAACCCGTCGGGGATGTCCTGCGCTGGCTCCCGCCGGCCTCCGCGATCAGCGCGGTCGAGGCCACTGGCCAGGGCGCCTACGGGCGCGCACTGGCCGGCATAGCCCTCACGGCGGCGGTCCTGGCCCTCCTCCTCTTCTGGTGGCAGCGCTTGCTGACCACCCTGATGACGTCCCCCGACTCCTCCACCCTCCAGGCGGTGGAGAAGGACAGCGCCCGCCGGCCCGGCAGCGAGGAGCGCGGGCTCGTACGCCTGCTGCCCGGTGGCCGTACGGGCCCGGTCATGCTCCGTACGCTGCGCTACGCCTGGCGCGACCCCAAGTCGAAGATGTCCTGGGCGTCGTCCCTCGGCTTCGGCCTGCTGGCCCCGGTCGTCTCCTCGCTCCAGGGCAACGGCAGCATCTACACCGCGTTCTCCGCCCCGGCACTGCTCGGCCTGCAGATGTACAACCAGTTCGGCCAGGACACCTCGGCCTTCTGGATGGTCGCCTCCACGATCGCCACCCCGCGCGACGCCTACCAGGAACTGCGTGCCCGGGCGTGCACCCTCGCGCTGGTGGCCGTCCCGTACGTCACCCTCGTCTCGGTCGGCGCAGCCGCCTTCATCGGCCCGTGGTCCGACTTCCTGCAGGTGTACGGCCTCTCGCTGGCCCTGCTGGGCGTACTGCTGGGCACCGGCGCACTGATGTCCGCGATCTTCCCGTACTCGGTCCCCTCGGAGGGCAACAAGAACGTGGCCCCGGGCCAGGGTTCGATCGCCTGGATCAGCCTCTTCGGCGGCCTCCTGGCGGGGGCCGTCCTGTGCGCTCCTCTCCTGGGCCTGACCATCTGGCTCCACGTCGCGAACCTCCAGCATCTCCTGTGGATCCTGCTGCCCCTGGGCGTCCTCTACGGCACCGGCGCAGCAGAACTGGGCCTCCGCCTGGCGGCCCCCCGCACCACAAGGCGCCTGCCGGAGATCCTCGCGGCGGTGAGCAAGGGGTGAGGGCGGGCGGGGCTTGCGGCCTGCCTACCGGTCCTTCGCTCCGCCTACCGGTCCTTGGGTCTGCCTCACGCGCCTTTCGGCCTGCCCAGCGGTCCTTCGGTCTGCCTACTGGTCCTTCGGTCTGCCTCACGCGCGGATGGCTGAACGCTCCGGGCGGCTGCCCCTTGCCGGCCACCTGACCGGTCCGGGCGGCTGTCCGACCGCTCCGGCCGGGGGTTCTTGGCCGGCTTCGACGGGGGTGGAGGACTGACCGGGGTGACGCCGTCTGGCTGGGGGGCTTGGTTGGTGAGGTCTGGGTGGCGAGGTCTGGTTGGCGAGGCCTGGTCCGGGACGCCTGGTTGGTGATGCCTGGTTGGTGATGCCTGGTTGCCGATGTATGGCTGACCAAAGCTTGGCTGGCTGCACTTGGCTGACGGAGCCCGGCTGGCGAGCCTGGCTGCCGCTGCTGGTTGAGGCTCGTTGCCTCGCGCGTATCCCCCCACCCCCGAACCCACCCCCCGCCCCCTCCCCCGAAGGGGGAGAGGGGGAGGGGGCGGGGGAAGCCCCCGGCACCGCCGCGGGCGAGACCAACCCGCCGGCGTCCCTGCGGCCCGGGCCACCGGCGCCCCCGCGGCCTGGGCACCGCCGCATTGCGGCATTGCGGCATTGCGGCATTGCCGCTATCTGCGTGCCACAAGCCGGCCAAGGGGAGACGGCAGCACGGCAGCTGGCTCTTCCTCATCTCTCCCCTCCCCCGCAGAGCTGGCTCCGCGTACGGAAACACCTGGCCCAGCGAGGTGATCGGGCGAGGCGGAGGGCCGGCGCGGTGGGCTCATTGGCGGGCTCGCCGGCGGCCTCGTCGATGTGGCCGGGGCGCGCCAGTCGCGAAGGGCAGACCGCGGCAATGCGGGCTGGTCGTGAGGTTATCCACAGGGCTCAGCGCGTGACGGGCGGGAGCGGTAGCGTCGTGGCATCGACAGAAGCGAGAGGTGAGGGGTGGTGGGGACGGTGCTGCGCGCCGGAGTTGCTCTGGTCATGGGCTGGTTGACGGTGCTGTTCTGCGCCGGTGCGGTGCAAGCGGCACAGGCCGCGCCGCGCGGTGTCGACACCCCGACGCAGACCGCCTACCTCGCCGCGCAGTTGCGCAAGAACCCGGTCTTCATCAGTGACCAGATCCCGCGCGCGGTCCCCCGCTCGACCGCGCCGGAGTTCGCCAAGGAAGCCCGGCGGCTGGGCGTCCCGACGTACGTCATGGTCCTGCCGGACACCCACTACGGCTCCGAGGCCACCGGTCTGCTCTCCGGGATCCATGACCGACTGGGCCGCAAAGGCCTATATGTGACGCTGAGCCCCACAGGTCTGGACGCCGTGCAGACATACGGCGTGAGCCTCCCCGGCGCCGAGGACGCGAGCCGGGCAACGCTGTACGAGCTGCCGTACGACGCCACTCCGCGCGAAGTGTTCCGGCATTTCGTCGATGTGCTGACCTCCGGCCATGCACACCAGCGCGCCGAGGCGGCACACGCCAAATACGGCGGCTCGGTGGACGAGTTGCCTCCCCTGCACACCGACCAGACCGCCCGCGAGGACCAGAGCTTCGCGACCGGCGCCGCCGTCACCGGCATCCCCCTGACGGCCCTGCTGCTCACCCTGTACGCCTTGCGACGGCGCCGGGTACGCCGTGCCGCAGCGGCGGGCAGTCCGGTAGGCGCGGCAAAGGCACCTGGCGGCCGGAAGACGACGCCACGCAAGAAGGACGCCCCCGGGGAGGCGGACGGGCGGCGCATGGGGTTGTTGCCGCTGGTGGTGGGAGCCGTAGCGCTGGGCGGGCTGGTCGCGTTCACCGCCTCGCAGGTTTTCGACGACACCACCAGTGGGGATGGTTCGCGTCCCACCGCCGCCGATATGCGGGCGCGGGTCGACCGAGTGGCCGAGGGGCTGCGCCGCGACCCGTTGTACGTCGATCCCGAAAGCCCACCCGCGCTGGACGCCGCCGAGCGCACCCAACTGCGCGCGAAGCTGCGGGCGCTGCGCATCCCGGTGGTGATCGCCGCCGTCCCCAGCAATCCGGACGACGAGTCCGACGGCAATAAGGAACTGCTGGTCAAGGCGGTGCACGACCGGTTGCACCGCGATGTTCTGATCGTGCTCGCCGAGCCCTCGGCCGGTGGGATCGAGGTCGCCAACTACGGCACGCGCGTGGACCCGACGTATCTGCTGAACCGGCCGCGCAACCTGGAGTATCCCGACTCCGCCGACCCGGCGCTCGGCCGCCGTCTCGACCAGCTGCTGACGTACCTCGGCAAGGCCCCGACCACCAAGTCGGGCACCGCCAAGTCGGACACCGTGCCCTACGCCCCACCGCCCGCGGTCGATCCGGTCGAAGAGCAGGCGCTGCCCGGTCTGTTCACCGGGGACTTCCATCCCGGCCTGGTGCTGGGCGCCTTCGCCGCACTCCTGGTCACGGGGCTGGTGGCGGCCGGTTGCGGAACGGTACGCGTGATCGTGAGGGCCCGACGTCGTCGCTACGGGGCGAGTGACGGCTCCGGTGGCGCCCATGGCCCACAGGCTCCGGACCGGCCCTCATTGGCGTGGCTGCGGCGGGCCGCCCGCCACGACCTCGACTCTCTCACCGCAGCGCTGGAGCGGACGAACACGCTGGCACCACCCTCCACACCGGAACCGACGGCAGCGTCGGAACCGACGGCAGCGGCGCAACAGTCGCCTGCCCTGCCTGAGGAGGCTCAGCGCCGGGCGTGGGAGTGCCTGGATGCGGCCGCGTTGCTGATCGACGGTGACAGCGACGGCCGGATCGACGCCGATGCCGGCCCGGCCGTGCTCGCCTGCGCCATCGTGCTGGCCCGCGCGGGCCGCACCGCGATCGACGAACCGACCGCGGCCCGTCACGTCTGCCACCGCAACCCACTGCACGGCACCGCCCGTAAACGCACAGAGAGACGAGAGGTACGCCCGGGCGACCTCACGGCTGGCGACACCACCGGCAGCACCGCCAACCCGGCCGTCACTGGCGGGACTCACGGGACTCGCGGCACTCGCGGCACTCGCGACGCTGCCGGCACCCGCAGCCCTGCCGGCCGTACCCGCGCTGGCGGAACGGTGTGGTCGCTGCCGGTGTGCGAAGGGTGCCGGGTGACACCTGGTGCCGTGCTACGGCTGCGTTCCCAGGAGAGCACCGGGCGCGGAGCGTACGTCCCGTATGCCACCCTTCCCGGCCCGCTGGCCACGCTCGCCGACGGTGCCGAAATAGACCAACTCACCCGCGATGTACGGGAGTACTTCGGTGTGCACTGACCCTGGCGCCCCCGCCGGCGCGTCCCGACAACAGGACCCGAGCGCCCAACAGCGCGACCGGATCACTGAACAACGTTGCCGGACCGCTCAACAACGGGGCCAAGGCGCCCAGCGACGTGCCCCGATCAGCCAGCCTGGTGCCACCCCCACAGCGCGGCCCAGCACCACACCTGCCGCGCAGCCCAGCACCACACCTGCCGCGCGGCCAGGCACCACCGCGGCCGCGTTGCCCGGCGCTCCGGCCGCCCGGCCAGGGGCCCGGACAGCTCGTCGACTATGGCCCGCGGTTTCGCTCGCGTCGCTCACGCTCGGGATATCGGCCGCCACCCTGCTGTACGGTGCGGCCGCGCCCGCCACAGCCATGCCCGCCATGTCCGCACCCGCTGGCGCCGCCGGGCAGGCGGAACTGGCCACCCGCGGCCTCGTCGGCCACGGCACGGCCAGCCCGGGGCAGAAGATTGCGGAGGCGCTGCGGGATTCGCCCGTGTATGTGGATCCCTCGCTGGCGACGGCCGTTGATGCGGCGCAGAAGCGGGAGTTGGTCGCGCAGATCAACGAGACCAAGCTGCCGATCCGCGTCGTGCTGGCGCCGCTGGTCGAAGGTGACAGCTGGGGCGGTAAGCCCGAGCAGCTCGCCCAGGTGGTGCACGACCGGATGGGTGGTGGCCCGTCCATACTCATCACGCTCGGGGACCTGCCCGACGACATCGCCGCCCGCGAGTGGCCCGAAGGAGCCCATCAGGCGAGGCACGCCGCCGCGGCGGTCTTCTTCCAGGACGACATGAAGGGCGCGGGGCTGGCCAAACGCGTGGCTCGGGCGATCAGCATCATCAAGGCGGGCAATGGCGACAAGGTGTACGAGGACGCCACGGCCAGCCTCGGCACGCCGAAGCCCAAAGCATCGGATGGCTCCGAGGGGACGACGGGCAAGGACGCTGACGCCCGTGCGGGGAGCGGTGGATCTCCGCTCGTCCGGCTGCTGAGTCTGGTCGTCGGGCCGGTGTTGCTGTTGGCCGCGGCGGGGATGCTGTTGCGCCGGCGTTCGCGGCTACGTGACCTTACGACGCCGTTCGCGCTGCCGCGCTCGGTCTTCGCCGCTGCCCGGCAGGCCGACGAGGCCGGGCTGCGTGACCGGGCAAGCGAAGAGGTGGTGCGTCTGGGCGAGGAGGCACGCGCGGCGCAGGGTGATCCGGCGGCCGTCGAGCGAGCCCTCGATGCGTACGCCGCGGCCGGTACGGTCCTGGACCGGGCGCGCGGAGTCGTCGATCTGGCCGGCGTGTTCGCGCTGGTCGCCGAGGGCCGGGCGGCGCTGTCCAAGGCTCCGGGGGCCCTTCCGCTGTGCTTCTTCCACCCGCTGCACGGGCCTGCCGTGCGCCGCATACCCTGGCGGCCGCTGGGTCGCCGCGAGCAACTCCGGGTGGCCGCCTGCGAGACGTGCCTGCGCGCGGTACGAACCCGGCGCGCCCCGGAAGTGCTCACGGATCGGCGGGACGGCCGGCCGATCCCGTACTTCGAGATACCCGCCGAGGACAGCGTCTGGGCGGCCACCGGATACGGCTCACTGCTGAGCGGCGACGGTGACTCGCTCACCGGCCGGGTCCAGCGCGGCGACTTCACCAGCACGTTGGCCTGACGGAACCGCGACCAGCGCCGCCGGTGCACCCGTGCCACCTACCGCCTGCCACCTGCCACCTGCCACCTGCCGGAGACCGTGGCGGGTGCCGGAGAGTGTGGCGGATGCGTCGGCTACGCATGGTCTGGCGGCACCGGGCCGTCGGTCGGTGATCGGTGGTCGGTGGCTCTCGCCTCGGACATGTCTCAGCTCGCCACGCGCGGCCGATGCCCGCTCAGGTCGGCAACGTCGCTGCCTGGAGGAAGGGTTCGATGGCGGTGCACCAGGCGTCGGGGTGTTCCCAGGGGAGCAGGTGGCCGGCGTCGGGGATTTCGGCGTAGGCACCGCGCGGGAGGACTCGGACCATCTCCTGGGCCTCGGCGCGGCCCAGTTCGGCGTCCAGGCCGCGGATGACGAGGGCCGGGCAGGTCACTTGGGCGAGCTCCTCCCAGTGGGCGTCATGGACCCAGGTCTCACGGGCGGTGAGCATCTGGCGCCGGGAGAACACCGGGCGCCAGCCGTCGGCACGCTCGGCCATCACCTCGGCGAAGAACTCACCACGGGCCGGGCGCGGACGCTCCAGCGTCGGGTCGTCCTCGCCGAACCACTTGCGGACGTCCGCGAGCGTGGCGAACGGCACCGGCCACGAGCGGAACCACTCGGTCCATTCGCGCTGCGAGGCCGCACCCAGCGCGGAGGCCCGCATATCGCAGATCACCAGCGCACTGACCAGATCCGGGCGCCGGGCCGCTAACTGCCACGCCGTCAGGGCACCCATGGCATGCCCGACGAGGGCGACCGGAGCCAGGTCGAGCTGCTCGATGGCCGCGATGGCGTCCTGGACGTACGCCTCGCGGTCGTACGGCCCGTCGGCGGGCTTCTCACTGCGGCCGTGACCCCGTTGGTCCAGGGCGACCGGACGGTGTCGGGCGCTCAGCCGGCGGGCGGTGTCCGCCCAGTGTGAGGCGCGGCCCATCAGGCCATGGAGAAGCAGCACGCCGGGCCGCCGTTCGTCCCCTTCCAGCCCGCCGTCGATCTTGGGCGGGTCGGTGAATTCCCAGGCGGCGAGCCGCACGCCACCGGCCCCTGTCACATCGATGCGCCGCACCATGTGCTCTGGCACCCCCAATCGTCCCTTGAGCAGCTCCACACTATCGAACCCCTATTCGAACGCGCCGTTCCGGCGCCCAATACCCCTCGTTCGAGTGACCTCTCTCAAGGATTGGCCGAGCTCGCCACGGGGAGACATCTGCCGGGAGGCGGGCCCTACCGGGAAGGGGGCCCGTGGGGGAAGACCCTGAGAGCTCGGGGCTCCGGGTCTTGGGTGGGGGACATGGGGAGGCAGGGCCCTGGCTGCTCGCAGCGCCGGGGCCCTGACTGTCCCGCACTCAGTGGATGCATCCAAGCCCCCTCCCCGGCCAGGACTGGCCCTCGCGGGGCCATGCGTCAGCGTGACATGCAACCGGCCGTACCGCACGGATTCGCACAAGTCCGTTCAACGGGCAAACACTTGAGCCATACCTGAACGGGCCCACCGAACGGCTCATCAGTGCAGCTCAGTGGGCTCGTGGCGGAAGACGACGGCGGGGGAGGGAAGGAAAAAATCGGGAAGATCGCGGGGAGCAGGGGAGTGGGGAACGCGGGGGCGGTGAGAGTCGGGAGAGCGTGGAGGAGGCGCGCAGGAAGGGACTTACGGGGAACGGCGAGCGCGCGCAGCTCCGCCGGATCGCGCCCACATCTGCGCCGCCCCCCACCGCGCCTCCGCCCAACCGCTCAGACGGTCTCTCGAATCGGCCTGCCCGAACGAGCCCGTAAGACAGCCCCTCGAACCGGCCCCCTCAACGGACGCCGAGACAGCCTGCCCGGTAAGCCCAACGACGCAACCACCGCAACCGCCCGGCGAGCCGCCGACGCAACCACCCGCGACCGCTCGGTGAACCCGCCGACGCATCCACAGAAGCCGTCCGCCGGAAGGCCACCGAAACGCCCACGGGAAGGGCCACTGCGGCCGCTGCGGCCACTCGACAGTCAGCCGTAGGCCCCCCGAAAGAGTGGACCGGCAGCGCGCCGAAGTCGGGTCAGCGCTTGGCGACGAAGACGTGGGAGGCGATGTCGGAGGCGAGTTCGGCGGCCTCGCCGCTGCTGCCGACCAGCACGCCGGCCGGCGACTCCGTCACGCTCACCACCGCGCCCGGCTGCACGCCCGCGCGGCGGAGCGTGTACATCAGCTGGGCGTCCGCCTGGATCGGCTCGCCGATCCGGCGCACTACGGCCGTCTTGCCGTCGGCCCCGGCGTCCAGGTCCATCAGGCTCACCATGCCCGCGTCCAGGAACGGGTCAGCCTCGGCCTTCTCGCCCAGCTCCTCCAGGCCCGGGATGGGGTTGCCGTACGGCGACTCCGTCGGATGGCGCAGCAGCTCCACGACGCGGCGCTCGACCGCCTCGCTCATCACGTGCTCCCAGCGGCAGGCCTCGGCGTGCACCTGCTCCCATTCGAGCCCGATGACGTCGACGAGCAGGCACTCGGCGAGGCGGTGCTTGCGCATCACCCGCGTCGCCAGCCGCCGGCCCTCCTCCGTCAGCTCCAGGTGACGGTCGCCGGCGACCGTCAGCAGGCCGTCGCGCTCCATGCGGGCGACCGTCTGGCTCACCGTCGGGCCGCTCTGTTCGAGCCGCTCCGCGATGCGGGCGCGCATGGGCACCACACCTTCCTCCTCGAGTTCGAGGATGGTGCGGAGATACATCTCCGTGGTGTCGATAAGTCCGGACATGCGTGCCCCTCGATGTGTGGTGCGGTGGCCCTGGACTCAATTCTGACGCATCCCACTGACATCGGTCCCCCCTCGTCCGCCCACCGGACCCTCACGGTGGTATGGCACGGCCGTATTGACAGGGCACTGGTCCAGACCGCAACGTGATCCGCGCCACTGATCACGAGTGGGGGAGCGGCCAAATCAACGGGAACGGCGGGAACGGCCGGATCGATGCGAACGGCCGGATTGACGGGAACGGCGGGAACGGTGAGGAGGACAGGGAGGGCGGGAGCGGTGGGACGGGCGCGATCGGCAGGATCGGCGTAACGGGGAAGGGTGCGCGGGTCGGCCCGGGCGGGCGGTGCCATGTGGGCGCCCATAACCCGCTAACCCGCGCCCACAGTCCCCGCACCGCCCCGACCCGCCCCGACCCGCCCCTAACTGGACCGCACGCCCTCCCGGCCGGTCCGTCCCACCGAGCCGCCCCGAACCGGACCAGACCACCCCGCCCCGCACCGCACCGCACCAAGAGCACGAGAGCGCACACGAGACCCCCAGGAGAGGGAGGGCCCGCGGCAATGGCTGACAGTGACCGCAGCAACCGTAGGGACGGCAGTGACCGCAGTGACCGGCTGGCCGGGACGTACTTCGACGCCGCGATCGAGCTGCTGCGGCAGGTCCGCGACGAGGAGGGCGAGCGGATCACCGCGGCCGGGCGGCTGATCGCGGACACCGTCGTGGCGGGCGGCCGGGTCTTCTCCTTCGGGGCCGGGCACTCCTCGCTGCCCGCGCAGGACACGGTCTACCGCGCCGGCGGCCTGGCGATCATGAATCTGCTCTCCGTCCCCGGGGTCGTCGGCGTGGACGTACGGCCGGCGACGCTCGGCAGCGCCCTGGAGCGCGTCGACGGGCTGGCGGCGGCCGTATTGGACACCAGCCCGCTGAAGGCCGGTGACGTGCTGGTGATCATCTCGCTCTCGGGGCGCAACGCACTCCCCGTGGAGATGGCGATGAACGCCCGGGCCCTCGGCATCAAGGTCATCGGCGTGACCTCGGTGGCGTACGCGGAGGCCACCAAGTCCCGGCACGCGTCGGGCGGCTTCCTCAGGGACCACTGCGACCTCGTCCTGGACAGCCGGATCCCGGTCGGCGACGCGGAGCTGACGCTGCCGGGCATCGACGCGCCGTTCGCACCGGCCTCGACGGTCGTCACCAGCGCGATCATGCAGGCCGTGGTGGCGACCGCGGCCGGCACACTCGCCGAGCGCGGCATCGACCCGCCGTTGTTGCGCTCCGGCAACGTCGACGGCGGGCACGACTGGAACGCCCGGGTGATGGGCGACTACGCGGACCGGATCTTCTACCGGACCTGAACAGGGTTCGAGCGGGTCCGCACACCGGGGCCGCGAGCGGTCAGCAGGACGCCGCGCCCGCGAGGTCCAGTGCCGCGGCGATACGGGCCGCGACCTCCTCGGCGTAGTCGGCGTCCGCGCGGTCGAAGGGGCGGCGCGCCGGCGACCGCAGGAACGTCAGCACGCCGAGCGTGCGGCCGCGGCTGCGCAGCACCACGCACAGGCCGTGCACGGTGCCGTCCGGCCAGTGGCGGGCCGCCGCCCAGCTCTCGGGCGCGGCGCCCCCGGCGCTCGTACGGACCGAGCCGCGCCGCTCGTACGCCTGGAGCGCCGGGTGGCCCGGTGCGTAGGGCACGGGGATGCCGGTCGCGGTGAGCGCCACGCAGGGCCCCGGGGAGCCGGCCGGGGAGGCCAGCGTCCGCACCAGCCCCAGCCCGCGCGGCGCCCCGGCCCGCGCCTCCCCGCCCGGTTCCGCCCCCGCGCCCTCGCCGCCCACTCCCCCGCGCGCCTCGCCATGACTCGTCCGCGTGCCACGACCCTCGCGCGTGCCAGGACCTTCGCGCGTGCCACGACCCTCGCCCGTGCCGTGACTCCCGGCCGCGTCGCCGTGGCTTCCGCCCGCGCCGCCATGCCCTTCGCCCTCGTCGTGGCCCCCGCCCGCGTCGTGACCCGCGGACGACTCGTCACTCGCGTACGAGTCGTCGGCGTCGTTGGGGTCGTTGGGGTCGTTGTTCTTGTCGACCTTGGGGATCTGGTCGTGTTCGTCGATCTTGGCGATCTTGGCGAGCTCGTCGATGTCGTCGTGTTCGTCGATCTCGTACGTGTCGTCCGCGGTGGCCGTGCCGTACGGGGCCGGGGCGGGCTGGGTGGCGAGGTCGACCAGGCCGTGGTCGGCGAAGCCCGCCAGGGCGAAGTCGAGGTGGACCGCGGCGGCCTCGGACGGGTCCGGGCACTCCGCGGCCGCCCGGCCGGCGCGGTGCAGCTGGTGGGCCCGGAAGCGGAGCAGGGAGCCGTCCCGCTCGGCGCGTTTGGCGTCGGTGATGTCCTGGAAGAGCCAGGCGACGCCGAGCGGCACCGGCTCCTCCGCCAGTGGGGAGGCCAGCCGGACGAAACCGCTGCGCCAGCAGCGACGCGGGTGCTCGGCGTCCTCGGAGCGGAGGGTGACCCAGAATTCCGCGACGGCCGGCGGGGCACCCTCGCCCAGGACGTGCTGAAGGGCGCACTCCAGTTCCTCGACGCCCTGGTCCAGCAGCTCGCCCAGCGGCCGCCCCAACAAGGCGGTCCGGCCCACGCCCAGGGTCCGGGCGGCGTGGGCGTTGACGACCGCGGGCCGCAGATCGGCGTCGACCAGCACCACGCCCCACGACGCGTCCTCGAAGAGCGCCTCGCTGAGCGCGATGGAACGTTCCAGGTCGATCTGGGTGTGCACCTCGCTGAAGGCGCAGTACGCGCCCGCGACCCGGCCGTCCGGGCCGCGTACCGCCGAGCACTGGGTACGGACCAGCACCCGGTGGCCGTCCTTGGTCAGCAGGGCGAATTCGTGCACCTGGCGGCCCGGTGAGCGCATCGCGGCCAGGAGGAGGGCGTCGATGCTCCCCGCGTCCTCCTTGCGGACCGCCCAGCCGGCCAGGCCCGTACGGCCGACCGCCTCGGTGGCGGTCCAGCCCAGGATGCGCTCGGCCTCGTGGTTCCAGTGGGTGACCGTGCGGTCGGCCGTGAAGGCGACCAGGGCGGCGTCCATGCCGTCGAGGAGGGCCGCGAGGAGTCCGGAGTCGTCGGACTCCTCGGTGGCGCGGCGCGCCGGGACCGACGCACCGGACGAAAGACCGGAAGAAGCCGACGAAGCAGTCACTGGCACCCCTCACGAACCGGCTGCACGTGCCTCACCTGGGCACATTCAACTGGACCGTGACCTGCAACACACCCGTTTCCCGGAAATCGTTGTTCCCGGAAAAAAACCGTTGTGCGGAGCGGACCGGCTTCCTAATGTGTGGAGCACACGAGAAGGGAGGTGGTTCGGCAGATGATTTCGCACCGGACGCGTGAGGTGGCTGCGGGCTAGCGGCCCGACGCTTCACCGAAGTGCAGCGCCGGACCAGCGCATACTGCAGATGCGCAGCCGGCCAATCCCAAGCAGTCACCCGACCCGCGGGCTGCCGGTTCGTCCGACCGGCCCTCTGCGCCACCGAGCGCGGAGGAAGCAGCCCGCGGGTCGTCTGCGTTTCGCCGCCCGCCGGGCGCGCCGTCGCTGTCCCCCGGCCTCCAGGTGGTGCCACGCTCCGGACCGCCGGGCACCGTCGCTGTCCTCCCGGCCGAACGGGCCACCCTCCCGACCACCAGGCGCCGCCTCCCAGCCGCCAGGCGCCGCCCTCACGGCCGCCAGGTGCCGATCTCCGGACCGCCGGCCCCGCGCCGCCCCGCGCCGCGAGACGCGTCAGGGCGCCAGGCGCTCCACCCGCCAGGTGATCTCGGCGGCCCCGGCCCCCGTGCCCGCGTCGGCCGCCTTCTCCCGTACGTAGCGGAGCCGGTCGTGCAGCCGGTTGTGCCGGCCCTGCCAGAACTCGACCGTTTCGGCGGCGACGCGGTAGCCGCCCCAGTGCGGCGGGGCGGGCACCTGCTCGCCCTCGGGGTAGCGGGCCGCCAATTCCTGGTAGGCCTGCTCCAGTTCGGCGCGCGAGGCGACCGGGGCGGACTGGTCGCTGGCCCAGGCGCCCAGCTGGGAGCCGTGCGGGCGGGTGCGGAAGTAGGCGGCGGTCTCGTCCCGGCCGATGCGCTCGGCGGTGCCGGTCACCACGACCTGGCGCGCGAGGGGGTGCCAGGGGAACAGCAGCGAAACATAGGGGTTTTCGGCGAGTTCGCGGCCTTTGCGGCTGTGGTAGTTCGTGAAGAAGACGAAGCCGCGGTCGTCGAAGCCCTTGAGGAGCACGGTCCGGGAGCTCGGCCGGCCGGCGGCGTCCGCGGTCGAGACGACCATGGCGTTGGGCTCGTGCAGACGGGCCACGGTCGCGTCCGTGAACCAGCGCGCGAATTGGTCGTACGGGCTGGCGGCGAGGTCGGACTCGGCGAGTCCCTCGGCGCGGTAGTGCGCCCGCATGGAGGAGGGATCGGGGATCTCATGATGCGCGTCGGCTGGGTGCACGGCCTCATCTTGCAACATCACCCGGGACGCGGTCAGCTGGGAGGGGCGGAAGTCTGCCCCCCGTCGACCAGCCGTAACCCTCCCGTCGGCAAATCGACCAGTGTGCCGGATCTCACGCTTCCCCGCAGGTGGGGGACCCGCCAAAATCATGGCCCGGCCCACTGTGGCCCCCGGACAGGGGAAGCTATCGTGTTCCGTCCGGACTGACGGGACGCAATCACCCCTGACGGGACGCACCGCACCTCCGTACCGCACGACACCGCGTCCGCCGGCCCGCGGCCCGACCCACCGCGGGCAGCACCTCGCGTGACCCATGCCCTGGCGGGGCATCACCCGGGTGATCGGAACGGACCGCGAGCTGCCCGGCGCAGCCGCGTAACCGCTCCGGCACCGCACCAGACCCGACCGCACGGCAGCCGGTCACGGACCGGACGCCGACCCCATTTTGAGGAGCCGCCTGATGTCCGACTTCGTACCCGGACTCGAGGGAGTTGTCGCGTTCGAGACGGAGATCGCCGAACCGGATAAGGAAGGCGGCGCGCTCCGTTATCGCGGGGTCGACATCGAGGACCTCGTGGGACACGTGTCGTTCGGCAACGTCTGGGGGCTGCTGGTCGACGGCGCGTTCAACCCCGGGCTGCCGCCCGCCGAGCCGTTCCCGATCCCGGTGCACTCCGGCGACATCCGGGTGGACGTGCAGTCCGCACTGGCGATGCTCGCGCCCGTATGGGGCCTGAAACCGCTGCTGGACATCGACGAGGCGACCGCCCGCGACAACCTCGCCCGGGCCGCGGTCATGGCGCTGTCGTACGTCGCCCAGTCGGCGCGCGGGCAGGGCCTGCCGATGGTGCCGCAGAAGGAGATCGACAAGGCCGAGACGGTCGTGGAGCGCTTCATGAAGCGCTGGCGCGGCGAGCCCGACCCCAAGCACGTCAAGGCCGTCGACGCGTACTGGACCTCGGCCGCCGAGCACGGCATGAACGCCTCCACGTTCACCGCGCGGGTCATCGCCTCGACCGGCGCGGACGTCGCCGCGGCGCTGTCCGGGGCGGTCGGCGCGATGTCCGGCCCGCTGCACGGCGGCGCCCCCTCCCGGGTCCTCGGCATGATCGAGGAGATCGAGCGGACCGGTGACGCCGGGGCCTACGTCCGGCAGGCGCTGGACAAGGGCGAGCGGCTGATGGGCTTCGGCCACCGCGTCTACCGCGCGGAGGACCCGCGGGCGCGGGTGCTCCGCCGCACCGCGAAGGAACTGGCCGCCCCGCGCTTCGAGGTCGCCGAGGCCCTGGAGAAGGCGGCGCTGGAGGAACTCCACAACCGCCGCCCCGACCGGGTGCTGGCCACCAACGTCGAGTTCTGGGCGGCGATCGTCCTGGACTTCGCGGAGGTCCCGGCGCACATGTTCACGTCGATGTTCACGTGCGCCCGTACGGCGGGGTGGAGCGCGCACATCCTGGAACAGAAGCGGACGGGCCGACTGGTCCGGCCGTCGGCCCGGTACGTGGGACCTGCGGCCCGCAGCCCGCGGGAGATCGTGGGGTACGGGGACCTCACGGCTCGCTGACCCGTCCGCTGCGCTTGGCGGGCCGCCCACGTTTTTGTCTGCGGCGCCGCGGTGGTTTCTCGCCGTTGCGCTTTGCGGCGCCCCCGCACGTACCTGTCTTTCCCGCCGCGGGGCGTCTCGCCGTTCCGCTGCGCTTGGCGGCGCCGCCCACGTACCTGTCTGCGGCGCCGCGGTGGTTTCTCGCCGTGGCTCCCCCACTGCCTAAAGGGCGTGGGAGGTACCCCCAGCGGCGGGCTGGGTTGTGGTGGGTGCGGTGACGGTCCTCCGGGGCCGGTTGTGTGGACTGCTTCGCTTTACGTCCACACAACCGGCCCCTCCGGCCCGTCCCCTCCCG
>NZ_JBHWDV010000071.1:0-29903 GCF_042734445.1 Streptomyces sp. NPDC059649
ACCCGCCGGGCAGGACCACGGCGTCGACCTGCTTGAGGTCCTTGTCACGGTGCCACAGCGGCACCGCCTCGGCGCCCGCAAGACCGACCGCGCGCTGGGTGTCGCGATCATCGAGCGTGCCGGGGAAAGTGATCACACCGATACGCGAGGTCATGACTCGACCCGCACGGTGAAGTCTTCGATGACGGTGTTGGCGAGGAACGTCCCGGCCATCTCGTGGACCCGGGCGAGGGCGGCGTCATCGACCGGGCCCTCCACCTCTAGTTCGAATCGCTTGCCCTGACGGACATCGGCGATCCCTTCGAAACCCAGACGAGGCAGTGCGCGCTGCACCGCCTGCCCCTGCGGGTCGAGGATCTCCGGCTTGAGCATGACGTCGACTACGACGCGTGCCACTGGCACTCCCGGTGGTGTGGTGCGTAAGGCGGTGACATCACAGTACCGTGTTCGAAAATCTACGCGCATAGATATCCTGCCTGCCCGATCACGGTGCGGTATCGGGCGGAGTGCACCCCAGGGAAAATCCTCGAAAAGATCCGGAGGCCGGATTGCGGGAGGACACGCTGACGAAATTAACTGGGCTTCACAATGCAATGCCCATCGCTGTACAAATGAAAAAGCATTGATCCCAATCAGCCGGATCCGGAGCATCACCCCATGTCAACACGGGGTCGCTCCACGAAAGGACCGATATCCGTGGCGCAGCGCGTAGTAGTAACGCTCTCCGATGACATCGACGGAGGAGAAGCCGCAGAGACGGTCGCCTTCGGATTGGACGGGAAGTCGTACGAGATCGACCTCAATCCCGCCAATGCGAAGAAACTGCGCGGCGCCCTCGCCCCCTTCGTCGAGGCCGGCCGCAAGCGGGCCAAGTCCGGCAAGGCCTACACCCGGACCGCGGTGACCCCCGACCCGGCCGCCGTCCGCGCCTGGGCCCGTTCCCACCAGATGGACGTCCCGCCGCGCGGCCGGATCCCCAAGAAGGTCTACGAGGCCTTCAACGCGGCGAACCACTAACCGACTTGCCGGCGTCCGCCGGCCCCGGGCACAGCCGACTTGCACAGCACCCCTACTGATCAGCTAGAGTCTGGAGCACGCCGAGGGGCGAGGCCGAAAGGCCGGGCCCCGAGGAGTCACGCGGGTGTAGCTCAGTAGTAGAGCGCCCCCTTTCCAAGGGGGAGGCGCAGTGTGCAATCCCTGTCACCCGCTCTGACAGTCTCGACCAGTCCTTTGGATCAGGTAGAGTAGCTGTCGCGCCACCGGTGAAAGCCGAGTGGATGCCTGCGGACGTAGCTCAGTTGGTAGAGCGCAACCTTGCCAAGGTTGAGGTCGCGAGTTCGAGCCTCGTCGTCCGCTCAGAATGAAGGCCCCGGTCCTTGTGACCGGGGCCTTCCGCATTTCCGCCGACCGTCCGGAATCGTGATCCGCGGGAATTGACGTGAGGGATGTCACGGGCGGGGTGATCGAGAGGGAAGGTGCGTCCCGCAGATCGTTTTCCGGGTTCCGGCTCCGGGTTCCGGGCCCGGGTTCCGGGTCCGCGTTCCCGATCATGGCCAGCGACGGAGAAGGTCCGGACCCTGCCTCGAGCCCTTCTCCCCGGAAACGGTTTCGCCGGCTGGGGAGTTGGCGGTCGGTGGGGGTCGGTCCGGGAGTTCTGCCGGTGCCGGGGCCGGTGTCGAGGGCCGGTGCCGGGACCGAGGCAGGGGGCCGGTGTGCGCCGGCTGCCCTGGGCGCCTACGGGAGCCGGCCGAGGGGATCCGTCCTCCGGCGGCGGTCCCGGGAATCCCTCAGGGTTGGCTATAGTGGACCCCGCACCGCGCGGTGAGCGACTGGGAACAGAAGCTCGGCACGGAGCATGCGGACGTAGCTCAGTTGGTAGAGCGCAACCTTGCCAAGGTTGAGGTCGCGAGTTCGAGCCTCGTCGTCCGCTCCACAGAGGGAGAGCCCCCGGTCGGTGACCGGGGGCTCTCCCCTTTTTGTGTCCGTCTGGATGTCCGGCGGCCGTTACGACCAGCTCAGGCCGGTGAGGCGCTCGTACGCCTCGATGTACTTGGCGCGGGTGCGCTCGATGACCTCCTGCGGGAGGGCGGGCGGCGGCTGCTCGCCGGTGCGGTCCCAGCCCGAGGCGGGCGAGGTCAGCCAGTCGCGCACGTACTGCTTGTCGAAGGACGGCTGGGAGCGGCCGGGCTGCCACTGGTCGGCGGGCCAGTAGCGGGAGGAGTCCGGGGTGAGGACCTCGTCGGCCAGGGTGAGGGTGTCGCCGTCGAAGCCGAACTCGAACTTGGTGTCGGCCAGGATCAGTCCGCGTTCACGGGCGATGTCGCGGGCCCGGGCGTAGAGGGCCAGGGTCAGCTGGCGGAGCTGGGCGGCGGTCTCGGCGCCGATCTGGCGGGCGACCTCCTCGTAGGAGACGTTCTCGTCGTGGTCGCCGACCGCGGCCTTGGTCGCGGGGGTGAAGATCGGCGCGGGGAGCTCGGAGCCGTCGTCGAGGCCCTCGGGGAGCGCCAGTCCGCAGACCGTACGGCTCTTGCGGTACTCGACGAGGCCGGAGCCGGCGAGGTAGCCGCGGGCCACGCACTCGACGGGGACCATGCGCAGCGACTTGCAGACCAGGGTGCGGCCCGCCCAGTCGGCGGGTGCACCGGGCGGCAGCTCGGTGGACAGCACATGGTCGGCGGCCAGGTCGGAGAGCTGGTCGAACCACCACAGGGACAGCTGGGTGAGCACCCGGCCCTTGTCGGGGATCTCGCTGGGCAGCACCCAGTCGTAGGCCGAGATGCGGTCGCTGGCGACCATGATCAGATCACCGGCGGCGTTCTGGTAGAGGTCGCGCACCTTGCCGGTGTGGAGGTGGGTGAGCCCCGGGACCTCCACGGGCTCAGGCTTTTCTACAAAACCGGACACGCTTCCTCCGCGTAGGTTGATCCAGGAGTCGTACCGATTCTCCCGTACGCCGAGGTACGGCGACGTCGCAGGGGTGCGGGTGCCCGGCTAGGCGGGCTTGAGGGGGTCGTGGCCGATGCTCATCAGGCCGCGGCGCCAGGAGTCGCCGCCGGCCTGGGGGTCGCGGGAGGCGTCCCGTTGGGAGCGGACGATGTCGCAGACCTGCTCCATGATCCGCGCGTCGTCCGCCGTGAGGTCGGTGCGGCGCTTGCCCAGGATTTCCAGGACCCGGCGGCCGGTGCGCTTGCCGGCCCGGTCGGGGACCTCCTCGGTCTCCTCGCCCGCCGCTTCGGTGCTCAGCCAGTCCTGCAGCTCGCGCGAGGTCATATTGACCAGGGCGTGGAACTCGTCCCAGAGCGTGTCGCTCACGGGTCCGGACTCCGCCATGACATGCCTCCACAAGTCGGCCGTACGTCGGGATCTGTCGATGGGTTCCCGGCGTCCAGCGGCGACAAACCCGGAAGAAAGGGGCGCGGCTTCCCGGTCGGAGGCGGTCCGGCAGCGGGTTGGGCCCTTGAGGTGGATCGCGGGGCGGAGGCGATACGGGCCCCCCGGAAGCGGTTATTCCTCCCGGCATGAAGGTGAACCCCATCGAAATGCAGAAGTGCCTCGGCGGCGTCGACTACCCCGCCTCGAAGGACGACATCGTCAGCGAGGCCAGTCGCCACGGCGCCGGCAAGGACATCATGGACGCGCTGAAGAAGCTGCCGGCGAAGGAATATCCCTCCCCGGCGGAGGTCAGCAAGGAAATCGGCAAGGAGGTCTGAATCACCCCGCCCGCAATGGGCGGCCCGCGCCCCGGGTAGGCGACGGCTGGGAAGGGAGGCAGAACCATGCAGCATCACGAGTTCCTCGCTCTGGTGCAGGAACGCGCCTCACTGCCGGACCGGGGCGCGGCAGAACGAGCGGTCCGCTCGACGCTGGAGACGGTGGCCGAGCGGGTACCTTCGGGGCTGGCCCGGCACATCGCGGCGCAGTTGCCGCACGAATTGGCGGGCCATCTGGCCCGGGAGCCGCAGCAGGCCGGGAGTTCCACCGGACCTTCGGCGGAACGGCCCGGCGAGGCGGCCCCGCCGGGCGACGGCGAGCGCTTCGACCTCACGGTCTTCGCCGCGCGGGTCGCCTGGCGCGGCGGGGTCTCCGAGCAGGCGGCGCTCCAGGAGGCGGCGGCGGTCTTCGAGGTGATGGACGCCGCGTTGGCCCCGGAACTGATGGAGCGGCTGAGCCACTCCCTGCCGCACGACATCCGGGAGCTGCTGCCGACGACGCGGGCCGAAGACGCGTAGCGCTGCGCTTGGCGGCCCCCGCACGTACCCGTCTGTCCCGCCGCGGGGCTCACTCGCCGTTGCGCTTGGCGGCGCCATGCACGTACCCGTCTACTGCGCCGCGGATCTTGTTCGCCGTTGCGCCTGCGGCGGGCTGGGGGTGGTCGGGTGCGGTTCTGGCCCTCCAGACTTCGTCCTCCGGTCCAGCCCCTCCCGTAGTGGGAAGGGAAACGGCCGGTGGGGGTTCTCGTTCCCCGTACGCGCGGGCGGCGAACAGAACCACGCCCGCCCCCACTCACCTCTTCCACCCACTCACGGGAGGGGACAGACCGGAGGACGAAGTCTGTAGGGCTGTCACCGCACCCGACACACAAACGCCCGCCGCCAGGCGCAACGGCGAGCGAGCCCCGCGGCGCCGCAGACAGGTACGTACGGGGCGCCGCCAAGCGCAACGGCGAGCAACCCCGACGGCGGGACGGCCAAGTACGTGCGGCGGCGCCGCAAAGCGGCTAGTCGCGTTTGCAGATGCGGTCGAGCAGATTGGCGGTGGCGCGCTGGACGCGTTCGTCGACGTGGCCGGGGCGGTCCAGGGCGGGGGACCAGGCGAAGGTGCCCGAGGCGAAGACCAGGGCGCCGCTGGGGGCGCGGTAGAGGGAGGTCTCCTGGTGGCGGCGGCTGCCTTCGCTGTCACGGTACGGGGAGTGCGCGAGCAGGATGCGGCGGGTGTGGTCGGGGAGGCTGGTGCGCGGGAAGTAGCGGTCGGCCTCGCCGGCGACCAGGCCGGGGAGCTCGTCCCCTTCGTGCGCGCCGGTGGCCTCCCAGAGCCAGTGGTCGCCGTTGCGGACGATCATCGGGGCCGGCTCGGGGACCCGGCCGGCGTACTGGATGCCCATCAGGCGCTGCTCGGGGTCGCCGAGCTCGCGCCACAGGGCGGGGCGGCCGGGGCCCTGGCGTTTTCGGCAGGTGAGCAGGGAGTCGGGGCTGCCCGACGGGGACGGGGCGAGCTCGACCTGCCAGTACATGGTGTTGGCGGAGAGGAAGACCAGGGAGGTGCCGGTGTCCCGGGCCAGCTCGATCGTGCGGCGCATCGGCACCGACCAGTACTCGTCGTGGCCGGGGAAGACCAGGCCGCGGTAGCGGGACGGGTCGACCCGTCCGGCGTGCAGGTCGCGGGCGTCGGCGTAGGCGAGGTCGTAGCCGTAGCGCTCCGCCCAGCGGATGAAGTCGTAGGCGTGGCCGACGTGGAGGGGGAGTCCGGCGCCGGCGTAGGGGCGGTCGAAGGAGACGGTGGTGGCGGCGTCCTGTTCGCCGAGCAGGGCGCCCTTCTCGTCCCAGGCGTGGTAGAGGCTGGCGCCCGTACGGCCGTCCTCCGGGAAGAGGTTGTAGGCCTGCCAGGTGATGTCGGGCAGGAGCAGCAGGAGGTCGGCGGGGTGGTCGTCGCGGACCGTGAAGGGGATGTGGGAGCGGCAGCCGTCGGCGGTGGTCAGGACCGCGACGTAGGCGCCCAGCCGCCAGTACGTGGGGACCTGGAGGCGCCAGGAAAGCCACCAGTGGTGGCAGGAGACGGTGCGGCCGGCGGCCATCGGGGGCGGCTGGACGATGCCGGACAGCCGGGGGCTGGTGGTGATCTTGGAGGCGCCGGTGCCGGCGTAGTGGCCGATGCGGTAGACGTCGATGCTGAACGGCTGGGGCGGATCGACCGAGATCCGGAAGTCGATGGCCTCGCCGGGCGCCACCGCGCCGGTATTGGCGAAGCCCTTGATCTGGCCGTGCACGTCATCGGCGGTGCGCGGGCCGTTGAGCTTGCGGGGCGCGCGGACCCGCGGATCGCCCTGGGCCACGGCGGGGTCGACGTACCAGGGAATGATGTGGCCGGAGTCGAAGTAGTTCTCGCTGCCGCGCAGCCAGGGCAGCGGGCCCTGCCCGAAGGGGTCCGTGACCGCGTGGGCGAGGGCGCCCGACTCCCAGCGCCTGATCTGTTCCGTCGCCACCTTCCACTCCCCTCCCGCGTCCCCCACTGGCCGCGGCCGATCGGGCCGGTGTTGCGTCCGGCTGAGTGAACCCGGCCGCCCCCAGCACATCACATTACGCGCCCACCCGGTCACCCTTCGTCGTGAATTTAGATGCCTTTGGCTCCGAATCACGCGCTGGAGGGGTGCGGCCGGCGACCCGGTCGCGTCAGCCGCCCGTCAGCGCCGGCCGGCCGGTACGGGCTCAAGGCCCTCGACGACCGGTAGGCCAAGGCTGAAAGGGGCACATCCGGCCGGTGCGGCGCGGCCGCGCACGGCCGCGGGTCACACCAGACGGACCGGCTTCTCCGCCCGCACGCCGACCGTCGTCAGCCAGCCGCGGAGCGGGCCCGCGTCCCCGTCGTCGACCAGGCTGAGCACCGGGTTGCCGAGGTCGGCCCGGCGGGCGCCGTTGACCAGCAGGGCCGGGCCGTCGAGCCAGTCCAGACCGGGGACCGCGCCGGCGGTGTCCACCGCGGCGCAGCAGACCATGGCCGTGACGTGGTCGGCGAGCAGCTCCCGGCCCGTACGGGGCGGCTGCAGCGGGAACAGCGGCAGGCCGCCCTCGACCAGGCCGTCGCCCCAGGCCACCCCCGCCGCGGCGTCCTGCGCCGGACCGCCGCGGGCGGCCTGGCGGGCGGCCTCCTCGCGCTCCTCGCGCTCGACCTCCGCGCCCAGCCGGGCGGCGACCAGGTCGCCGGCGTGCGCGTCATGGGCGAGCCGGTCGATGACCCGGTCGAGCGTCGGGCCCGGCGGCGGGGCGGCGGGCGCGGACGGCGGGCCGCCGGTGCGCCCGTCGCCGGGCCGGTGGTCCGCCGGGCCGCCGCGGCCCGTGGGCGTACCGGCCGGGCTGCCGGCGTACGAGAAGGAGGGGGCGGGGGACGGCTCCACCGGGGGCGTGGCCGGCGCGGAGCCGCGTGCCGGGGCCGGGAGGTCGTCGAGGACGCGGTGGAGGCGGGCGGCCTCCAGGCGCCATTTGCGGTCCACGACCTCTTCCGGGTACTGGTTCCAGCCGACCGGTGACCAGTCGGGGCCGGGCTCGGCCGGGCCGCCGTGGAAGAGGCGGGCGGCCAGCAGGGAGGCGGCGCGGTCGATGGCGCCCGGCTCCTCCAGGAGGTCGCAGGCGGGGCGCTCGCCCAGCCGGGAGGCGAAGCCGTCGGCGAGGCGGTCGCGGCGGGAGAGCTCGGTGAGCGCGGAGACCACGCCGGCGTCCAGACGGGACGGCCAGCGGCCCATCCGCCAGGCGGGCAGCGCGACCCGGGTCAGCAGCCGGTCCCAGCCGGCGTAGGCCAGGCCGACCTGTTCCTGGGCGACGATCCGCAGGCCGTAGTCGACGGTCTGGGCGCGCTCGGAGGCGGCGGCCGCGACGGCCCGCTCCATGATCGTGGCGTGGTCGCGGCAGGCGCGGAGCAGCAGCCGGGCCACCCGGCCGACGAAGCGGAGCGCGGGGCCGCGCAGTGGGCCCCGGGCCCGGGCGGCGACCGCGACGGCGGCGTCCAGGCCGCGGATGAAGCGGCGGGCGGCAGCTATGTCCGGATGCGCGGACGGGCCCGTGCCGGCCACTACGGGGGCCAGCAGGGCGCGCAGCTCGGCGACCCGCATCCACCACAGGAACGGTGAGCCGATCACCAGGACCGGGGCCTCGGCGGACCGGCGCCCGGCACCGGACGCGGGCCACCCGGCGCCGCGCGGCGGGCCGTGGGCGCGGTGCGTACGGTCCTCCAGCCAGCTGTCGCAGTCCGGGGTGAGCGCTATGGCGGACGGCGCGGGGACCTCCAGCCGGTCGGCCAGGTCACGCACGAGGCGGTAGAGGTCGGGGGCCGATTCCTCGGTGATCGGCACGGAGGGGCTGAGGGCCGGCCGGGCGCGCGCGACCACGGCCCCGACCAGCACGGCCAGGAGCAGGCCGACCAGCGCGAGTCCGCCGGCCACCCGGCCGGCCGGATCCCAGCCCGGGCCGAGACGGCCGGTCGCCCGGCCGACGGCCAGCACCACCGCCACCGCTGCGGGCAGCAGCGCCACGGCCAGCGCGGCGCCGCGGATCCGCAGCACGGCGAGGGCACGGGCACGCGCCGCCAGGACGCCTGTTTCCGGACTTGCCACGAGCCTGTACACCCCCTGCTGTCCTGATGGAGCCGGACGGAGAGAACAGTGGACGGACGCCTTCGAACATTCCGCGTTGTGGTGCGAGCAGCTCACTCACCACCACTCTGGCACCGGCCACTGACATCGCAATGCCGGTGAGCCACTTGCCGGACGCCCTCCTGGCCACCGCACCGGAATCGGACCCGGCGGCCGCAGGACGCTTGCGCGGCACCCTAGTTGGGGGTCTTCGTCACGTCAGCCGGAATGTGGCGTGGTCACTCGATGGAATGGCTTTGGGCAAAGCCGGGAACCGGCGGTGGGACGCCGTGGGCCCGGGGGGTGCGGGGCCCACGGCGTGGGCGTCTCAGGCGCCCGAGGCCTCCGCGGCGGCCTTGGCGGCGATGTCCGTACGGTGCTGGGAGCCGTCCAGGGAGATCCGGTCCACGGCCCGGTAGGCGCGCTCACGGGCGGTGGTGAGGTCGGCTCCGGCGGCGGTGACGGACAGCACCCGGCCGCCCGCACTGCGCACCGCTCCGGCCTCGTCGAGCTTGGTGCCGGCGTGCAGCACGTAGGCGTCGGGGGCGTCCTGCGCGGCGACCTCGGCCAGGCCCTCGATGACGTCGCCGGTGCGCGGGGTGTCCGGGTAGTTGTGGGACGCGATGACGACCGTGACGGCCGCGTCGTCGCTCCAGCGCAGCGGCGGCAGGGCGGCGAGGTTGCCGGTGGCGGCGGCCCGCAGCAGCCCGCCGAGCGGCGTCTGGAGGCGGGCCAGGACGACCTGGGTCTCCGGGTCGCCGAAGCGGGCGTTGAACTCGATCACCCGGACCCCGCGGGAGGTGATCGCCAGCCCCGCGTAGAGCAGACCGGAGAACGGGGTGCCGCGGCGGCGCAGCTCGTCGACGGTGGGCTGCAGCACGCTCGCCATGACCTCGTCGACCAGCTTCGGGTCGGCCCACGGCAGCGGGCTGTACGCGCCCATGCCGCCGGTGTTGGGGCCCTCGTCGCCGTCGTAGGCGCGCTTGAAGTCCTGGGCGGGCTGGAGCGGGACGACGGTCTCGCCGTCGGTGATCGCGAAGAGCGACACCTCGGGCCCGTCGAGGAACTCCTCGATGACCACGCGGTCGCAGGCCAGCGCGTGGGCGCGGGCCTTGTCGACGTCGTCGGTCACCACGACGCCCTTGCCGGCCGCGAGCCCGTCGTCCTTGACCACGTACGGCGCGCCGAAGGCGTCCAGGGCCTCGTCGATCTCTTCCGGGGTGGTGCAGACGTAGCTGCGGGCGGTCGGGACGGCCGCGGCGGCCATCACGTCCTTGGCGAAGGCCTTGGAGCCCTCCAGTTGTGCGGCATCGGCCGACGGGCCGAAGACCGGGATACCGCGCTCGCGGACCGCGTCCGCGACGCCGGCCACCAGGGGCGCCTCGGGACCGACGACGACCAGGTCGGCCTCCAGGCTCGCGGCGAGGTCGGCGACGGCCCGGCCGTCGAGGGCGTCGACCCCGTGCAATTCGGCCACCTCGGCGATGCCGGCGTTGCCGGGGGCGCAGTGCAGCGCGGTGACGTCGGAATCGAGGGACAGAGAGCGGCACAGGGCGTGTTCGCGGGCGCCGCCGCCGATGACGAGGACCTTCACGACAAGCAGCCTAGACGAGTGGGCCGGGCGGCCGGACGGCGGACGGGCCGTCCGGAAACCGTCCGCCGCCGTGGCGGCAACTCTTTCGGGTGAGATGCCCCGCCGTCCTATACCCGATCCCGCACCACTTCTGGGCGGAAATAGCGTGATCTTGGAGCTGAGGCCAGCCGTTCGGCGGTAGGAAGGGGGCGGCGCGCGACGGCCGTCCCGTACGTCACGCGGGCACCACGTCATGCAGACACCAGCCACGCACACCGCACGTTACGCAGGCACCACGTCACGCAAGCACCACGTCACGCAGGCACCGCACGTATCCGTTCCGTTCCGTCCGTAGAGCGCGCAGAGAGGGAGTGCACGGGTGAGTCAGCCGGAGATGCAGCCCGAGGGGCCCCCTCAGCAGGGTGACCGCCCGCTCCGCCGGTCCGGCCTCCGCGGCAGGGCCCCCCGGGACGTCGGCGGGCGGGCCTTCCCCCCGGGCGGCTGGGGACACCCGGGCGACCGCCTCGACGCGCTCTACCTCTGGACCGAGGACGGCGCGCTGCGCGCCGCCGACTGGTACCTGCACGACCGGCTGGCCAAGCGCCGGGGCGCCCGGGCGCTGCGGCTGGGCGCCGCCGCCGGCGTGACGACGGGCGGGGTGCTGCCGCTGCTGGACCTGGCCGGGGTGTGGGAGGGCGGGGCGCCCTGGGGCTGTCTGTCGCTGCTGCTGGCGGCGGTGTGCGTGGGCTGTGACCGGTACTTCGGGGTGACGGCCGGCTGGATGCGGGACCTGGCGACCGCGCAGGCGATCCACCGGCGGCTGGAGGCGCTGCAGTTCGACTGGGCGTCGGAGGGCGTGCGCGAGGTGCTCGGGCCGACGGAGGGCACCGCGGGCGAGGCGGCCGAGCGCTGTCTGGGGCTGCTCCGGCGGTTCAACGAGGACCTCGGGGAGCTGGTGCGGTCCGAGACGGCCGACTGGATGGCGGAGTTCCGGACCGGCCCGGCGCCGCGAGCCAGCCAGTCCATGGCACCGTGGGCGGCGCCCCGCCAGGAGCACACCGGGCCACCGGGCCGGTACGCGCTGCCGCACCGCGGCCGCCCGAACATGCCACGCCAGCGACCGCCGGAATCACCGCGCTGACGGAGGGGGCGGCCGATGACGGGCGGGCAACGATTACGGGCGGGCGATAGCAGTGGGTCGACGGTGACGGGCGGGCGACGATGGCGGGCGGGGCGACGGTGGGCGGGGCAGCGACAGACCACGCCCACCGCCGCCCCGCCGGATCACCAGCTCACCGGCTCACCGGCCCACCGGACCGGATCAGCCCACCGGACCGGATCAGCTGAAGACGATCATCGAGCCCTGGCCCAGGCTGCGGGTGGCCGCCGCGTGCAGGCCGAGCCAGACATGGCGCTCCCGGGCGAACGGGCCGTCGTCCAGGGGCACCGCGCCCACCCGCTCCTCCAGGGAGGTCGGCCCGGCCGGCGGCTCCGGCGCGGCCGGCGGATTGGCCGGATCGATGCCCAGGGATGGCGCAACCAGTTCCAGGTCCCGCAGCAGACCGTTTGAGGAACCCAGCGGGCCGCCGCCCTCCAGCAGTTCGTCGTTGGCGAGCGGGTGCGGGAAGTCCACCGGGACGTACGCGCCCGCGTGGTCGTAGTGCCAGACCAGGTGCGACTGCTGCGCGGTGGTCTCGAACATCTCCAGCAACTGCTCGTAGTCGCCGCCCAGTTCGTCGACCGGGGTGACCTCCAGGCCGCACAGTCGCAGCAGGTAGGCGCGGCGCAGGAAGTGCAGTGCGTCGTAGTCGAAGCCCGCGATGGGGGCGACGTCCCCCGACAGCCCCGGCATGTAGCTGAAGACGGGGACCGGTGGCAGTCCCGCTTCCGTCAGGGCCTTGTCGTAGGCGGCGATCTCTTCGGAGAACGGGTTGTCGGGGCTGTGGCACAGCACATCGACGAGGGGTACCAGCCACAGGTCACATGCCACGGGTGAGGACTCGCTTCCGGTCGGGGACTAGGACACCGGCGCACGCACAGCTAGGGGTGCGGCCCATTACGGCCGAGTCGGGACAGCGTAGTGCCCGCGGCGCCATCCGACGAGAGCGGGCGCGCACGACGGTTACGGGGCTACCGGACCAGGGCCAGGGCGTGGGTGTTGTACTCGGCGATCAGCTGCTGGGCGGCGGACAGGTCGCGCCGGACCAGGGCGTCGGCGAGCGCGCAGTGGCCGTGCCAGAGGCGGTCGGTGAGATCGGGGGCGCGGCGCAGCAGCGGCACCGCGTACATCCAGGTCTGGACCCGGATCCGGTCCAGGAAGTCGCTGATGTAGGCGTTGTTCACGATGTTGCCGAGCTCGCGCCAGAACCGCAGGTCGTAGCCGATGAGCACGTCCAGGTCGCCGGCCCGGGCGGCCCGCTCGGCCTCGTCGGCGCGGCGCCGGATGGAGATCAGCACCGAGGAGGGGGTGGCGGCGAGCGCCTCCGCGGCGCCGCTGCGGAAGATCCCCTCGATGACCAGGGTGCGGGCCTCGACCATGGCCCGGAAGTCGTCGGCGGTGAAGGCGTGGACCTTGAAGCCGCGGTGCTGTTCGACGTCGAGCAGCCCCTGGGCGCAGAGGTCGAGCAGCGCCTCGCGGACCGGGGTCGCGGAGACGCCGTACTGCTCGGCGATCTCCTTGACGGTGAACGGGTGCCCGCACGGCAGCCGGCCCGCCAGGACCTCGTCGCGCAGGGCATCGGCGATCTGCTGACGCAGCGTGCTGCGACGTATGACTGGGCTGTCTCCGCCGGCGGCCATCGTGTGCGTCTCCTTAGACGTCCCTGACCGCGGGTGGCGTGCGGCCCCCGCCAACCATAGGCGAGGGCCGCGGGGTGCCGCTGCGCGCGGCGTCCGCTCAGCCGGTGGTGTGCGCGTCGGCCGTGGTCAGCGCCGCGTCGAGGGCGGTGAGGCCCTCCTTGGCCTCGGCCTCGGTGATCGTGCAGGCCGGGACGACGTGGGTGCGGTTCATGTTCACGAACGGCCACAGCCCGCCGCGCTTGCAGGCCGCCGCGAACTCGGCCATCGGGGCGTTGGCCGCACCGGACGCGTTGTACGGCACCAGCGGCTCGCGGGTCTCCTTGTTCTTGACCAGGTCGAGGGCCCAGAAGACGCCCAGGCCGCGGACCTCGCCGACGGACGGGTGCCGCTCGGCGATCTCGCGCAGGCCCGGCCCGATGACCTTCTCGCCGATCTCGGCGGCGTTCTCCACGATCCGCTCCTCGGCCATCGCGTGGATCGTCGCGATGGCGGAGGCGCAGGCCAGCGGGTGGCCGGAGTACGTCAGCCCGCCCGGGTACGGCCGCGTCTCGAAGGTCGCGGCGATCTCGGCGCTGATCGCCACGCCGCCCAGCGGGACGTAGCCGGAGTTGACGCCCTTGGCGAAGGTCAGCAGGTCCGGGGTGACGCCGAAGTGGTCGGCGGCGAACCAGTGGCCGGTGCGCCCGAAGCCCGCCATGACCTCGTCGAGGATGAAGACGATGCCGTAGCGGTCGCAGATCTCGCGGACCCCGGCGAGGTAGCCGGCCGGCGGGACCATGATGCCGGCGGTGCCCGGAACGGTCTCCAGGATGATCGCCGCGATGGACTGCGGTCCCTCGAAGGCGATGGTCTGCTCCAGGTGCGCCAGGGCGCGCTCGCACTCCTGCTGCTCGGTCTCCGCGTGGAACGGCGAGCGGTACAGGAACGGCCCCCAGAAGTGGACCACGCCGGCGGAGGCGGTGTCGGAGGGCCAGCGGCGCGGGTCACCGGTCAGGTTGATCGCCGCGGCGGTCGCACCGTGGTACGAGCGGTAGGCGGACAGCACCTTGGCGCGGCCGGTGTGCAGCCGGGCCATCCGGACGGCGTTCTCCACGGCCTCGGCGCCGCCGTTGGTGAAGAAGATCTTGTCGAGGTCCCCGGGGGTGCGCTCGGCGATCAGCCGCGCGGCCTCGGACCGTACGTCCACGGCGAACCCGGGCGCGATCGTGCACAGCTTCCCGGCCTGCTCCTGGATCGCCGCGACGACCTTGGGGTGCTGGTGGCCGATGTTGGTGTTGACCAGCTGGGAGGAGAAGTCGAGGTAGCGGTTGCCGTCGTAGTCCCAGAAGTACGACCCCTCGGCGCCGGCGATCGGCAGCGGGTCGATCAGGCCCTGCGCGGACCAGGAGTGGAAGACGTGGGCGCGGTCGGCGGCCTTGACCGCCGCCCCGGCAGCGGGATCGGCGGCGGGAGAGGGGTGCGTCGTGGTCACGGTCAGTACCTCGGATCGGGTCGCTCGGGTCCGCCGAGGGATCGGCACGGCGAACGCGTCCAGCGTAGGGATCACGGTCCGCTGCCCGGTACCGACACTGTGTATGGCGCTCACCACGCCCACGGACACACTGTCTACGGCCTGGAGGAAGCTCCAGGCCGCTCCCCATGGGCCCGCTCACCCCTCCGGCTCGCCCCTCCGTCGCCCCAGCAGTGCCTCCAGCACGACCAACGGGTCGGGCGCCGCGGGCACGTGCGGCGCACACCCCGGGCATGCGTACACGTTCCACCCAGGCCCGCTGTTCCCGTGCACCTCGGCGACGAGCACGGGCTCATCCGTGATCCGCTCGCAGCGGACGCACATACGGAGGGGCAGCGGCCGCCCCGCGGCCCCGGTGGCCCCTCCGGTCCCCTCCCCGCTCATCGGGCGACCTCCACACCGTGGATCCAGTAGGGGCCGGGGGCATCGACCCCGAACGTCGCCAGCAGCAGCGCCTGCCGCCGCTCGCGCTGCTCGTGCGCGACGAGGTAGGGGCGGACGAGGGGGGTGGCGTCGCCGTCCAGGGGTGGTTCGGCCATCGGTCGGCGCGGCCTGCGGGGCATCGGCACACGGACCTCGGGGGCCGCCCGGTGATGCCCGCATTCGGCGCGATGTCGCCCTTGCGGCCGGGGAGTTGGGAGAAGTCCCATCCATGCGAGGCAGCGGGCAATACGCTGAAACATGTCGACGTTGTTCTCTCTCGCTTGTGCGCGTTGACCATGCCCCCGGACCGGTTGCGTCGGTCGCGGGGGTCCGTCCTTGCGGATCACTACGTTCCGTGTCCACATCGTTGCCGTGCGACATAGGCTGCGGAAGGTGGTAGCTCCTTACTTCTCAAGCCGTAAGGACGGAAGTGACCCTTTGGCCAACGAAGTTGACCCCTCGTCATCCATGGCGGCGCTCTTCGGACTACGGGTCCGCAGACTCCGCGAAGCGGCCGGCCTGACCCAGTCCGAGCTGGGAAAACGCGCGCATACGCACAGCACGCGGATCAATCAGATCGAGCGCACGACGGGCTCGAAGCCGACCCTGAAGCTGGCCCAGGCCCTGGACGGCGCCCTCGCCGCCGATGGCTTGCTCGCCGACCTGTGGCCGTACGTCTACCGGGAGGCGTTTCCGGACTGGTCGAGGAAGTTCATGGCGCTTTCGGAGCGTGCGGTGGGGATACGGCAGTACATGGCGGCCGTGGTGCCCGGTCTTCTCCAGACC
This sequence comes from Streptomyces sp. NPDC059649, assembly GCF_042734445.1. Lineage (NCBI taxonomy): Bacteria > Bacillati > Actinomycetota > Actinomycetes > Kitasatosporales > Streptomycetaceae > Streptomyces > Streptomyces sp. NPDC059649. Next base: position 15,430 of record NZ_JBHWDV010000071.1, read on the forward strand.
GAGGACTATGCCCGCGCCCTCCTGAGCGTTGGCCTGACGCTGAAAAGCCCCGAGCAGTTGGAAGAACGGCTGGCCGCCCGACTCGGGCGCCAAGCTCGACTCACCGAGCCCGACGGGCCCGAACTCTGGATCGTCCTCGACGAGGCAATCCTCTACCGGTCCGTCGGCGGTCCGGCCGTGATGCGGGCCCAGCTCGGCCGACTGCTGGAAGCAGCCATGCACCCACGCATCACGTTGCAGGTGCTGCCCTTGAGCAGCGGTGAGCACTACCCCATGGGCGGGTCGCTCGAAATCCTGACGCTGCCGGATGGCTTCGAAGCGGCCTACGTCGAAGGCGCAGGCTACGGCCAACTCATCGAGGAACCAGAGGAGGTGAAGGATTTCGCGGTGGCTTACGATCGGCTGCGGGCTTTGGCCCTGCCGCCGAACATGTCGCTCGACATGATCCGATCCGCGATGGAGGGGACCTACCTTGCTGAGCGCATCCCGTCCCGATCTGAGCACCGCAGTCTGGCGCAAGTCCAGCTACAGCAACGAGGAGGGTGGCAGCTGCGTCGAGGTCGCCGACACCCTCCCAGGCATCGTCCCCGTCCGTGACTCCAAGGACCCCCACGGCCCCGCTCTCATCTTCGCCGCCCGCTCCTGGGCCGCGTTCGTCGGGGCCGTCAGAGCGGGCGAGTTCGCGGGCTAGCCGGCGGGAAGACCGTGTGGACGGCCTTCCGCCAGTGCGCGGCGGGCAGGTCCGGGCGGAGGGCCGACAGCCCGCCGCAGTACTTGGTGAAGTCGGCCGCCCGGACGCCGTGGCCGTACAACAGCCGATCGGCGTCGGTCGGCCGGCCGGTGGTCCTGGTCTCGACGAGGACCAGCCCGCCGTCGGCCCGTACCGTGCGGCCGGTCGTCAGGTCGCGGCAGAGCAACGCCGCGTCGCACGTAATCCGCTGGCCGTTCGCGACGAACGTGGTGCGGGTGTACTCCGTTTCCAGGGCCAGGCCCAGGTCGGTGGGGGCCGCGATGCCGTACGAGCGGTCCAGTACGGAGGCCAGGAAACCGCGGGCCGCCGGGCCGAGGGCCGGGGCACCGGGCAGCAGCGGCTGCCGGTGCTTGACCGTTTCGCCGCGCCGCCCCCTGAGCTTGATCTCGAACTGCCGCTGCCCGGTGTCCTCGTAGCGCCGTTCGCGGATCAGGTAGCCGGGCCGGTCACCCTCCCTGTGGTCGTGGAAGAAGCGCAGGTCAGGTGTGTCGTAGTGGACGGAGCGGTAGCGGAACCAGCGCCGCCCGTTGATGCACAGCACGGCGAACGGGCCACCGGGCCGGCGCCGGTCGGTCAGTTCGGCGGCGAAGGCGGTGAAGACCTCGAACGGGACAAGATAGCTGTGGCCGAAGCGGGTGCGGAGTTCGGCCCGCGCCTGGACGTCGGCGAGCGGTACCGGGCGGCCGGCCATGGCGGCGCGGGCGAGGGCTCGTACGGCGGGAATCACACGGTCTCCTTCGCGGGCGAACGGACTGTGCTCGTGTTCGTTCTACGTTCCACACCTGTGGAAGGTTCCGCCACACGGAATTCGACATCCGTCAGCGCCGGAGAGGGCCGACCCCCATCCCCGTGCCGTCAGCGGACGTAGTTCTTCAGGGCCTCGGTGTCGAGGGTGATGCCGACCGGGTCGGGGAGGGTGACCTGCGCACCGAAGGGGATCTGGTGGACTTCGAGGTAACGGCCCTGCTCCGGCGCGGGGTTGGTGTGGACGACCAACTCACAGTGGTCACGGTCCACAAGGAGGTGGACGGGAATGCCCGCGGCAGCGTAGGCGGCCGGCTTCTCGCGCCGGTCGCGGCGCTCGGTGTCGCCGTCGTGCGAGGTGACCTCAACGGTCATCAAGACACCGTCGGGGTCCGACCACTCACCGTGCCCGAGGAAGTGTTCGTCCGGCGCCAGGACGCCATCCGGCCGGGCCCGACCTTGGCGGTATGCCTCGACCTTCACGCCGCGGCCGGTCGCATGCAGCCAGAGATCTGGGCGGTGCTGCATACAACGCTTCTGCAGCCACATGATGATGGTGTCGTGATCCCCGTCCGGCACGCACTTCTCCTGGATCCGTCCGTCGATGAACTCCAACGTGACGGTCTCGGGCGCGGTGGAGGCGATCTGCTCGAAGTCCTCCACCGTCATGCGAGACGTGCGCTCGGCCATAACCGTCATGCTGCACTCCTTTCGAGATGAAAGCCAGTGTGGCCGGGCATGGAGGTGCCATAGGCATATTCCTCCGCAGATCACTCGTTCGAGCACAGCGGGCGCACACGCCAAGGGCCCGCGCCCCGTCCTCTGCGGACGGTGCGCGGGCCCTGGTGTTCAGCCGGTCCCTACGACAGGAACGAGTTGATCTCGATCGTTTCGTCGCGGCCGGGGCCGACGCCGATGGCGGAGATCGGGGCGCCGGACATTTCCTCCAGTGCCTTGACGTAGGCGCGGGCGTTCTTCGGGAGGTCGGAGAACGTCTTGGCCTTGGAGATGTCCTCGGTCCAGCCGGGGAGCATCTCGTAGACCGGCTTCGCGTGGTGGAAGTCGGTCTGGGAGTACGGGAGTTCCTCGACGCGCTTGCCGTCGATCTCGTACGCCACGCAGACCGGGATCTGCTCCCAGCCGGTGAGCACGTCGAGCTTGGTGAGGAAGAAGTCGGTCAGGCCGTTCACGCGGGTCGCGTAGCGGGCGATGACCGCGTCGAACCAGCCGCAGCGGCGGTCGCGGCCGGTGGTGACGCCGCGCTCGCCGCCGATCCGGCGCAGCGCCTCGCCGTCCTCGTCGAAGAGCTCGGTCGGGAACGGGCCGGCGCCGACGCGGGTGGTGTACGCCTTGAGGATGCCGATGACCCGGCTGATCTTCGTCGGGCCGACGCCGGTGCCGGTGCAGGCGCCGCCGGCGGTCGGGTTCGAGGAGGTGACGAAGGGGTACGTGCCGTGATCGATGTCCAGCAGCGTGCCCTGGCCGCCTTCGAAGAGGACGACCTTGTCGTCGTCGAGGGCCTTGTTGAGGATCAGGGTGGTGTCGGCGACGTAGCCCTTGATCTGGTCGGCGTAGCCCAGCAGCTCCTCGACGACCTGGCCGGCCTCGATGGCGCGGCGGTTGTAGAGCTTGGTCAGCAGCTGGTTCTTGACGTCGAGCGCCGCCTCGACCTTCTGCGTGAGGATCGACTCGTCGTAGAGGTCCTGGACGCGGATGCCGACGCGGTTGATCTTGTCGGCGTAGGTCGGGCCGATGCCGCGGCCGGTGGTGCCGATCTTCCGCTTGCCGAGGAACCGTTCCGTCACCTTGTCGACGGTGATGTTGTACGGCGTGATCAGATGCGCGTTACCGCTGAGCAGCAGCTTGGACGTGTCGACGCCGCGCTCGTTGAGTCCGCTCAGCTCGGAGAGCAGGACCGCCGGGTCGACGACTACACCGTTGCCGATGACCGGGGTACACCCCGGCGAGAGGATTCCGGAGGGGAGGAGATGCAGCGCGTACTTCTGGTCGCCCACGACGACCGTGTGGCCGGCGTTGTTGCCGCCCTGGTAGCGCACCACGTAATCGACGGATCCACCGAGCAGGTCGGTGGCCTTCCCCTTGCCCTCATCACCCCACTGAGCACCGAGCAGCACAAGTGCGGGCACAGGCGTACACCCCTTCCGGGCGGGGCATGTCCAACGTGCGTGGATGGCGCGACGCCCGCGTGTTCACGCGTCCGTCATCGCTCAAGCCGTCGAACCGGTGCCCCGGAATAGACGAAGCCCCTGGCGCAATAGCGCAAGGGGCTCTTGCACCGAGATGCTACCTGAGGAAGGACCGAGGTGTCGGCGCAGCCTTCTGGGCACTCTCCCGTGGACTCCGTTCGGGGGTACCCCCTGCTCGTGGTCATCGATCCGGTCGCGCGCAGTACGGACGGCGAATCCGTGCGGATTGCGCGGGATGTGCTCTGTGCCGGGGCGGGGGGTTCCGGGGCGAAGATCTGTCTGCCGGAGGGACCGGAGGAGTTCGCGCGGGCGCTGGCCCGGCGGGGGCAGCGGCGGCCGGTGGTGATCGGCGACGACCGGGCGCTGCTGCGGGTCGTGGGGCTGCTGCACAAGGAGCGGGAGCTGGCCGGGGTGCCGGTGTCGATGGTCCCGGTGGGGGCGCCGGCCGCGGTGGCGCTGAGCCGCTCGCTGGGCGTCCCGCAGGACACCGTCGCCGCGGCGCGGACGGTGCTGGACGGCGCGGAGCGGGCGATGGACCTGCTGGCGGACGACAGCGGCGGGATCGTGCTGGGCGGGCTGCGGATCCCGTGCGGGCAGGACGGCGGGCGGAACGGCGGGCGGCGGGCACAGACCGGGGCGAGGCGGGTGTTCGTGCCGGGGGCGGCCGGGCCGGTGGACGCCGGGGAGCGGGCGGCGGGCGCGGGGCCCTCGGACGCGTCCCGCGTGGAGGCCGGGGCGCCGGGCGACGACGGGCACCGGCCGTGGTGGGGGCCGGCCGCCCGGACCGCGCGGACGGCGCTGGCGCTGCTGGCACCGGCGGCCGGGCGCTGGGGATCGTCCCGTACGGAAGCCGGGACGGCGGGCGGCAGCCGGCGCGCGCGGGTGCCGGGGCAGCGGCTGCGGATCGAGGCGGACGGGGTGCTGCTGGCGGATCTGGACCGGCCGGTGCGCGGGGTCTCGGTGGTGCCGGGCGGGCAGGCCGGGGAGGTCTGGCCGGGGGCCGGGACCGGCTACCTCGCGAGCGACGGGGACGGCCGGGGCGACGGCGGGGAGCTGGCCGAGGTCGTGGTGCACTGGCCGGGCGGCGGGCATCCGGTACGGGCCCGGGCGCGGGCGGTGACGGTGTCCGGCGCGGACTTCCACTACCGGGCGGACGCGGTGGTCGGCGGGCCGGTGCGGACCCGTACGTGGACGGTGCAGCCGGGGGCCTGGCGGTTGCAGCTGCCGCGGCGGGGGTGAGCCGGTGGCCGCGCTGCCGGGCGGCGGCACTGACGTTCCGGGCGGCGGGCTGCCGGGCACTGGGCGGCGGGTGTGAGGCGCGGGCGGGCAGGCCGGGCGGCGGGTGTGAGGCGCTGGCGGCGGGCGGGCTGGGGCGCGCGGGCGGCGGGCGGGCCGAGGGGGCGGCCGTCAGTCGTCCGGGCCGTCCTCCGCGGCGTCGTAGCCCGCGCGCAGTTGGTCGCGGTGGTCGCGCCAGCGGTCCAGGAGGGCGGGCAGTTCCTTCTGCAGGAACTCGAAGAAGACCAGGGTCTCGTTGAGCCGGCGGCCGGCCGGGGAGTCCGGGCCGAGGCTGTCGACGCCCTCGCGCAGGGTGCCCTCCCAGCGGGCGAGGACGTTCTCCCGGCGGGTCAGCGCCTCGTACCACTGATCGCTGTGCACGCGGTAGCGGTCGCGGCGGGAGCCCGGCTCGCGCTCGCGGCTGATCATGTCGACCTGGGAGAGGTAGCGCACCGCGCCGGACACCGCGGCGGGGCTGATCTGGAGCCGTTCGCCCAGCTCGGCGGAGGTCAGCACGCCGGAGTCGGAGGCGAGCAGGCAGGCGAAGACGCGGGCCGGCATGCGGGTCATCCCGGCGTCCACCAGCTGGGCCGCGAACCGTTCGACGAACTGGGAGATCGCTTCCTGGGCGCGCGGGTCGGCCTCCCGCCGCCCGTCGCCGCCGGCCGTACCGGCCGTGCGTTCCGCATTGCTCATGTCCGCATCCTCTCCCCTGATCAGCACCACCCCGCTCAACTTTATATGGTTTCTTAACTTCACAAATTTGTGAAACTAGCGTAGCTTCCGAAGCATGACCAAGCCAATCGCTCCCGCTCCCGCGATCCGGGTGGAAGGCCTCCACAAGTCCTTCGGGCGGACCCATGCGCTGGACGGCCTCGACCTCACCGTCGAGGCCGGCGAGGTACACGGCTTCCTCGGGCCCAACGGCGCCGGGAAGTCCACCACCATCCGCGTCCTGCTCGGCCTGCTGCGCGCCGACCGCGGAACCGCCCGGCTCCTGGACCGCGACCCCTGGCACGACGCCGTCGCCCTGCACCGCCGCATCGCCTACGTCCCCGGCGATGTCACCCTGTGGCGCAACCTCTCCGGCGGCGAGGTCATCGATCTCTACGGGCGGCTGCGCGGAGGACTCGATCTTGCGCGCCGTGCCGAGCTCATCGAGCGCTTCGAGCTCGACCCGACCAAGAAGGGCCGCACGTACTCCAAGGGCAACCGGCAGAAGGTCGCCCTGGTCGCCGCCTTCGCCTCCGACGTCGATCTGCTGATCCTCGACGAGCCGACCTCCGGGCTCGACCCGCTGATGGAGGAGGTCTTCCAGACCTGCGTCGCCGAGGAGCGCGACCGCGGCCGTACGGTGCTGCTCTCCAGCCATGTGCTGTCCGAGGTCGAGGCGCTCTGCGACCGGGTCAGCATCATCCGCAAGGGACGGACCGTCGAGTCCGGTTCGCTCGGCGAGCTGCGGCACCTGACCCGTACGTCGATCGTGGCCGAACTGACCGGCCTCCCCAATGGATTGGCCACGCTGCCCGGTGTCCACGACCTCGACGTCCAGGGGCACCGGGTCAGGCTCCAGGTAGAGACCGACAAGCTCGACGCCGTGCTGCGCGCGCTGGGCACCTCCGGGGTGCGCAGCCTGACCAGCACGCCGCCGACCCTGGAGGAGCTGTTCCTGCGGCACTACCAGGACGACGTACGGGGCGGGGCCGACCGCGACGAGACGGCGGTCGCCCGATGACCGCCGTGGCCGCCGCGGTGCCCACCGGCACCGCCCGCTCCCGCCAACTGGTCGGTACCGGCGTCCTGTTGCGGCTGGCCCTGCGCCGCGACCGGGCGATGATCCCGGCCTGGGTGCTCTGCCTCGGCCTGGTCGTGGCGAGCCTGGGCTCGTCCTTCGAGGCGCTCTACGACACCGCCGCCGAACGCGCCGAACTGGCCGGCTCGATGACCGCCAACGGCTCGATGCGCGCGCTGTACGGCCCCGTCTTCAACGACTCCCTCGGGGGCCTGATCGCCTGGCGGATGGCCGGGTTCGGGGCGGTGCTGGCCGCGGTGATGAGCCTGCTGATCGTCGTCCGGCACACCCGCGACGAGGAGGAGACCGGCCGTCAGGAGCTGCTGTCCGCCGCGATGGTGGGCCGCCGGGCGCCGCTGACCGCGGCCCTGCTGGCGGCGCTGCTCGCCAACACCGCGCTCGTCGTGCTGATCACGGCGGGGCTGGCCCGGTCCGGCCGGCCGGCCGCCGGTTCGCTGGCCCTCGGGCTCGCCATCGGCGGCACCGGCATGCTCTTCGCCGGTCTGGCCGCCATCGCCGCCCAGCTGACCGAGAGCGCCCGGATGGCGAAGGGGCTGACCGGCGCGGTGCTCGGCCTCGCCTTCGCGCTGCGCGGCGCGGGCGATGCCGCCGACGCCACCGCCGGCTCCCCGCTCACCTGGGTCTCGCCGCTCGGCTGGGCGGAGAACCTGCGGGCGTACGCCGACGAACGCTGGTGGGTGGGGCTGCTCTTCCTGGCGGGCAGCGCGCTCGCCGTGGCCACCGCCTACGCGCTGACCGCCCGCCGCGACCTCGGCATGAGCTTCCTGTCCGCGCGGCCCGGTCCGGCGGTCGCCCCGCGCTCCCTGGCCGGCCCGTTCGGCCTGGCCTGGCGGCTGCAGCGGACGACCCTCGGCGGCTGGACGCTCGGGTACGTGTGCGCCGGGGTGGTCTTCGGCGGGATCGCCGAGGGCGCGTCCGACATGGTCGGCGGCAATCAGCAGACCCGCGAGATCTTCGAGCGGATGGGCGGGCAGGCCGGGCTGACCGACGCCTTCCTCGCCACGATGGTCGGCATGCTCGGCATGGTCGCCGCGATCTACGCGGCCGGCGCGGTGCTCCGGCTGCGCGGCGAGGAGACCGCCGGCCGGGCCGAACCGGTGCTGGCCGGCGCGGTGGGCCGGCTCCGCTGGGCCGCCGGCCACCTGGTCGTCGCCTACGCCGGCACGGTCGTCGTCCTCGGCTTCGGCGGGCTGGCGCTCGGCGTCTCGTACGGCATCTCGGTCGGCGATCTCGGCGGGCGGGTGGGGCCGGTGCTGGCCGCCGCGCTCGCCCAGGTCCCGGCGGTCTGGACGCTCACCGGTCTGGCGGTGCTGGCCTTCGGTCTGCTGCCCCGGGCCAGCACGGCCGTGTGGGCGGTGGTCGGCGGCTGCCTGGCGCTCGGCTGGATCGGGCCGTCGCTGAAGTTCCCCCAGTGGGCCATGGACCTCTCGCCCTACGGCCATCTGCCCAAGCTCCCGGGCACGGAGGCCACCGCGGCCCCGTTCGTCTGGCTGCTGGCACTCTCCGCGGTGTTCCTCGTCGCCGGCCTGACCGGCTTCCGCCGTCGCGACCTCGACTGAGGCGACCTCGGCTGATCCGCCCGACGGTTTCACGTGAAACCGACACGCCTCTCGTACGCCGCCGTTTCACGTGAAACCACAACTCGCCGACGTACGCCGCCGTTTCACGTGAAACCGCCCCCACAGACGTGCGCCGCCGGAGCTGTAGCGGACTCCGGCGGCGCACTCGTGTCCACAGGCTGTGGACCGGGATGGGGCTCAGGCGCCGGGCGTCACCAGCCGCACCTCGTACGCGAACACCGCCGCCTGCGTGCGGTCCCGCAGGCCGAGCTTCACCAGGATCCGGCTGACATGCGTCTTCACCGTCGATTCGGCGACGACGAGGTGGGACGCGATCTCCCCGTTCGACAGGCCCTGGGCGACCAGCACCAGCACCTCGGTCTCGCGTTCCGTCAGATCGGCGATGCGCTCCTGGGCGGGGGCGCGGGGCGTCCCCAGCCGGGAGAACTCCGAGATCAGCCGCTTGGTGACGGTCGGGGCCAGCAGGGCCTCGCCGGACGCCACGATCCGCACGCCCTCGGCGAGCTGGCCCGCCGAGGCGTCCTTCAGCAGGAAGCCGCTGGCCCCGGCGCGCAGCGCCTGGTAGACGTACTCGTCCAGATCGAAGGTGGTCAGGACCAGGACCTTGGCGTCCGCGTCGGCGGCGACGATCTCGCGGGTGGCGTCCAGACCGTTCATCTCCGGCATGCGGATGTCCATCAGGACGACGTCGGGCTTGAGCTCCGCGACCTTCCGCACCGCCTGGCGGCCGTCCACGGCCTCCCCGACGACCTCGATGTCCGGCATGGCATTGAGCAGGACGGAGAACCCCTCGCGGACCATCACCTGGTCGTCGACGATCAGCACCCGGATCATGCCGCACCCCCCTTCGCGGTGGTCTCGGACGGGGCGACCGGGATGAACGCCGCGACCTCGAAGCCACCGTCCTCGGTGTGGTCGGCGGTCATCTCGCCGCCCAGCATCTGCACCCGCTCCCGCATGCCCAGCACGCCGTGCCCCGCCCCCGGGGAGGGCTTGGCCAGCCGGCTCGGGACGCCGTTGACGATCCGCAGGCCGAGCCCGCCGAGCACGTACGAGATCTCCACCCGGGCCTCGGCGCCCGGCGCATGGCGCAGCGTGTTGCTCAGCGCCTCCTGCACGATCCGGTACGCGGAGAGCTCCACGCCCTGCGGCAGCGGACGCGGCGCACCGGTGATCACCGCCTCGACGTTCAGCCCGGCGCCACGGACGCTGTCCAGCAGCGCATCGAGGCTGGCCAGCGTCGGCTGCGGGGCCTCCGGGTCGGCCTCCGCGAACGCGTCCGGATCCTCGGAACGGACCACGCCCAGGATGCGGCGCAGTTCGGTCAGCGCGGCGACGGCGTTCTCGCGGATCGTGGCGAAGGACTTGGCGAGCTCGGGCGGGGTGTCCTCGACCCGGTAGGGGGCCGCCTCGGCCTGGATCGCGATCACGGACATGTGGTGGGCCACCACGTCGTGCAGCTCACGGGCGATCAGGGCGCGCTCCTCCAGGAGAGTGCGCCGGGACCGTTCCTCGGCGGTCACGGTCTGCGTCTCGACGACCGTCCGGCGCTCCTCGCGCCAGGCGCGGACCGCGGCGGCGGAGATCAGCACCATGGCACTGAAGGCCATCACCGGCGCCAGATCGCCCGAGCCGTTCCTGGTGACCCCCATCACCACGGCCCCCGCCCCAAGGGTGACCAGCCACATCTCCACCGCCAGCCGGGGCCGGGTGCGCAGCACCACCAGCGTCATCACGGCCAGCAGCGTGGGATAGGCGGTGCCGCTGAAGGCACTGGGGTAGTCGGAGATGATCCCGTCTGCAATGACCGACATCACGAACGTGCCCAGCGACAGCCAGTAGGCGCCCACCGGCCGGAAGAGCGTGAGCGCCGGCGCGGCGGCGACCAGCAGGGAGAAGCCGCCGGCCAGAACGCCGCGCACCGGCCCCATGTCGTAGCCCATGGTGAAGGTCGCCAGGAAGACCAGCGCCGAGAAACCGCCGACGATGAGGTGCGGCAGCCAGCGCGCCCAGTGCCGCAGCCGCTCCGGCAGCCAGGGGACCCACCGGTTCACCTTGGCGTCCTCCAGCGGCGGCATCGGGCGGAAGGCGAAGGCGTCGACGAACAGGTCCTGGCGCAGCCGGTGGAGCGCACCGTGAGCTATCCGGGCCTCTGAGCGCAGGGTGTTCTGCGGCTGGGTCTTCTCATTCACGCAGACAACGGTAAGCAGAGACGGACCGCCGGGCGTCCTCACCAGTGGGGATTTGCCGGGGTCCGTCTCAAGTACTACGAGGTCGGCGCGGTGCCGGGGATCATCCCGGGGCGGGCCCGGGCAGCAGTCCGCACAGCGTGGCGCAGGCCGGTGTGCCCGGCGTCACCGGGGCGTAGTGCCCCACGCCCGGCAGCTCGCGCAGCTCCGTGCCGCCGGGGTGCGCCGCGGCGTACCGGCGGGAGAGTTCCGGTGGGACGTCCGGGTCGTCGGTGCCGTGCAGGAGCATCACCGGGACGCCGGCCGGCGGACGGCGCAGCGGGTCGGCGGCGGCCAGGCGCTCCGCCAGCCCCGGGCCCGGCCCGAGCAGCTCCGCCACCGCCCCGTCGCTGAGGCCCAGCTCATGGGCGCGCGCCAGATCGGCCACCGGCGCCACGGCCAGCACCCGGGCGACCGGGGTGCCGGGCCGGGCCGCGGCGAGCAGCGCGAGGTGCCCGCCCGCCGAGTGCCCGACCAGCACCGGACCGCCGGCGCCGGGAGCCAGCGCCACGACGGCCTCGATACCGGCCGCCACGTCCTCGAAGGTCCCCGGCACGCCGCCGCCCGCCCCGACCCTGCGGTACTCGACGAGTGCGACCGGCCGCCCCTGCCCGGCCAGCGCGGCGGCCAGCGGCGACAGATGACGCCGGTCGTAGGCCGCGCGCCAGAAGCCGCCGTGCAGCAGCACCACCGGCGGCCCGGCGCCGGCGCCCCACGGCCCGTAGAGGTCGATGACCTGGTCCGGGTGCGGCCCGTAGGACAGCGTGCGGTCCGGCGCCACCGGGGCGAGCCCCAGCAGCGCCGACTCCTCGTCCGCCGCGCTCACCCGCCGGCCCCGGGCGCCACCGCGTCCGGCTGCGCGCCCAGCACCTCGCCGAGCACCCGCGCCGCCCGCTCCGCGTCCGCGAAGGAGGTGTAGAGCGGGGTGAAGCCGAAGCGCAGCACGTCCGGGTGGCGGAAGTCGCCCACCACGCCGCGCCGGATCAGCTCGTCCATCACCTCACCGGCGCCCGGACAGGCCAGCGCCACCTGGCTGCCGCGCTGCCGGTGGTCGGCCGGGGTGACCGACCGGACCCGGCCCGGCGGCACATGGGCGTCCACGCACTCCAGGAAGAAGTCGGTCAGCGCCAGGCTCTTGGCCCGCACCTCCTCGATGGACACCCCGTCCCAGGCCTCCAGCGCCGCCTCCAGCGCCAGCAGCGACAGGATGTCGGGGGTGCCGACCCGGCCGCGCAGGATGCCGTCGGCGGGGGCGTAGGCGGGGTCCATCGCGAACGGGTCGGCGTGTGAGTTCCAGCCCGGCAGCGGCGACTCGAACCGCTCCTGGAGCCCCTCGCGGACGTAGAGGTACGCGGGCGAACCCGGGCCGCCGTTGAGGTACTTGTACGTGCAGCCGACCGCGAGGTCCACGCCGTACGCGTCCAGGCCGACCGGCAGCGCGCCCGCGCTGTGGCACAGGTCCCAGATGGCCAGCGCGCCCGCGGAGTGCAGCGCGGTGGTGATGGACGGCAGGTCGTTGAGCCGGCCGGTGCGGTAGTCGACGTGGTTGACCAGCGCGACCGCGGTGCGTTCGGTGACCTCGTCGGCGATCCGGGCCGGCTCCACCGGCCGCACCGCGAGCCCGGTCATCCGGGCCGCCGACCGGGCGATGTAGCCGTCGGTCGGGAAGGTCGTGGCGTCGACGAGGATCTCCGTACAGCCCTTCCCGGCCATCCGGACGCCGCCCACCACGGCCTTGAAGATGTTCACGCTGGTCGAGTCGCCGACCACCACCCGGCCCGGGCCGGCCCCGATCAGCGGCGCGATCTTGTCGCCGATCCGCTCGGGCGCGGTCCACCAGCCGGACTCGGTCCACGAGCGGATGCGCAGCTCGCCCCACTCGCGGGCGACCACGTCGGCGATCCGGCCGGGCACCGCGCGGGGCAGCGCACCGAGGGAATTGCCGTCCAGATAGACGGTGTCGTCGAGCACGAACCGCTCGCGGACCGCAGCCAGCGGATCGGCGGCGTCCAACTCCTGTGCGCGGATGGCCAGTTCGCTCCCGGACGCGGGAGCCGCGGGGGTCTCGGGGGTCTCAGACATGGCTGCGCGCCGTCCACAGCTCGGGGAACACGTTCTTGCGGGCCCGCTTCTCCAGCCAGGCGACGCCCGCGGAACCACCGGTACCCATCTTCGCCCCCATCGCCCGCCGGGTCGCGACCAGATGGTCGTTGCGCCATCGCCAGACCAGCTCGGCGACCTCGGTCAGCGCCTCGCCCAGCCGGACCAGCTCGGAGTCCTGGTCCCCCCCGTAGATCTCCGCCCATACGGCCTCGACCGCCGGGTCCGCCTCGTAGCGCTGCGCCGGATCCCGCTCCAGTACGGCCGCGGGGACCGGGTGGCCGCGGCGGGCCAGCAGCCGCAGCACCTCGTCCCACAGGCTCGGCTCGTGCAGCGCCTTCTCCAGCTCGGCGTGCGCGCGGGGCGCGCCGCGGTGCGGCACCAGCATCGACGCGGACTTCTCACCGAGCAGGAACTCCAGCCGCCGGTACATCGCCGACTGGAACCCGGACCCCTCGCCCAGCGCACTGCGGTAGGCGTTGAACTGGGCCGGGGTCAGCTTGGCCAGCGGCTTCCACGCGGCGTTCAGCGCCTCCAGCTCGTACGCGGAGCGGCGCAGCGCGTCGATGGCCACCGGCAGGTCGTCACGGCGCAACGCCCCGGCCGCGGTCTGCCACTCGTGGACGATGACCGTGAACCACAGCTCCATGACCTGGGTGGTGACCAGGAAGACCATCTCGCCGGGATCGTCGGAGAGCGGCTGCTGGAGGTGGGTGAGGACGTCCGCCTGGACGTAGTCCTCGTACGGGGTGGTACCTGCGAAGTCGAGGTTCGGGGTCTCAGTCTCAGGCTCCTGAGCCCCGCCGGTTACCTCGTGGGACATCGCTGTCTCCTCGAAACGTACTCCGGGTAGCGGTCCGCCCCTGCCGATTCCGGCACGGGGGCCCCGGTCCCCACCGGGCATCTTCCGCAATGGTCCCCGGCAATGGCAAGGCCCGCCTGGTCAGAGGGCCAGGCGGGCCAGGGCGCGCGGTCGCGGGCGCGCGTCGCGGAGCCCGGCGCCGTGCGGCCGGGGCCCCTCCGTCGGGGTCAGCCCAGGATCTGGGCGGCCGTCGGCGAGGAGTCCTTCAGGAACTGCGCGCAGCGCTCGTACTCGTCCTGCTCGCCGATCGCCTCGGCGGCCCGGGCGAGGGCGTGCAGCGCCCGCAGGAAGCCGCGGTTGGGCTCGTGCTCGAACGGCACCGGGCCGTGGCCCTTCCAGCCGGCCCGGCGCAGCGCGTCCAGACCGCGGTGGTAGCCGGTGCGGGCGTACGCGTACGACTCGACGACCCGGCCGCCCTCGAACGCGTCGTCCGCGAGCTGCGCCCAGGCGAGGGAGGACGTCGGGTACTTCGCGGCGACCTCGGCCGGCGCGGTACCGGCCGCGAGCGCCTCACGGGGCCCGGGGTCGTCGGGGAGGTGAGTGGGGGGCGGTCCCCCCAGCAGGTTTTCGTGAATGGGCATAGCCCCAGTCTCTCTCAACCCACGTAGCTGTCTGTCCCGCCGTCGGGGTTGCTCGCCGTTGCGCGCTTTGCGGCGCCCCCGCACGTACCCGTCCGTCCCGCCGCGGGGCGTCTCGCCGTGGCGCTTTGCGGCGCCTCCGCACGTAGCTGTCTGCGGCGCCGCGGGGCGTCTCGCCGTTGCGCGCTTGGCGGCGCCCCCGCACGCACCTGTCTGCGGCGCCGCGGGGCGTCTCGCCGTTGCGCCTGCGGCGGGCTGGGTTGTTGTTGGGTGCGGTGACGGACCTCCGGAGCCTTGTTCGTGGACTGCTTCGCTTTACGTCCACGAACAAGGCCC
>NZ_JBHWDV010000072.1:0-29300 GCF_042734445.1 Streptomyces sp. NPDC059649
GCGACCGCGTGCTGTGGCTGGAACGCGGCGAACTGCTGATGGACGGCCCCACCGACGAGGTCATCAAGGCGTACGAGAAGGAGACCGGCAAGTAGCCCGGCGGTACGGGAGTTCGGCACGTAGTCCGGCGTCGCGGAGGTCCGGCACGTAGCCCGTGCGGCACCACGAACGAACGGGGACGGCCCCGGAGCCTTTCGCTCCGGGGCCGTTGCCGTACTCCTCGCCGTGACTGCGGCGGCTCAGCTGTGCGTACGCAGCAGGGTGCGCATGGTCCGCATGGCGACGGAGAGGTTCGCCAGGTCGAAGCCCTCCGAGCCGTGGATCTCCTCCAGCGTCGCCCGGGCGCGGGTGAGGATCGCCGCGTTGGCCTGCTCCCACGCCTTGAACCGCTGCTCCGGCGTCGAGGAGCCGTTGCCCACCGACAGCACGTCCGCGGTCAGCGCCGCATGCGCCGCGAAGAGGTCCTCACGGATCGAGGCGCGGGCCATCGACTGCCAGCGGTCGTTGCGCGGCAGCTCCAGGATGCGGTCGAGGAGCTGGTTGATCCGCAGCCGGTCCCCCAGGTCGTAGTAGACCTCGGCGACCGCCAGCGGCTCCTTGCCGATCCGGTCGGCGACCGCGACGATGTCCAGCGCCGGGAAGACCGACGAGAAGCCGGACACCTGGACGGCCAGCTGCTCGGGCACGCCCGCGCCGGTCAGCTCCTCCAGGATCGTCTCGAACCACTCCAGGTCGCTGCCCTGGAGAAGCTTCGGCAGCTGGCCCCAGACCTCCGCGACCCGCTCGGAGAAGAAGTCGATGGTCTCCGACAGCGCCAGCGGCTGCGGGCGGTTGTTGAGCAGCCAGCGGGTGCCGCGCTCGACGAGCCGGCGGGAGTGCAGCCGGATCCGGGTCTGGACGTCGGCCGCGACGACATTGTCGAGCGCCTCGACGTCGTCCCAGACCTGGTTGAGCCGGAAGATCGCGCGGGCCGCGGTGTGGGCCCGGACGACCTCGTCGAGGGAGGCTCCGGTCTCCTCCCGCATCCGGTGCAGGAAGCTCGTACCGCCGGTGTTGACGGTGTCGTTGACCAGCACCGTCGTGACGATCTCGCGGCGCAGTGCGTGCCCGTCGACCTGCTCGGGGAACCGGTCGTAGAGCGCCGAGGGGAAGTAGGCGTGCAGCAGCCGCTGGAGGTACGGGTCGTCCGGCAGCCCGGTCTGGATCAGCGCGTCGGCGACGGTGATCTTGGTGTAGGCCAGCAGTACCGCGGTCTCGGGCTGGGTCAGGCCGCGGCCGGCGGTCAGCCGCTCGCGGATCTGCCGGTCGGTGGGCAGGAACTCCAGCGCCCGGTCGAGGTGGCCGTCGCGCACCAGGCGGCGCATGAACCGCTGCTGGGCGTGGAGCATGCTGGAGGACTGGGCGAGGGCCAGGGCCAGGGCGGTGTTCTGCGCGTAGTTGTTGCGCAGCACCAGTGCGCCGACCTCGTCGGTCATCTCGGCCAGCAGCTTGTTGCGCTGCTTGACCGTCATGTCGCCCTCGTTCACCACGGCGTTGAGCAGGATCTTGATGTTGACCTCGTGGTCGGAGGTGTCCACACCGGCGCTGTTGTCGATCGCGTCGGTGTTGATCTTCCCGCCGGCGGTGGCGAACTCGATCCGGCCCAGCTGCGTCAGGCCCAGGTTGCCGCCCTCGCCGACGACCTTGACCCGCAGGTCCTCGCCGTTGACGCGGATGGCGTCGTTGGACTTGTCGCCCACGTCGCCGTGCGACTCCACCGAGGACTTCACGTACGTGCCGATGCCGCCGTTCCACAGCAGGTCGACCGGTGCCTTGAGGATGGCCCGCATCAGATCGGCCGGGGTCATCTTCTTCACGCCGGCCTCGATGCCGAGGGCGGCCCGGACCTGAGCGTTGATCGGGATGGACTTGGCCGAGCGCGGGTGGATGCCGCCGCCCTGCGAGAGCAGCTCGGTGTTGTAGTCCGCCCAGGACGAGCGGGGCAGCTCGAAGAGCCGGCGGCGCTCGGCGTAGGAGGTGGCCGCGTCCGGGTTGGGGTCGAGGAAGATGTGCCGGTGGTCGAAGGCGGCGACCAGCCGGATGTGCTCGCTGAGCAGCATGCCGTTGCCGAAGACGTCACCGGACATGTCGCCGACGCCGACGACGGTGAAGTCCTCGGTCTGGGTGTTCACGCCCAGCTCCCGGAAGTGCCGCTTGACCGATTCCCAGGCGCCGCGGGCGGTGATGCCCATGCCCTTGTGGTCGTAGCCGGCGCTGCCGCCGGAGGCGAAGGCGTCCCCGAGCCAGAAGCCGTAGGACTCGGCGACCTCGTTGGCGATGTCGGAGAACGTCGCGGTGCCCTTGTCGGCGGCGACGACCAGGTACGTGTCGTCCTCGTCGTGCCGGACCACGTCCTTGGGGTGGACGACCTCGCCGCCGACCAGGTTGTCGGTGATGTCCAGCAGGCCCGAGATGAAGGTGCGGTAGCAGGCGATGCCCTCGGCCAGCCAGGCGTCCCGGTCCTGTGCCGGGTCCGGCAGCTGCTTGCCGACGAAGCCGCCCTTCGCGCCGACCGGCACGATGACGGTGTTCTTGACCATCTGCGCCTTGACCAGGCCGAGGATCTCCGTACGGAAGTCCTCCCGGCGGTCCGACCAGCGCAGACCGCCGCGTGCGACCTTGCCGAAGCGGAGGTGGACGCCCTCGACGCGGGGGGAGTACACCCAGATCTCGTACGCCGGGCGGGGCGCCGGCAGGTCGGGGATGGCCTGCGGGTCCAGCTTCATCGACAGGTAGGCGTGCGGCTCGCCCTGGCGGTTCTTCTGGTAGTGGTTGGTGCGCAGGGTCGCCTTGATGACGGTCAGGAAGGCCCGCAGGATGCGGTCCTCGTCCAGGGACGCGACCTGGTCCAGGGCGCCGTCCAGCTCCTCCAGCAGCCCGTCGGTCAGCTCCCGGCCGGCGCTCTGCCGCTCCGGGGACATCCGCGCCTCGAACAGCGAGACCAGCAGCCGGGTGGTGTGGACGTTGTTGGCGAGGGTGTCCTCCATGTACGTCTGGCTGAACGTGGAGCCCGCCTGCCGGAGGTACTTGGCGTAGGCCCGCAGCACCATGGCCTGGCGCCAGTTGAGGCCGGCCCGCAGCACCAGCTTGTTGAAGTTGTCGCTCTCGGCGGCGCCGGTCCACACCGCGGTGAAGGCGTCCTGGAAGCGCTCGCGGGCGTCGTCGCCCTTGATGTGCTCCGGCATCCGCAGGCCGAAGTCGTAGATCCAGGCGCGGCTCCCGTCGGCCAGCCGCAGCTCGTGCGGGCGCTCGTCGACGACCTCGACGCCCAGGCGGTTCAGGCCCGGCAGCACCCGGGACAGCGAGACCTGCTCGCCCCTGCGGTAGATCTTGAAGCGGCGCTCGCCGGGGCCGGCGCCGACCGGCTCGTAGAGGCTGACGGAGAAGTCCCCGCCCGGCTCCTCGGTGAGCTTCTCCAGGTGCGTCAGGTCGGCGACCGCGCTGCGCGGGCTGTTGTCGGCCTTGTAGCCCTCGGGGAAGGCGTGGCTGTAGCGGCGCTGCAGCTCGGCGGCGCGCTCCTCGCCGACCTCGGCGATCAGGGCCTCGCCGAACCCGTCGGACCACGAGCGGGCGGCCTCCACCAGGCGGTTCTCGATGCGGTCGGCGTCGGCGTCGGTGAGGTCGGGGAGGGTGGACCCGGCCGGGACGCGGATGACGAAGTGCAGCCGGGACAGGACCGACTCGGTGTTCCAGGCCGTGAAGTCGACGCTGGTGCCGCCCAGTTCCTCCTTGAGGATCTCGATCAGGCGCAGCCGGACGGCGGTGGTGTAGCGGTCGCGCGGGAGGTAGACCAGCGCGGAGTAGTAGCGGCCGTATTCGTCCTGGCGCAGGAAGAGCCGCAGCCGGCGCCGCTCCTGGAGGTAGAGCACGCTGGTGGCGATGGAGCGCAGCTCGTCGACGGGCGTCTGGAACAGCTCGTCGCGGGGGTAGGTCTCCAGGATCTGCAGCAGGTCGCGGCCGTCGTGGCTGTCCGGGCTGAAGCCGGCGCCGTCCAGGACCTCGGCGACCTTGCGGCGGATGACCGGCACCCGGCGCACCGATTCGGTGTACGCGGCCGAGGAGAACAGGCCCAGGAAGCGCCGCTCGCCGATGACGTTGCCCTGCTCGTCGAACTTCTTGACGCCGACGTAGTCGAGGTAGGACGGGCGGTGGACGGTGGCGCGGCTGTTGGCCTTGGTCAGGATCAGCAGCTTGTGCTCGCGGGCCTTGGCGCGGGCGTCCGCGGGCAGCCGGTTGAAGGACGGTGAGACCGGGTGGCCGGCGTCGCTCTCGCGGTGCGGCGGGTCGGCACGCAGTATGCCCAGGCCGGTACCGGGGACCGCGGTCAGCACGTCCTCCTGGGTGCCGCTCTCACCGGGCACGGAGTCCAGCTCGTACTCGCGGTAGCCGAGGAAGGTGAAGTGGTCGTCGGCGAGCCACCGCAGCAGCTCCTGGGCCTCCTCCACCTCCCGCTCGCGCAGGTCCTCGGCGAGCGGCTCCTTCGGCAGCTGGTCGGCGAGGCGCAGCGCGCCGTCGCGCATCTTCTCCCAGTCCTCGACGGCCTCGCGGACGTCGGAGAGCACCCGGCGCAGATCGGCGGTGATCTGCGTCAGGTCCTCGCGGTCGGTCTCGCGGTCGATCTCGACGTGGATCCACGACTCGGTCATCGCGTCGTGCGGCAGCTCGGCGGGCTTGGCCTTGCCGTTGCCGTGGGCGTCGCCGTTGGTGTCGAGGACCTCGATGAGCTTGCCGGCGACGTCGCGGCGCACGGTGATCTGCGGGTGGATGACCACGTGGATGCCACGGCCCTGGCGGGAGAGCTCGTTGGTGACCGAGTCGACCAGGAACGGCATGTCGTCGGTGACGACCTCGACGACGGAGTGGCTGCAGGTCCAGCCGTTCTCCTCGACGGTCGGGGTGTGCACCCGGACGTTGGCGGTGCCCTGCGGGCGGGTCTCCGCGAGGCGGTAGTGCGAGAGCGCGGCGCCGAAGACGTCGACCGGGTCGCGGTCGATCAGGTCCTCGGGGGCGGTGTGCAGGTAGTAGCGCTGGAGGTATCCCACCAGGGTGTCCGGGTCGAGCCCCCGTACGGGGTGCTTGCCCCCGGCCGGGCTGCTCTCAACGACCCGGGCGGCCCTGGCGAGCAGCTCGGTTTTGGCTTCGTCCAGCTTGGTCTGCATGTCCTCTGGCTCCTGTCGCGCGCCGTTGCGTGACGTCGTGGAAGAACTGTGTGGAAGCCGCACAACGCCGTGACGCGGGATGTTCTGTCACTGCCGGCGATGTACCGCGATGAGAAAGGGCCGTGCCGTTGTCGACATTCTCGGACGAAGTCGGCAGGAAGTGTCGGCCGCAACGACCAGCGACCGCCCGGTCACGGAAGTGTCCCGGGCGCACGGCAGGGGCCTCGGCGCCCCCGCGGGTTATCGCGCTGATCACGGTGCAAGGCTATCGCTCCCGGTACGGGTGCCGTCATGGGCCGTGGGAGTACAAAACCTCCGCCTGAACTTGGCCCTTCTGGACAACGTACTGCGGGGTGGATTGTGCCTGCCGGAAAGTCACCGTGCCCGGGCGGTCATTCCTCCGGGGCCACGGGACCAAGGCCCTGCCTTACGCGATCAGGGCGCCGGCCAGCTCCACGGCCTCGGCGAGCGTGTCGACCACCGGGACTCCCGGCACCGCGGCCGCCTCCAGGCTGGCGCGGCTGTGCGAGCCGCCCGTGTAGAGCACCGCCGTGGCGCCCGACTCCCGTGCGGCCACCGCATCGTCCACCGCGTCACCGATCACGACCGTACGCCCCGGGTCCACCTCCGCGAGGGCGGCCAGATGGCGCACCATCTGCGCCGCCTTGGTGCCCCCGGACGGTCCGGTCCTGCCCTCGACCAGCACGAACCGCGACTCGATGCCGAAGCCGCGGACGAGGGGTATCAGCTCGTCGTGCCCGAACATGCTGAGGATCGACTGGCTGCCGCCGGCCGTCTGCCACGCCTCCAGCAGCAGGTCCACGCCTTCGGCGAGCCCGCATGCCAGCCGGTGCTCGGAGTAGTGCCGGTGGAACGTCTCGTCCATCACCAGCCACTCGGCCTCGGTCGGCAGCCGCCCCATCAGCCGCTCGTAGAAGCGCGGCACGGGGACGCAATACAGCTCGCGGTAGACCTCCAGCGTGATCGGCTCCAGGCCGATCTCGGCGAAGGCGGAGTTGGTCGCCCCGATGACGGCGTCGATGTCGTGGAACAGCGTGCCGTTCCAGTCCCAGACGATGTGTGTCGCGTGCTTCCCCATGCTTTCCCCAGGTCGTTTCCCGTGCCGGGACCTCCCGTGCGGTCCGGCACCTCCCCTGAAGAAAAAGTACCCGGCCCCACTGACAACGCGACCGGGACGCCGGTGACGGCCCGTGCGGGCCGGGCCCGCCGCCACGCGCCGCCCGCCCCCGCCGGCGGCCCGGCCCGTCCCGGCCGCAGGCGCTCAGCCGCTCGCTCAGCCGCTTCAGGCGATGAGCTGGGGGATCTCCTGCACCCCGAACCACATCAGGTCGTGGTCCTCGGCGCCGTCCACCGTGAACTGCGCGTCGTCGTCGCCCTGGTCCGCCGCGCCGAGCGCCGCCGCGGCCGCCGCGACGTCCGCCTCCGCGTCCGTGGCGTCGACGTGCACGGCAGCGGCCTTCGACAGCGGCACCGGTCCGGGGACCCGCACCTCACCGAGCGCCGACGGGTCGAGCCCGCGGTCCGGGTCCGGCACCGCGGCGCCGTCCGGCACGTCCACGGCCACCACGACCCGCCGCCGCGGGGCCTGCGGGGTGCCGGCGAGCTGGCGCAGCGACGCCTGGGCCGCGCGGCTCAGCGCCGCGTACTCCAGCTCCTCGATGTCGTCCGAGACGTACCACTCACGCAGCGCCGGCGTGACGGCGAACGCGGCGATCGGGCCGGGGCCCAGCTCACCGTTCTTGTGCGCCTCTGCGAGACCGGAGAGGGTCAGGGGGACGTAGACGCGCATGGCAGCCGCTTCCGCTCGTTTCGCTCGGTCTGGGGGACTGTCCCGCCAGCATACGGGCGGGAGTCCCCCATCGTGCCGCCCGCCCGGCCCGTCCCCGGCCCGCACCGGCACGCTCCGGCAGGGTCGTACGAAGGCTCTGTACCGGGCCCGCGCCACGGAAGAGTGAACTCCGCGGCCCCGCGCCGGGCCCGTCTTCGCGGCTTGCCGCCGCTCCGCCCGCGTCGATACGAAGATCCCCACCGAAAAAGCTACCGACCGGTAATCGGGCCGGGAACGAAGGGCGAAGGGCGAAGACATGACGACCAGGGACGACACGCTCACCGGGGGCGCCACCGGGACCGGGGATCACGGCACGCCGGAAGACGCACCCCCAGCACCGGACGCCGCACCGGCCGGCGGACGGGGCAGCGGACCGAGGGTCCCGCGCCCCCGGCGGTCCTCCCCCGCCGGCCGCGGCCCCCTCGGCCCGGCCGGCAGCGGCCCCGGCTCGCGCGGACGCCGCCCCGGCACGACGCAGCGCGGGCCCGTCCCCGCCGGCCGCGGGCCGGCCCGTACCACCCCGCTCCCCACCGTCGGGGCCCAGCGCCGGGCACACGAGGGTCGGCCGCACCTCTGGTTCGCCCACCAACTGGTGCTCACCCTCAGCGGGCAGCGGCCCGTCCACGCCCTGCTGGGGCATGCGCTGCCCGCCGCCTACGACCGGCTGGCGGAACTCGCCCCGCAGGCACCGCTGCGGCCCGTCCTGGGGCCGGGACGGCGCGGGCCCCTGCCGACGGTCCGCGAATGCGGGCTGTGCCGGCCGCGGCGCGGGGTCATCGAGGCGTTCGCCCGGATCACCACCGGCGAGCGGCTGCGCGCCCTGGCCTTCCGGCTGGAGCTGGGCGCCGACGCCCGCTGGCGCTGCGCCGCCCTCGACATCGGCCCGGCCCCCGCCCTCCCGGGTCCGGCGTCATGAACCGGCCGTACGCACACGAAAACGCCCCGGCCGGTCTCCGGCCGAGGCGCCCCGCACGGTCCGGGCCGGGCGCGATCCGCCCGGCCCCGGTCACCGTTCCGTACTCACTTCTTGCGGCGTCGGCCGCCGCTCTTCTGGGCCTTGCGCCGCTCCGCGCGGGTCAGCCCGTCCGCCTCGGACCGGGCCGGCGCGCCCGGCTCCTCGTCGCTGATGAAGTCGCCCTCGATGACGCTGCCGTCACCGTCGACCTTGGGCGCGGTGAAGTGCAGCCGGTCCGGACGCTGCGGCGCCTCCAGCCCCTTGGCGTGGATCTCGGGACGCCCCGCACCGGCGGGCACCGCCTCCTGTGCGGGCAGCTCCGCGGCCTCCTCCACCGGGACCTCCTCGACCTGCTGCTCCACCTGGACCTCCAGGTTGAACAGGTAGCCGACGGACTCCTCCTTGATGCCCTCCATCATGGCGGTGAACATGTCGAAGCCCTCGCGCTGGTACTCGACCAGCGGGTCCTTCTGGGCCATCGCCCGCAGGCCGATGCCCTCCTGGAGGTAGTCCATCTCGTAGAGGTGCTCACGCCACTTGCGGTCCAGGACGGACAGCACGACGCGGCGCTCCAGCTCGCGCATGATCTCCGAGCCGAGCTGCTCCTCACGGGCGGCGTACTGCTCGTGGATGTCGTCCTTGACGGCGTCGGCGATGAACTCGGCGGTCAGGCCCGCGCGGTCGCCGGCCTCCTCCTCCAGCTCCTCGACGGTCACCTTCACCGGGTAGAGCTGCTTGAACGCGCCCCACAGGCGGTCCAGGTCCCACTCCTCCGCGAAGCCCTCGACGGTCTCCGCCTGGATGTAGGCGTCGATGGTGTCGTCCATGAAGTGCTTGATCTGCTCCTGCAGATCCTCGCCCTCCAGGACGCGGCGCCGCTCGCCGTAGATGACCTCGCGCTGGCGGTTGAGCACCTCGTCGTACTTCAGGACGTTCTTGCGGGTCTCGAAGTTCTGCTGCTCGACCTGCGACTGGGCGGAGGCGATCGCCCGGGTCACCATCTTGTTCTCGATCGGGACGTCGTCGGGGACGTTGGCCATCGCCATGACCCGCTCGACCATCTGGGCCTTGAACAGCCGCATCAGGTCGTCACCGAGGGAGAGGTAGAACCGCGACTCACCCGGGTCGCCCTGACGGCCGGAGCGGCCGCGCAGCTGGTTGTCGATCCGGCGCGACTCGTGCCGCTCCGTGCCGAGCACGTACAGCCCGCCGAGTTCCTTGACCTCCTCGAACTCCGCCTTGACCGCGGCCTCGGCGCGCTCCAGGGCGGCGGGCAGCGCGGCCGCCCACTCCTCGACGTGCTCGACCGGGTCGAGCCCCATCTGGCGCAGCTCCGCCTCGGCGAGGGTGTCGGGGTTGCCGCCGAGCTTGATGTCCGTACCACGGCCGGCCATGTTCGTGGCGACCGTGACGGCGCCCTTGCGGCCGGCCTGGGCGACGATCGACGCCTCCCGGTCGTGCTGCTTGGCGTTGAGGACCTCGTGCGGCACACCGCGCTTGTTGAGCTGCTGGGAGAGGTACTCGGACTTCTCCACGGACGTCGTGCCGACCAGGATCGGCTGGCCCTTGCCGTGCTTCTCGACGATGTCCTCGACGACCGCGTCGAACTTCGCGGGCTCGGTGCGGTAGATCAGGTCCGCCTGGTCCTTGCGGATCATCGGCCGGTTCGTCGGGATCGGGACGACGCCGAGCTTGTAGATCTGGTGGAACTCGGCGGCCTCGGTCATGGCCGTACCGGTCATGCCGGAGAGCTTGTCGTAGAGACGGAAGAAGTTCTGCAGGGTGATCGTGGCGAGCGTCTGGTTCTCGTCCTTGATCTCCACGCCTTCCTTCGCCTCGATGGCCTGGTGCATGCCCTCGTTGTAGCGGCGGCCGGCGAGGATACGGCCGGTGTGCTCGTCGACGATCATGACTTCGCCGTCGATGACGACGTAGTCCTTGTCGTTCTTGAAGAGCTCCTTGGCCTTGATCGCGTTGTTGAGGTAACCGACGAGCGGGGTGTTGACCGACTCGTACAGGTTGTCGATGCCCAGCCAGTCCTCGACCTTGCTGACACCGGACTCATGGATGCCGACGGTCCGCTTCTTCTCGTCGACGTCGTAGTCGCCGGTCTCCTCGATGCCGCGCTGCGGGTTGGCCGCCTCGCCGCGCTTGAGGCGCTGCACCAACTTGGCGAAGTCGCCGTACCACTTGGTGGCCGAGTCCGCCGGACCGGAGATGATCAGCGGCGTACGGGCCTCGTCGACGAGGATCGAGTCGACCTCGTCGACGATCGCGAAGTTGTGGCCGCGCTGGACGAGTTCGTCCTGCGACCATGCCATGTTGTCGCGGAGGTAGTCGAAGCCGAACTCGTTGTTCGTGCCGTAGGTGATGTCGCAGCCGTACTGCTCGCGGCGCTGGGCCGGCGTCATGTCGGCGAGGATGCAACCGACCGACAGGCCCAGGAACTTGTGGACCCGGCCCATCATCTCGGAGTCACGCTCGGCCAGATAGTCGTTGACCGTGATCAGGTGGACGCCCTTGCCGGACAGCGCGTTCAGATACGCCGGGAGGGTACCGACCAGGGTCTTGCCCTCACCGGTCTTCATCTCGGCGACGTATCCGAGGTGCAGGGCCGCGCCACCCATCAGCTGGACGTCGTAGTGCCGCTGGCCGAGGACGCGCTTGGCGGCCTCACGGACCGTGGCGAACGCCTCGGGGAGCAGGTCGTCGAGGCTCTCGCCGTCGGCGTACCGCTCCTTGTACTCGTCCGTGAGCGCCCGCAGCTCGGCGTCGGAGAGGGCCGCGAAGTCCTCCTCGATGGAGTTGACCTGGCCCGCGATGCGGTGCAGCTTGCGCAGGATCTTTCCTTCGCCTGCACGCATGATCTTCGTCAAGACGGACACTTGGGCTGGTCTCCTTGCCGGTCGGGCCTGCACGGTCGAGTGCGCGGGCGCGGCATTTTTCCAAGGGGGCAGGCCCCGCCGCAACGGCCATCGTAAGGGAGGACGCCGCCGGGCCGGGAGGTGCGCCGCAGCGAACCCCGCCTTCCCCTCCTCCCGTGAACGCACGAGCCCGCGAGAAGGTGCCGGGCAGGTGCCGGGAATCACGCGAAAACCGTTCGCAGCGCCTTGCGCAAAATTGCAGACTCGGGCCATGAAGCCCGTCACCCTCAGGACCGAGCGCCTGGTGCTGCGCCCCTTCGAGCCGTCGGACGCGCCCGCGGTGTACGCCGCCTGCCAGGACCCCGACATCCCGCGCTGGACGGCCGTGCCCTCACCCTACGGTCTCCGGGACGCGGAGCAGTTCGTCGGCACGGCCGTCCCCGAGGGCTGGCGGGACGACACCGCCTACACCTTCGCCGTGGTCTCCCGGACCGACGGCTCCCTGATCGGCTCCATGGGCCTGGTCCGCCTCGCCCAGTTGCACACCCCCGAGCGCCAGGCCGAACTGGGCTTCTGGACCGCCAAGGAACACCGCGGCCGCGGCTACACCGTCGAGGCCGCCCGCGCGGTGCTGCGCTGGGCCTTCCGCGAGCTGGGCGTGGAGCGCATGGAGTGGCTCGCGGAGGCCGGCAACGAGGGCTCCCGCGCCGTCGCCCGGAAGCTGGGCTTCCGGATGGAGGGCACCCTCCGCGCCAAGCTGGTGCACGAGGGCACCCGCCGGGACGTATGGATCGGCTCCCTGCTCCCCTACGACCTGGCCCGCGACCCGGAGACAGCCGCAGGGAGGGACGACGTGACCACGGGCGAGACGGGCAACCCCGCGGCGGACACGACGCCGTACCTGCCCTTCCCGCGCTGAGCGTTCCGCCGCATCTGCGCAGGTCACGCCGTTCGGCCGGGCGTTGTCAGTGCCCGCCCCTACGCTGTGCGAACATGACCGCCGCCACACAGCCACCGCACCGGCCGAAGCCCGTGACCACCCTCTCCCGCGACGACGCCCGGCGCCTGGCGCTGCGGGCGCAAGGGCTCCTCGGCGCCCCGGACCGCCGGGCGGGAGTCCGCGGTGTGCTGCGCCACCTGGGCGCGGTGCAGCTCGACACGATCTCCGTACTGGCCCGCTCGCACGAGCTCGTGCCGTACGCCCGGCTCGGCCCCGTCGGCCGCCCCGCCGTCGAGGCCGCCTACTGGAGCCCGGCCGACGGGGGCACAGCCGCGGCCCGCCCCCACAGCTTCGAGTACTGGTCGCACGCCGCCTGCATCCTGCCCATCGAGGAGTGGCCGCACTTCGCCTTCCGCCGCCGCGCCCGGCGCGCCAAGGGCCACCGCTGGCACGTCATGAAGGACTCCGAGCGGTCCTGCGCCGCCGTCCTGGACCGGCTCGCGGCCGACGGCCCGCTGACCACGTCCGAGCTGGGCGGCGGTCGCAACGGCGGGGAGTGGTGGGACTGGTCCGAGACCAAGATCGCGGTCGAGTGGCTGCTGGACACCGGCGACGTGGTCTGCACCGAGCGGCGCGCCTGGAAGCGCGTCTACGACCTCGCCGAGCGCGCCGTCCCCACCGAGCTGCTGCACGACGACCTCGACGACGCCGAATGCCTCCGCCGGCTGGTCGCCCAGGCCGGTACGGCCCTGGGCGTGGCCACCCGCGCCGACCTGGCGGACTACCACCGGCTGAAGGCCGAGCAGGTCGATGCGGTGATCGCCGACTCCGGACTGGTCCCGGTCGAGGTCGAGGGCTGGGGCAGGCCGGCCTGGGCCGACCCCGCCGCCCTGGCCACCGCACCGCGCGGCCGGCACCGCACGACCCTGCTCTCCCCGTTCGACTCCCTGATCTGGGACCGGCCGCGCACGGAGCGGATCTTCGGCTTCACCCACCGCCTGGAGGCGTACGTCCCCCGCCCCCGGCGGATACACGGCTATTTCGCGATGCCCCTGCTGGCCGGCGGGCAGCTGGTCGGCCGCGTCGACCCGGCCCGCGAGGGCACCACCCTCGTCGCCCGCCAGGTCTCGATGCGCGACCGCAAGGCCGTCGCCCCCATGGCCCGGGCCCTCGGGGAAGCCGCGAGCTGGGTCGGCTGCGACGACGTACGCATCGACCGCTGCGACGACCCCCAACTGGCCGCCGCCCTGCGCACGGAACTCACGCGGGCGGGCGACGAGGTGTCCTGATCGACCGGGCTCACGGGGGGCGGGCCACCAGGTGTCTGATCGACCGGGTGCGGTGATCGGAGAGGCTCCGGGCGCGCTGATCGGAGAGGCTGGGGACGCAGCTGGTTGGGGGGGCGCCCCCCGATTCCCTCGGCTTGCTCCGATTCCCTCCGCTTGCCGAGATCCTCCGGGGCGGGCGCGCCCCCGGAAGCCGGCCGGAACCGTCCGTGAGCCGGCGCGGGGCACGGACGGTCGGCGGGTCCGGCTGGTCAGCAGGTCCGGCTGGTCAGCGGGCATGGCAGGTCGGCGGGTTCCGGCCGACCAGCGGGTCCCGCCGGTCAGCGGGGCACGGCCGATCAACAGGTCCGGCCGGTCAGCGAGTTCCGGCCGGTCAGCGGATTTCGAGGATCTTCTCCCGCATCGCGTAGACCACCGCCTCCATCCGGGAGTGCAGCTGCAGCTTCTCCAGGATGTTGCGGACGTGGTTCTTCACGGTGTTCTCGGAGATGAAGAGTTCCTTGGCGATGTCGCGGTTGTTCATGCCCGTGGCGACCAGCTTGAGGACCTCCAGCTCGCGGTCGGTGAGCCGGGGCGCGGGCACCAGCCGGCGCTCGTCCGTCCGCTGGATCATCGACTTGAACTCCGTCAGGAGCTTCGACGCCATCGACGGGCTGATCTGCGACTGGCCGTCCGCGACGGCGCGGATCGCGGTCGCCACCTCGTCGGTGGAGATCTCCTTGAGGAGGTAGCCGGTGGCGCCCGCCTTGATCGCGTCGTAGAGATCGGCCTCTTCGTCGCTGATCGTGAGCATGATGATCTTCGCGCTGGGGGCCACCTCCTTGATGGAGGTACACGCCTCGATCCCGCCGCGCTTGGGCATCCGTACGTCCATCAGCACGATGTCCGGCAGCAGATCAGCGGCCTTGTCGACCGCCTCGGCGCCGTCCCCCGCCTCGCCGATGACCTGGATGTCCTCCTCCTGGGCCAGCACGATCTCCAGACCCCGCCGGAAGAGCGCGTGATCGTCCACCACCAGGACCCTGATTGGCTCCTTGCGCGGCACGCTCACGGACCGGCCTGCGCCGTCGTCGCCCCCGACTCCGCTGTCGTCGTCCGCGTCACCGCGCACGGGCCCGAAACTTTCCCCCATGGATCCTCCCCGTCAACTACTCGGCCGGAAGGCCAGAGCTTGGAAATAAGGCTGGTTGACAACAGCCCCCTACGGCCAGCCCGATCAACGCCATACGACCGTCTCCCCGGCATGTCGCCGTTTCGTGCCCACATACTGCCTGGCTGGCACAAACACTATACGGCTTCAACTCCTGCTATCTCCGGGCGCGATGGTGCCCCCGGCGTACGCCGGGGGCACCGAGCGGGTGGGGTTCAGCCGCCCAGCGCGCCGCCTGCGCCGCCGGGCTCCTCCTCCCCGAACGAATCGGGGTTCAAGTGGATGACGCCATAGTCGTATGCGTGCCGCCGGTAGACGACACTCGGCAGCTTGGTGTCGGCGTCGACGAAGAGATAGAAGTCGTGTCCGACCAATTCCATCTCGTTGAGCGCCTGGTCGAGCGACATCGGTGCGGCCGAGTGGGTCTTCTCGCGGACGATCAGGGGGCCTTCGCCCTGGACGTCGATCGATCCCATCTTCGTGGTCGGCACCGACTTCTCGGCTTCGGTGGCGAGTTCGCCGTTGGTGTTGAGGCTCGCGACGCCGGGGACGCTGACGGCGACCTCACTCGCCGGAATGCGCCCGTGGCCGCGGCGTGAGAAGCGCTTGTCGTGCTGTTTGCGCAGGCGCGCCTCCAGCTTTGCGGTGGCCAGGTCCAGCGCGGCGTAGGGATCGGCTGCGGCCGCCTCGGCCCGGACCACCGGGCCACGGGAGCGAAGCGTGATCTCCACTCGGTCGGAACGGTCGGCCTGCCGCGGGTTGTGCTCCTTGGACACCTCGACGTCCAGGCTGATCACCTTGGCATCGAGCTTCTGGACTTTCTCCAGCTTCAGCTTCTCGGCCACGTGCTTACGGAACCGCTCGGGCACCTCGGTCTTGCGGCCCTTGACGACGATGTCCACGCAGAACTCCGTTCCCGGATCGCACCGCTCAGCAAGCGGGGCGATTCCTTCTTGCACCAGGCTCCGGTGGGTGCCGAAGCCTCGGACTTGGCACTTTCACCTCCTCCTCCCCACAGGGCACGATCTCCACTCCCCCGTTTTCAGGGTCGCCTCTGGCGCCCCTGAACGCATTTATCGCGACATCCGAGGCAAAACGTCCGCCAAGTCCTCACAACCGAACATAGCTCTCCTGGGCTGTTGTCGGCACCCCCTCGCAGCCCTCGGCTCCGTTTGAGTGATTTTTCCTCCACAACTACTTGCCAGTTACTTGCCGGTTGAAATTCCTACTCGCCAGTTGAATTCGCCGACGGCCGCCTGCACCGCGGCCCGATGTCGCCGGGTGGCGGAACGGCTGGCGGTGGGGTGGTGACGACTGGCGGTGGGGGTGTGACGGCTGACGGCGGAATGTGACGGAGGGGGTGGGGTAAACGGCTGACGGGCGTGCGGTAACCGGTGTCGGGGCGGCTGGGCGGGGGCTGGGGCGGCTGTGGGCGTGCGGTAGACGGTGCCGGGGCGGCTAGTGGGGTACTGGGGCAGCTGGGCAGGGTGCCCGGGGCCGCTGGTGGGGGTGGGGAGGCCACTGACGGGGTGGGGAGGCGGCTTGCGGGCGTACTGGGCCGCTGGGGTGGGGAGGCGCCCCTGGGCGGGCATGGCGGGGCCGCTGGCGAGGGTGCCTGGGCAGCTGACGGGCGTACTGGGGCCCGGATAACCGTGCGGGGGCCGGGGGCCGCTGGGCCGGCTTACCTGGGCCGCTGCTGGCCGTACCGGGACGGGCTGGCTGGTCTGGGGCCGCTCGTAGACGTGGCTGGGCCGCTGGCGGCTCCACTGGGGCCGTGGGTACGGGGTGCGCGGCCGGTACGGGAACTGCGACCGGGAACGAAGCTGGGGCCGGCACCGGCACTGCGGGCGGTGGCGGCGTTGCGGCCGGTGACGTCCCCGAAGCTGCTGGTCGGCGCCGCGACCACGGCCGCGCCGAGCACCCGACCACCCACCGCCGTGACCGCCCGGGCCGCCTCGGCGAGCGTGGCCCCAGTGGTGACCAGGTCGTCCACCAGCACCACTGGCTGCCCGTTCAGCAGCCGCTCGGCCCCTTGCCGCACGCCCAGGGCCCCGGCCAGATTCGCCAGCCGCTCCGGGGCACTCAGCCCCGCCTGATCGGCCACGGGGCGCAGCTGACGGAGGGCGGAGAGGACGTGGGCGGGGAAGCCGTGGGCGGGGTCATGGGCGGGGCCGTGGGCTCTGGGCGGGGCCCCCGCCCCCTCCCCCACCTCCGTCCCCACCGTCGCCGCCCCCGGTCGGCGCAGCTCGCGGGCTGCCGCCAGGGCGATCCGGCGCACCGGATCGTGCCCCCGGCCCGCCACGGACCTGCGGGCCGAGGGCACCGGGACCAGCAGCAGCGGCTCGCCGCCGCGCCACAGCCCCCGCACCGCGCCGGCCAGCACCCACCCCAGCGGCCCGGCCAGCCGCAGGGCACCGCGCTCCTTGTGCGCGAGGAGCACCGCCCGCACCTCGTCGGCGTACGGCGCGCCCGCCCACACCCCGGGCAGCCCCGGCGGCGTCGGCCGCGGCCGCACATACCGCGCCCCTCGGCCGTCCCGTCCCAGCGCCCGACGGCACCGCCCGCACAGCTCCGTACGCGGTCGGCCACACCCCGCACAGGCGACCGGCAACACCAGGCCGGCCAGTTCGCGCCACACCCCCTGCATGGATCTACTGTCGCGCGGTCCACCGGCGATCACCACCCCTGTGGATAACTCCGCGAACCAGCCGCCGGCCACGCACCCGTAAGCACTGGACCCGCTGGTCACCGGCGGTCACCGCAGACCGGAGATCATCGTGAACAACGGGAGATCACCGGGCCGGGCGCACGGAACGACCAGGCTGATCGACATCGACGAGGCCGACCGAACGGGAAGAAGGCAGCCGGCCCCACCGAAGAAGACTGCCGAAAGAACCGAAGAAGACGAGGAAGACGAAGAAGGTCAAAGAGGCAAGGAACAGAAGCAGCACGTCACCCCGGATAAACCGGCGCCGTCCCGTCCTTCGCCACCGTCTTCCAGTTCGCGTCCGGAGGCAGCCGCACGATGCCCTCCGTGGCGTCGGCGATCAGCGGTCGGGTCTCGTCCTCCGAGGCCGCCACCGCCTTCACGCCGTTGACCCCGGGCAGCGTCTGCGCGTCGGAGGCCGAGCCGTCGGTCTCCATGAACTGCATCTGCTGCACGCCGCCGGACTCCCGCCCGACGACGACCAGTCGGCTGCCGCCCGCCCAGGAGGCGGCCACCACGTCCTCCAACTGCGGTGCGATCGGCCGCAGTTCCTCCACGGACAGCACCGGATGCGCCGAGCTGCCGCCGCGTTCGACCCGGCCGAGCTGCAACGTCGTGCGCCCCTTGTCCTCGACGAGCATCGCGATCCGGATGCCGTCCGCGGCCACCTTGATCGCCTTGATCCGCCGCCCGCCGAGGCCGGGCACCGCCACCCGCTCCGGGTCGCCCTTGCCCTCGCGCATCCGCAGCAGCCGGGAACCGTGCGTCGCATCGCGGTCCGCGACCCACAGGTCCCCCAGGCCGTCCCAGCTCGGGGCGGTCAGCCCCTCGTCGGGGTTCTTGGCCGAGCCTGTACTCGTCATCAGCGGCGCGCCACGCTCGATGCCGTCCTCCAGGGCGGCCACGTACAGGGACCGGCCGTCGCTCGACACCCCCGCCGCGGTGTTCTCACCGCGCGAGATGGCCACCGACCGCAGCGGGGTCTTGCCGGAGCCGAACGCTCCGCGCACCGGCGTCGGTTCGGTCGCCGAGTCCGACATGGCGACCACCTTGTGGTCGGCGTCGATGAAATACTCCTTGGCGGAGCGCCCGGTCAGCGGCGCCGACGCGTAGTCGCGTTCGGCCTGGTCCTGGGAGAGCGTGCACAGCGAGTTGCCGTTGTTGTCCTGGAGTTCGACCTCGCTGATCTTCGAAGCGCGCGTCATGTCCTGGACGGTGAAGAAGAGCTGAGCCGCCATCCGCTTGCACTGGGCGGTGTCGGTGCTCACCGCTTCCTTACTCAGCTTGACCCGCAGGCCGTTGGAGTCGTCCAGCGCCAGGTCGTGCGCGGCGAGCCGGGTGCCGGGCGGGAACGCCGAGGTCGTCACCTCGTTCAGCCAGTCGGTGGGCCCGGACAGCAGCGCCTGCACGCTGGCCGTGATCGGTTTTATCCGCTGGCGCAGGTAGACCGGGTCCGCGACGAGCACGTCCCGGCTGGCCTTCGGCTCCTCCGACTCCGATTCGTAGGAGGCGAAGTAGTACTTGTTGACGGAGCGGTAGATGCGCTGGAAGTCGGACAGCCCGAGCACCACTCCGTTGGGGAGCCGGTCGATCCGCCACTGACCACCCTCCTTGATGAGGTGGATCGTCTGGCGGTACGGCTTCTCCTCGGGCGTGTACGCGTGGTTGTCGTCCACCGTCGCGACCTGGCTGCCGGACAGCGTGACCGAGTAGCCGTTCGTGTCCTCGCGGTTGGGCTGCACCTTCGGTTCGGATTTCGGCCGTTCCTGGAGCACCTTGGTGACCTGGAACGGCCGCCAGGTACGGCGGGCCGATTTGGCCAGGTACTGGGTGGCCGTGCGGAAGTCCGCTTCGTCGCTGGTCGTCGCGTCGAGGAAGCTGCGCACGATGTTGGTGGGCTGCGCGCCGTCCTGCGGGGGCACGCCGTAGACCCGGACCTGGGAATCGCCCTCGGAGCGCGGCGACTGGTCGACCGCCGTGACGTCGCCGCTGTCCGGCATGGACGCACAACCTGCCAGCAGCACGGCCGCGCACCCGAGCCCCGCCAGCTTCCGCGCCGGCCGGCTCACCGTCTGGGCGTCCTGACGCATGTGCTTCGGCAGGTGCCGGCGGGATGGGTAACGGCGGGTGTGCTTCCGGGACGTGGGCCCCACCCCGCGCTCGTTTCCGCGCTCAGTGTCCACGCCGTCCGCCTTCCCGTTCCCCACCCCGTCCGGTGTCCTGCTCGGCCCTGCCTCGGGGGACCGTTTCGTCGATGTGCGCGCCCTCGTCGTGCGCCGCCCGTCCGCTCCGTGCGCCCCCGCTCTGCGGCACCACGCGGGTCCCGTCCCCGGGCAGCGCCGTGGGATCGGCGGCCGGCCGGGCCGCCGAGGACGCGGAGGCGAGGGATGCCGTGCCGCCCGGCTCCGTGGCGGCCCGCCCCTGGACGGGGATCGTCGAGGCCTTCTGACCGGTCGCGGCACCTACCTGTCCGCCTTCGGCCCGCCGGGCGAGGTTGCGCCGGGAGTCCTCGGGTTCCAGCGGTATCGGGGACCCGCGCAGCGGCTCACCGGCCGTACGGGGCAGCGTCAGCCGGAACTGGGAGCCGCCGCCCGGCTCGCCCCACGCCTGCAGCCAGCCGCCGTGCAGCCGGGCGTCCTCGACCGCGATGGACAGGCCGAGCCCGGTGCCGCCCGTGGTACGGGCCCGGGCCGGGTCGGCGCGCCAGAAGCGGTTGAAGACGCGGGTGGCCTCGCCGGGCTTGAGCCCGACGCCGTAGTCACGGACCGCGACGGCCACCGCGCCGCCACTACGGCTGCCGGCGGACGCGAGCCGTACGACGACATCGCGGCCCTCGCCGTGTTCGACGGCGTTGACGACGAGGTTGCGCAGCACCCGCTCCACCCGGCGCGGGTCGGCCTCGGCGATCACCGGCTGCTCGGCGCCGCGCACCAGCAGGCGGCTGCCCTTGCGCTCGGCGAGCGGCTCGGCCCCCTCGATGACGCGGTGCACCACATCGCGAAGGTCGATCGGCTCGGCCTCCAGCGCGGCCGCACCGGCGTCGAACCGGCTGATCTCCAGCAGCTCGGCGAGCAGCGACTCGAAGCGGTCGAGCTGGCCGCGCAGCAGCTCGGCGGAGCGTGCCGTGGCCGGGTCGAACTCGTCGCGGGCGTCGTGGATGACGTCGGCCGCCATCCGTACCGTCGTCAGTGGCGTCCGCAGCTCGTGCGAGACGTCGGAGACGAAGCGGCGCTGCATCCGGGACAGCTCCTCCAGCTGCTGGATCTTGACCTGGAGGTTCTGCGCCATCTTGTTGAAGGACTCGCCGAGCCGGGCGATGTCGTCCTCGCCGGTGACCTTCATCCGCTCCTGGAGGAGGCCGGCGGCCAGCCGTTCGGAGATGCCCGCGGCCATCCGTACGGGCGTGACGACCTGCCGGACCACCAACCAGGCGATCGCGCCGAGCAGGATCACCACGAAGACGCCGGCCGTCGCGAGCGTGCCGGTCACCAGCTTGAGCGACTCCTCTTCCTGACTGAACGGGAAGAGGTAGTAGAGCTGGTACTGGTTGCTGTTGATGTCGTTGAGCCGCTTGCCGATGATCAGCGCCGGCACGCCGTCGTCCGACCCGATGCGCTTGATCTGGGTGTACTGCCGGAACGTGCCGGACTTGGTGTCCAGCTTCCGCCGCAGCTCGGCCGGTACGCTCCGCTCCGGATCGACGTCACCGGAGGCACGCGGCCCGCGGGTGCCGGGACTGGAGTCGCCGAACGGCTCGTCGGAGTCGGAGCTGAGCGCCACTACGGAGAAGACGCCCTGGCCGCCGCTGGCGAGCTGTTCGACCAGGCCGGTCAGCCAGGTCGCGGAGTCCTGCGTGCCGCGGTTGCCGGTACGCGCGGTGTCGTCGGTACGGGTGTCATCGGCGCCGTCGGCCATCTTCTGGGCGACACCGAAGCCGCCCACGGCCTGGCTCTGCGCGGCCTGCGCCTTGGCCGTGAGCAGGCCGTTCCGCACCTGGCCGACGACCACGACGCCGAGCAGCAGCACGACGGCCAGGGACATGAGCAGTGTGGTCGCCACGACGCGCAGCTGGATGTTGCGGCGCCACAGTCGCAGGGCGGGCAGCAGCGGCCGCCGCACCCAGCGGCTGAAGAGCCGTAGCAGCGGGTGGACCGGGCCGCTCACCGCACCGTCGGGCAGCAGCTGGCCACCGCGCAGCAACCGAGCAACCAATCTTCCAGAAAAGGACATATCACCCGTCGTGCCGACGGTGCGCCCCCGCATTCCCTCCGGGGCCGAACCGTCCCGGATCATCTCAGCTTGGCCCGGCCTTGTAGCCGACCCCGCGCACGGTCACCACGATCTCCGGACGCTCCGGATCCCGCTCGACCTTCGAGCGCAGCCGCTGCACATGGACATTGACCAGCCGGGTGTCCGCAGCGTGCCGATAGCCCCAGACCTGCTCCAGCAGCACCTCACGCGTGAACACCTGCCACGGCTTGCGCGCCAGCGCCACCAGCAGATCGAACTCGAGCGGGGTCAGCGCGATCGACTGCCCGTCGCGCTTCACCGAGTGGCCCGCCACATCGATGACCAGGTCACCGATCGCCAGCTGCTCGGGCGTCGGCTCCTCCGAACGCCGCAGCCGGGCCCGGATCCGGGCCACCAGCTCCTTGGGCTTGAACGGCTTGACGATGTAGTCGTCCGCGCCCGACTCGAGCCCGACCACCACATCGACCGTGTCGCTCTTGGCGGTCAGCATGACGATCGGCACGCCAGACTCCGCGCGGATCAGCCGGCACACCTCGATACCGTCCCGTCCGGGCAGCATCAGGTCGAGCAGGACGAGATCCGGCTTGGTCTCGCGGAAGGCGGCAAGGGCCTTGTCACCGTCCGACACGAACGACGGTTCAAAGCCTTCGCCACGCAGCACGATGCCGAGCATCTCTGCCAGTGCGGTGTCGTCGTCGACGACCAGGACGCGTCCCTTCATTCGGCCATCATCCCATTACCTGATCGTGACTTACTCCATCGTGACGTGGAACACACCTTCGCCAGCCGATCCCGGGTGACCGGGGAGATCACTCCGGCCTCCGTGACGATCGCCGTCACCAGCTCCGGCGGGGTCACGTCGAAGGCCGGGTTATAGGCCTGAGCGCCCAACGGCGCCACCGGCACACCGACCCCCGGGACCGCCCCGGAACCCTGCGCAGCCGGCAACGAGAACTCCGTCACTTCCTGCCCCGGCCGCTGCTCCACCTCGATGTCCGCCCCCTCCTCGGTGTCCAGATCCACCGTGCTCGTCGGCGCCACCACCACGAACGGCACGCGGTGATACTGGGCCAGCACCGCCAGCGGATAGCTGCCGACCTTGTTGGCGACCGAGCCGTCCGCCGCGATCCGGTCGGCGCCTATCAGCACCGCATCCACCTCACCACCGGCGAACAGCGACCCGGCCGCCCCGTCCGACAGCACCGTGTACGCCATACCGGCCCGCGCCGCCTCGTAGGCGGTCAGCCGCGCACCCTGCAACAGCGGTCGCGTCTCGTCCACCCACAGCCGGCGCAGCTCGCCGGCCCGGTGCGCCGCCAGCGCCACCGCCAGGGCGGTGCCCTCGCCCCCGGACACCAGCGCGCCCGTATTGCAGTGCGTGAGAATCCGGTGCCCGCCGCCCGGCAGCAGCTCACCCAGCAACGCCAGACCGTGCTCCGCCATCCGCGCACTGGCCGCGATGTCCTCCGCGTGCACGGCCCGGGCCTCGGCCAGCGCGGCAGCCGCCGCCTCCGGCGCTCCGGCCCCGCCGACCACCGCCGTCCGGTACGCATCCGCGGCCCGCCGCACGCCGTAGCCCAGATTGACCGCGGTCGGCCGGGCCTGCGCCAGCCCCTCCACGGCCTCTTCCACGTCGAAGCCCCGCGCCGCGGCCAACGCCACGCCATAGGCGCCCGCAATGCCCAGCAGCGGCGCCCCACGCACGGCCAGCGACCGGATCGCCTCGACCAGCGCCGGCACGTCCGTACAGACCAGCTCCACCTCCTCCACCGGCAGCCGGGTCTGATCAAGGAGGACCAGGACGGGCCCCTCCGGCAGCTCCTCCCAGCGCAGCGACGGGATCGTGAGCGTCCCGGCGCCCACCTCGGATACCTCGTACTGATCGCCCATCCCCTCAGTCTGCCGCCGACCGCCCCTCGAACAGAAGGTCCTCTCACTCCCAGGGCCCGGGTACACAACGCGCGACGCCATGACACGATGACTGCCACCGCGGACCCCGGACCCCGGCCGCCAGGGCGGGCCGGCAGCAAGAAGGAGCGACGATGAACAACTCTCCGGGCTGGGCGTCGCCCGGATCCGCCCCCTCCAACGAGCCGTCCGACGAGCCGGGCCGCGGCACACCGGACCAGCCCACCCAGACCTCCGGAACGGAAGACCGCCCCGGCACCGCCGAGCAGCCGACCCCGCCGAACTGGTCCAAGCAGCAGCCGCCCGCCGGCCAGTGGTCGGCCCCCGCCGGCATCCCCGGCCAGAGCGGCCCCCGGGACGACAACGGCCTGCCCCCCACCGACCGCACCCGCGCCGCCTCCGGCGCCGGCCAGCCCGGCTGGGGCGGCCACCCGGCCCCCGGCCCGCAGGCACCGTGGGGCTGGTCCCCGGTCCCCCCGGCGGCCAAGCCCGGCGTCATCCCGCTCCGCCCGCTCGGCGTCGGCGAGATCCTCGACGGCGCCGTCGCCACCATGCGGGCCCACTGGCGCACCGTGCTCGGCATATCGCTGATCGTCGCCGTCGTCTCGCAGACCGCCGTCACCGTCGTCACCGGCCTGTGGTTCCAAAACCCCGGCCGCCCGCCCACGGTCTCCAGCAACAACGCCCCGCCCGTCCGCGACACCCTGCGCCAGGCCGGGGACTCGCTCGCCGGGACCGCCATCACGTCGGTGATCGGACTCCTCGCCACCATCATCGCCACCGGACTGCTCACCATGATCGTGAGCCGATCCGTCCTCGGCCGTTCCGCGACGGCCGGCGAAGCCTGGCGCGACGCCCGCGGCCAGCTCCCGCGCCTCCTCGGCCTGCTGGTGCTGCTGCCCCTCCTCATCACGGCCGTCTTCGCGGTCGGCCTGACACCCGGCCTCCTCGTCACCGCCTTCGACACGCTGGGCCTGGGCCTGCTCCTCACCGTATTGGGCGGGATGGCCGCCAGCGCCGTCGGCATCTGGCTCTGGGTCCGCTACAGCCTCGCCTCCCCCGCACTGATGCTGGAGAAGCAGGGCGTCATCGCCTCCATGCGACGCTCCGCCAAGCTCGTACGCGGCTCCTGGTGGCGGGTGCTGGGCGTCCAGCTGCTGTCCTACCTCCTGGTCGGCATCGTCGAGTTCATCATCCAGATCCCGGCCACCATCGTCGCCTTCGTCATCGGCGGTGAGAGCCTCATGGACTGGGCGAACGGCACCAGCGACAACACCGGCTGGTCGTTCCTCATCGTGCTGGGCATCGGCTCCGTGATCAGCTCCACCATCACCTTCCCGATCAGCGCCGGCGTCACCGCGCTCCTCTACGTGGACCAGCGCATCCGCCGCGAGGCCCTCGACCTCGAACTGGCCCGCGCCGCCGGCCTCCCCGGTTACGGGGCCGACGTCCCCGCCGACGCACCGGCCGCAGCCGCCCCGACCGCACACGCTCCGACCGCCCCTGCCACCGCTGCGGACGACACCGGTTCCGACGCCGCACCGGGAAGCTGATGCGGTGACAACAGGGGGGAACATGGCCGCGCTCGGATCACTCATGGCGCGCTCCGACGACGACATACCGGTGCGGACACCGCGCCTCCCCGCCCGTGAGGCGGCCGAGCGCGAACTGTCCGACCCCCGGTACCACCAGCACGACCCCAACCCGATCCAGCGCGCCCTCGACTGGCTCTGGGACCGCGTCGACGAGCTCTTCGGCGCGGCCGCCGGCGCCACCCCGGGCGGCTGGATCGGCCTTCTCGCCATCGCCGCCTTCGTGCTGCTGCTGGTCGTCGCCCTCCGGCTGCGGCTCGGCGCGGTCCGCCGCACCCCGACCACCAGTGGCGCACTCTTCGCCGACACTCCCCGGACCGCCGCCGAACACCGCGCGGCCGCCGAACGGCACGCCGCCGCAGGCCACTGGAGCCAGGCCGTCCAGGACCGCATGCGCGCCCTCGTCCTCGCCCTCGAGGAACGCACCCTGCTCACGCCCGCCGCCGGCCGCACCGCCGACGAGGCCGCCACCGAGGCCGGCCTGACGCTCCCCCGGTACGCCGACCAACTCCGCACCGCCGCCCGTACCTTCGACGACGTCACATATGGCGGCCGCCCCGGCACGGAAAAGGCATACGCCTTCCTGACCACCCTTGACACCGAGCTCCAGCAGGCCAAACCCGACCTGGCCACCACCCCGACCAGGAGCCGCGGATGACCACGGCCACTCCGGAAACCGCCGCGCCCTCCTTCACCGCGCGCCGCCTGTGGACCAGCTCCCGCGGCCCCCTGCTCGCCCTGCTTCTCCTCGTCCTCAGCGGGGTGATCCTCGCCGCGCTGCGGTCCGGCGAACAGCACGGACGGCTCGACCCCCGCTCGGCGGACCGCTCCGGCAGCCGTGCGCTGGCCCGGCTCCTCGCCGGCCAGGGCGTCTCCGTCCAGGTCGTGACGACCTCCGAGGAGGCCGCTGCCGCATCCGGCCCCGACACCACCCTGCTCATCACCGACCCCGACGTGCTGACGCAGAAGCAGCTGACGGGCCTGCACACGGCGACCGCCCGCACCCCCGGGCGCACCGTCCTGCTCACCCCCGGCGCTGCCTCCCTCTGGTCCTTCGTCCCCGGCGTCCAGGCTCAGCCCGCCACCAGCAACTCCCCGCGCCAGCCCTCCTGTTCCCTGCCCGACGCACACCGCGCCGGCAGCGTGCTCCTCGGCGGCCTTCGCTAC
Source organism: Streptomyces sp. NPDC059649 (assembly GCF_042734445.1). NCBI lineage: Bacteria > Bacillati > Actinomycetota > Actinomycetes > Kitasatosporales > Streptomycetaceae > Streptomyces > Streptomyces sp. NPDC059649. The sequence continues at coordinate 25,868 of NZ_JBHWDV010000072.1, forward strand.
ACCACGTCCGACGAGCGCGCCGATCGCTGCTACCCCGTCAGCGGCCGGCCCACCCTGCTGCACCTGCCGGCCACCGGCAACGGCCGCGACACCGTCCTCCTCGGCTCCGCCGATTTCCTCTCCAACCAACACCTCGCCGAGCACGGCAACGCCTCGCTCGCCCTTCAACTCCTCGGTGCTCACGACCATCTGATCTGGTACCTCCCCTCCGTGAGCGACCCGTCATCCGCTCATGACGAGCGCAGCTTCTTCGATCTCATCCCCTCCGGCTGGCGCTGGGCGATGCTCCAACTGACCATCGCCGCCGCCCTCGCAGCCCTCTGGCGCGCCCGCCGACTCGGCCCCCTGGTCCCCGAAAACCTCCCCGTCACCGTCCCCGCCGCCGAAACCACCGAGGGCCACGCGCGCCTCTACGAACAGGCCAACGCCCGCGACCGGGCCGCAACCGTCCTGCGCTCCGCGACCCGCACCCGCCTCGCCCCCCTCCTCGGCGTACCACCCGTGGACGCCCACACTCCTGACCGCCTTCTCCCGGCCCTGCACGCCCACTTGACCTCCGCCGCTGGCACCGCGACAGATCTCCACCCCCTGCTCTTCGGCCCGGCCCCCGCGGACGACCGGGCCCTGGTGCAGCTGGCCGACCAGCTCGACGCACTCGAATCCTCGATCGTTTCCCAAGAGAGGCACGCCCCCCGTGAGCACCCCGACCGCTGACAGCGCCCGAGCCTCCCTGGAGGCCCTGCGCACCGAGATAGCCAAGGCCGTCGTAGGCCAGGACCCCACCGTCACCGGGCTGGTCGTCGCCCTCCTCTGCCGCGGTCACGTACTCCTCGAAGGCGCCCCCGGTGTCGCCAAGACCCTTCTCGTACGCGCCCTGTCGACGGCACTCGAACTCGACACCAAACGAGTGCAGTTCACCCCGGACCTGATGCCGAGTGATGTGACGGGCTCACTGGTCTACGACGCCCGCAGCGCGGAGTTCTCCTTCCAGCCGGGCCCCGTCTTCACCAACCTGCTACTGGCCGACGAGATCAACCGCACGCCACCCAAGACGCAGGCGTCGCTGCTGGAGGCCATGGAAGAGCGTCAGGTCACCGTCGACGGAACAGCCCGTCCCCTCCCCGAGCCGTTCCTGGTGGCCGCCACACAGAACCCCGTGGAATACGAGGGCACCTATCCGCTGCCCGAGGCCCAACTCGACCGCTTCCTCCTGAAGCTGACGGTCCCACTCCCCGACCGTCAGGACGAGATAGACATCCTCAGCCGCCATGCGGCCGGCTTCAGCCCCCGCGACCTGAACGCCGCCGGACTCCGCCCCGTCGCTTCCGCCGCCGACCTCGACGCCGCCCGCGACGCTGTCGCAAAGACCTCGGTATCCCCCGAAGTCACCGGCTACATCGTCGATATCTGCCGTGCCACTCGCGAATCCCCCTCGCTCTCACTCGGCGTCTCCCCCCGAGGAGCCACCGCCCTGCTTTCCACGTCACGCGCCTGGGCGTGGCTCACCGGCCGCGACTATGTCACCCCTGACGACGTGAAGGCCCTTGCTCTGCCCACGCTGCGCCACCGCATCCAGCTCCGCCCCGAAGCGGAGATGGAAGGAGTCACCGCAGACTCCGTGATCAACGCCGTACTCGCACATCTCCCCGTCCCCCGCTGAGGCGACACCGTGACCCTCACCGGACGCACCGCCCTCGTCTCCGCACTCGGAGCTCTGTTCGTCGGCTTCGTGCTGCCCAGCTGGCTCGGCATCGCGATCGTTCAACTCGCCTTGCTGGTAGCAATTTTGTGCGACCTCGCGCTCGCCGCGCCAGTGCGAAAGCTCCGTTTCACCCGAACCGGTGAAACAACCGTTCGACTAACAGGCGAAGCCCACACCCACCTCACCCTCACCAACCCGAGCCACCGCACGCTGCGCGCCCACGTCCGCGACGCCTGGCCCCCGAGCAGCTTCCACCCCGGCACGGAAATCACCGCCTCCCGGCATGCCGTCCGCATCCCCGCAGCCGAGCGCCGACGCCTGACCACCACGCTCCACCCCACCCGACGCGGTGACCACCACGCGGTACGCGTCACCGTCCGCTCCTACGGCCCGCTCGGTCTGGCTGCACGTCAGGGCAGCCACCAAGTGCCGTGGACCCTGCGCGTCCTGCCCCCCTTCACCAGCCGCAAGCACCTCCCCGCCAAGCTCGCCCGGCTCCGCGAACTCGACGGCCGCACCAGCCTTCTGACGCGCGGTGAGGGCACCGAATTCGACAGCCTCCGCGACTACATCCCCGGCGACGACACCCGCTCCATCGACTGGCGCGCCTCCGCCCGCCGACAGGATCTCGCTGTCCGCACCTGGCGCCCCGAACGCGACCGCCGCATCCTGCTCGTCCTCGAAACCGGCCGCACCTCGGCCGCCCGTATTGGCGACATCCCCCGCCTCGACGCCTCCATGGACGCGGCCCTGCTGCTCGGCACCCTCGCCGCCCGCGCCGGCGACCACGTCGATCTCCTCGCCTACGATCGCCGGATCCGCGCCTCCGTACAGGGCCGCACCGCCCGCGACCTCCTCCCGGCACTGACCGGCGCCCTTGCGCCCCTCGAAGCCGAACTCATCGAGGCGGACGCCCGCGGCCTGGCCGCCGAGATCCATCGCCGCACCTCGCGCCGTTCCCTGATCGTCCTGTTCACCGGCCTGGAAGCGGCCCCCGTCGAAGAGGCGCTCCTGCCCGTCCTGCCCAGCCTCACCCAGCGCAACGAAGTCATCGTCGCCGCCGTAGCCGATCCCCGCATCGAGGCAATGGCCGCCGGCCGTCACTCCCCCCAGGCCGTCTACGCCGCAGCAGCCGCAGAGCAAGCCATCGCCGCCCGCCGCCGCACCGCAGACCGCCTCCGCCGCCAGGGCATCACCGTCATCGACGCCACCCCGAACCACCTGGCCCCCGACGTGGCCGACGCCTACCTCACCCTGAAGTCCACCGGCCGCCTGTAAAACGTGCCTCGCGTCCGCGGCACGCGCGTGCAGACAGCTGACTGCCGGCCGCGGGAGCCCGCCGCGGCGCCCTCGCTCCGGTTAGCTACCACCGCTCTCGGTCGAACGTGAGCGAGGGCAGCACGACACTCTGCCAGTGCTCCAATATCTGAGAGCCGCAGCCTCTGTTGGGCGCAGCCGAAGAGCGTCATTGCCCGACCTGGGGGCTCGGGCGCGGGCCGCATGCATTGCACGCTCCCGACCCAGACCCCACAACGGTGGGGGAGGGACGAGGGGCCACCGATTTTGCCCTGCCGACCAGCGTCGCCTCACTGGCCCAGAACGCAGAAAAGCCCCGCACCATACGGTGCGGGGCTTCCCCACAATGATTGTTCGGCGGCGTCCTACTCTCCCACAGGGTCCCCCCTGCAGTACCATCGGCGCTGAAAGGCTTAGCTTCCGGGTTCGAAATGT
>NZ_JBHWDV010000073.1:0-28606 GCF_042734445.1 Streptomyces sp. NPDC059649
TGTTTTTTTTTAATTCTCCGGGGGGGGGGGCCCAGCTTCGGAAGCTGGGCCCCGCCCTCTGCCATACCCCCGAGACGACGGGGCCGTTACCGTGCGACGGGGTACCTCTCCCCCAGCAGCTTCAGCAATCGAGGGATCTCCGTCTCGGGCATCGACCGCGCAATGGCGGCAGCAACCGACTTGGCGTCCCGCCAGTCAATCGCCTCGCTCTCCTGCTGCTCGTCTTCGACGGCAGCCTCCCTGCCCGCGTTGCGTGCTGCCGGCACCGCAGCTACGGCCTCGGCGTTGCTGGAGGGCTGGGTGGTGACGGCGGTATCACCAGGCGCCGGACTGGGTTCTGCAGCAGGGGTGATAACGCCGTTATCACTTTGGGAAGGCTGGCTTGTCGCGCCGGAAGTGATAACGGCGTTATCAGTGGACAGCTTGGCGGCGCCGGCGGCGCGGCGCTGCTGGTTCTTCTGGACTGCCACGTCGCGGCGCTCGTCGGCCTTCTTCCGCTGCTCCTCGGGAGCGAGGCCAGCAAGGCCACGGACGTGCTCGACCTTGCGCTCGCCGGACTCCAGGTCTGCTTGCAGAACGGGATCCAGCTTCAGCAGGGACAGCCGCTGGGAGATGAAGGCTTGGGTGACTCCGAGCCGCTGGGCGGCCTTGCGCTGGGAGCCGTAGTGCTCGACGAGTTTCTCCAGAGCGGCTGCTTCTTCGAGATCGGAGAGGTTCTCCCGCTGGAGGTTGGCGACGAATGCAGCTTCCAGCAGGCTTTCGTCGGTGGCGACGAAGTCATCGTTGACCGTGTACTTGATGGCGTCGAAGCCGGCCTCGCGGGCGGCAGCGTAGCGACGGTGTCCATCGACAACTACGTATTCGGCACCGGGCTGAAGGTCCTTCGCCCGGTCGGGCCGGGCGCGGAGATAGGCCTCTACGGACGCGACGGTGATGGCCTGCACAAGGCCGATCTCCTTGAGCGTCACGACCAGGTCCGTGACGTCGCCGACCTTCTCACGGGGGTTGTCCGGGTTCTCGCTGATGAGGTTCAGCGGAAGCTCCGGGCGCGGGGCGGCACCGGTACCTGCAGTGGGCGCCTCGGTGGCAGCGGCGATGGCCTGGCGGCGTGCGCTGACCTGGGAGGCGTGGGAGAAGGATGAGGAGACCGCGAGCCGGTCACGTGCGCGGCTCATGCGATCTCCCTTGCCAGGGCGCGGACGTTGGCGGCCTGTTCGCTGGTGGGGGAGTAGGACAGCAAGGGCTGCTTCATGCGTACTGCTTCGCGCTGCTCTCGTCGGTCGGGGATGACGCCGATGACGCGCGGATCCTTTATGGCCTTCCACTGTTCGAGGGAGGAGGTCGCGATGTATCCGCGGCGGCCGTCGTAGAGGTTGACGATGATGCCGAGGTAGTCGAGTTCGAGCTTCATGTCGGCACGCAGGTCTTCGATCTGGGTGACCAGGAGGTCGTATGCGTCGGCGGAGCTGTCTTCGGCCTGGACGACGATGCAGACTCCGGACTTGCCGATGGGTTCGCCTTCCCGGCGCCGGCCGTAGTACACGGCGGCGTCCATGCTCATGCCGAGGCTGGGCGGGCAGTCGACGACGATGACGTCGTAATCGGCCTCGACGGGTTCGAGGGCGCGTTCCAGGGCGGCTTCGCGCATGCGGACGCGGGAGAGCCTGACATCCAGAAGGAAGGCGTCAGCACAGGCCGGAAGAAGGTGCAGGCGTCCGCCGAACCGGTCGTCGTCGACAGTGACGATCAGATCGGCTAGATCGGCCTTACCTTCTCCGGACATGTGGTTGGCCAGGCTGTCACCGTCGATCGGCAGGGGATCGTGACCAAGTTGCTTGGTGAGGTGGCCCTGGGGGTCGAAGTCCACCAGGAGGACACGGAGGCCCATGCCGGTGAGGTCTTCCAGCTCGGCGTCGACGCCGGTCTCGGTCATCTGCCGTGCGACGCGCACCGGGTAGAGCTGATTGGGGTCTTCGGCGAAGGCCTCGCCGACGCCGGCGGCGATGGCGGTCTTGCCGACACCGCCCTTCTGGTTGCAGATGATCTTTCGTTGGACAACCATCGGGCGCGCGATGGTGGGGGAGGGGTTGGTGTCCAACCACAGCTGTACGGCTTGTGCCAGGCCCTGGGTGATGGACACCCCGCGGGCCTTCACGTCGGTGCGGAACTGATCCCACTGGCCTTCGGGAAGCCAGGTCGAGAAGGACTCGGCTCCGCTGGTGTCCACGGCTGGAGGGTTGGCCCCGAGCCCACGCCAAGTCGCGATGCCCTCGGCGACAGCGTCTTGGATGTCGATGCCGAGCTGGGCCGTACGGACCTTGAGGTCTTGCCGAAGCGCGGTGGTCAGTTTGGATACGACCTTTTCACGGCCGCCTTGAGGTGACGTCATACAGAGCACCTTACTAACGTCAAAGATCAATTTCTGCATCGAGACGTTAGTGTCTGCCAAATGTGATCCGGACGGACTATCACAACAGCAGGCAAGGACACACTAAACACCAACCTCACGCTTCCAATAACAGACGCGCTGTCGTGACGCCGCTTCAGCAGCAACCACGCGAGACGGAAGAAGAACGGCTTGCCGGGAACTAGGTGATAACGGCGTTATCACCCAGCGCTGCCTCCCCGCCGCTGCGTCGCCATCGATCGGCGCTGTTATGTTGCGCGCCTCCTCCCACCGCGCTGCTCCGGGTCGCAACAAGATCGCCGGACCTTGCCGCAGCAACCCCACCTACATCGTTCGGCTGGCTGCTGCTGGTTGGTGGGGGAGTGGCACACGGACGACACATACAACGGCAGGACCTGATTCCGCGCAGTATCAGTCTCCTGGTCCAGCAACTTTCGTCACGGACCTGCTCGGGTGATAACGCCGTTATCACCCGCACACGTTCGACGGTGCAACGGGCACCTCGCAATGGGCAGACCAACGCATGCACCGTGCCGGAGCATCCCAGGAAGCCGGGACGCGCCTTGGCTCTCTTTGGCACCGTACCGACGCGGATGCAGCCACGCGGTGTCTAGTGGCCGGCATACGACGTCAGACGCCGAACCCCTGCCTGGAGTTCAGGGCGCAGCAACGTCGCGGTGGGGGAGTGGTGGGTCCGGACAGACCTTGGGGTGGACTCTGTGGATCTTGCATATACGAGCCTCTCAAGAGTCAGGTAGACAACAACCATGCCCTCCGGTCCCACCCAGCCGTGAGTTATGACAGCTGAAAGCTGGAAGGCGAGAGCCCAGGAGGCTGCGAGCGTGTCCCTGCTGTCGGCAGCAGAGGCTGGTGAGTGGGCGAACTTCGAGGTCTGTCTGGAGCGCAGCAAAGGGACAGCAACCGAGATGACGAGGAGTCGCGCGTCGCGATGAGCCAACGGCCAGCCCTTCCTGAGGAAGGCGTGGGCGGGGCACGAAGAAGTGTCGGTCAAAGAGCCCGTGGGGTGTCGGCGCTGCCCGGTGGGCCGCTGGTGAACTGCAGGACAGGTGATAACGCCGTTATCACCACACGGCTTGGATCTGCTGCTGCTCCGTTCGTACCACGGGTGTTTTCCAGCCTCTTCTTGCCGACACGACCGCACTTCTGCCCGGTTCGTCCCGCGGGTGGGCGGCGGTTCTGCAGTGCGGTGCGTTGAGCCGCAACTCGAAGCTCTCGGCGCGGAGGTAGGCGAAACAGTTCTCCGGTGTGTCCAGTCGCTGGCCGGGGGCGGTCGAGGACGGCGAAGTCGCGAGCGGTCAGCTGCCATCAGTCCTCGCGGATCGTCCTGGACGCGGTGGAGCGGCCTACTCCCCACAGCTGAGCCGACGCCGGGTGCGGTAGGCCAAGCTCAGGCACCAGTGATCGGGACCGACCGCTTGCCGCCGGACTGCGCCACGCTGTCGGGCCCGCTTCCAGTTTGGGGCCGCTTCTCCAAGCACTGCGCCAAGGCTGTGTGCGAGGCACCCTGCACAGGCAGAGCAGGGTCAGGCCGCGCATACCCAGCTAGGCCGTGTTTGAAATGTTGATCAGTGGAGCGCCAAGTTCTCGATCAGCACTTCGAGCGCGGCTAGTGTCGAGGCGATGGAGACGACGCATCGGCCCGCTGCGCGGGTGATCTGCCTGGATGCCGCTCGCCGCGTGCTTCTGCTGCGTTGGCGGGATCCAGTTGACGGGACGTGGCTGTGGGAACCGCCCGGTGGTGGCATCGAACCCGGTGAGACGCCTCTGGCAGCAGCACGGCGCGAGCTGGCTGAGGAGACCGGACTGGACCCAGGGGCGGTCCTCGACCGGTCAGTGCCTGTCGAGCGGGACGTGCGCTGGAAGGGCATGCGGTACGTCGGTTCGGAGGACTTCTTTGTAGCGCTTTTCGCCGAGGAACAGCCTGCACTGGCGCGGACGGGTCTGCTCCCTGATGAGCAGGTCGACTTGCACTCGCACGCGTGGGTGTTGTGGTCGGACCTGAACTCGCTGCCGGATCGGGTCGAGCCGCCGCAACTGCTGGTTGTATTGAGCGCCCTGGTCCCATACGGCCCCTGGGGTGAGGTAGACGGCGGTTGATGCAGAGGCACAGCGACTGGTATCCGCTCTTCCCCAACCCGGTCGTCGCCGAGTCGCTGCTGGACCGGCTGATCAACGCCAGCCACCAGGTCATCATGAACGGTCCCAGCTATCGGCCCAACAAGCGCCCCAAGGGCCCCACCCACCCGACCAAGTGACATACGTGAGGGGTTGACATGATTGACGGATGGCTTCCTCCGAGACCACAGCGGCCGCCGGGCTCATGGACCGCACCCGTGACGGCGTCCTGCTCTACGGCCTGACCCCACCACGGCAGACCACCACCCCCGACCAGGCTGACGCCGTCGCCGCCGCGACCCTGACCCGGCTCCGGTCGGTGCAGGTCGACGGGCTCATCCTCTACGACGTGGACGCCGAGGCCGACCGGACCGAGGCCCCGCGACCGTTCCCGTTCATGCCGATGATGGACCCGGCCCACTTCCTCGACGACCACCTCGCCGACTGGGCTGGCCCGGTGATCGTCTACCGCGCCGTGGGCAAGTACACCGGCGACCAGCTGGACAACTGGTGGTCGAAGGCCGACCGCGACCGGGTGCTGACCGTTCTGGTCGGCGCGGCCTCCCGGCATCAGGTGGTCCGGACGAGCCTTTCCGAGGCCTACCGCAGGCATGCCGGGCTCTCCCTCCCGCTGCGGATGGGCGGCGTGGTCATCGCCGAACGGCACGCCGCCTCGGGGACGGAGCACGCACGCATGCTGCGCAAGCAGGACGCTGGCTGCGAGTTCTTCGTCTCCCAGGTCTGCTACGACCTGGACCGCACCCGCAATCTGCTGTCCGACTACACCCACGGCTGCCGCGAGCGGGGCCTGGACCCGAAGCCGGTGGTGCTGACCCTGGCCCCGTGCGGGTCGGTGAAGACCCTAGAGTTCATGACCTGGCTCGGCATCGACGTCCCGCCATGGCTCCGGGCCGAGATCACCCGTGGTGACCCCCTTACCGCCTCGTACGAGCAGTGCCTTCTCAACGCCCGGGCCCTGATCGCGTACTGCCGCCGCCTCGGCCTGCCGTTCGGGATCAACGTCGAGAGCCTCACCAACCGCAAACTCGAGATCGACGCCTCCGTCGACCTCGTCCGGGATATCCGCGACCTGCTGGGCTGAATCATGGATGTCATCTTCACATCGAGGTTGGGGCGTGACGGCGTCGCACCCTCCGGAGTCGACAACAACCGTTTGCTGCCTGCCCCCACGATTCCGCGATCATGCCCCGAACAAGGAGAAACGCCTGCTCATCGAGCAGGGGTTCCGTTTGCCACAACGTACTAACCGGAGCCGACGCCAGGGGCTGGGGAATCACGTGACCACAGCCCCTGGGGAATTACGTGACCGTCGACACGGCTCACACAATGTGTCGAGACTGGGGGAAGTCCGATCGTTGTCATGAGGGCCGGCCCCGGGTGCCGTTGAGGATTGCGCCGTCGAAACCCGCGGTCGAAAGATTCTTCGCGCCCGTCAGATCTGCGCCGGTCAGGTCCGCTTCGGTGAAGTCTGCGTCGCGGAGATCAGCTTGTCTCAAGTCCGCGCCACGCAGGATGGCGCCGGGCAGGCTGGCACGGACGAGACTGGCCCGCTCCAGACGGGCATCCTCGATGTCTGCCCTTGTCAGGTCCGTCTCGTCGAAGTGCGCACCGGCCGCCTGGACGCGCCTCAGGTCTGCTCGTACGAGGTGCGACCGAGCCAGATCGGCACCAGTGAGGTCAGCGTCTGCCAACTCGGTTCCGTTCAGAGTTGATTCCCGCAGAGCTGTGCCCGTCATGACCACCCCGGCCAGTTGAGCATGCCCCAAGTCCGCATCGCTGAGGTCTGCGGCGCTGAAATCGGCTTCCGGGAAGTTGATACCGATAACGCGTTGGCGCACCCGGTCCCACATCCCCATGTAGCCAAGGTGGCGCAGGCGGACGTTGCGCAGGTCGAAGTCGCCGCTGCCGTCATGCTTCGGATCCCGGTTGGCCAGAACCGTCATGGCCGCCTGGACGTCCGTGGCCGGGCGGGCATCGGCTGAGCCGCCCACCTGCCCGTGAGTGTGTTCACGGACGTACGCCGTCAGAAGGGTGACGACGGTGGGCTGGTCATGCGGCGAATCCCGCATGAGGCGCTCCAGGCCGTAGAGGCCACCGAGGCGGATGTCCACGGCCGGTGAGGCGAGGTTGCCGACTGCTGCATTGAACCGGCCCGTAACCTGCCCGCGCTCGGCGATCTGCAGCTGTTTGCCGGACTGCTCGACCGAAACCCAGGTGAACAGCAGGGCGGCAAGAGCCGCGATCCCCGGCAGCGATGACGCCATCAGCGCCGCCCACTGCAGGCGGCTTCCCTTCATGTGGTTGTCCGTGCGAGAACGTCTTGATTGCCTGTGGCTCCCGTGACGTGCGCCTCGGTCAGAGATTCGGCGCAGCCGCGCCAAGGTGCTCAGCCTGGTCATACGGGCCATGGAACCCCGGAACCAGAGTTGGGCCGACGTTCTGACGGCGCGGCGGACAGTAGCTTCGGGCGAACGGGCGAACACCTACCGGGCGGCAACCCTCTCAACCCTCTGGCTATAGGCACCGAGCCACATGATGTCGTCGCCGGGCGACAGGGTGGCCAGGTAGGCGGCGCAGTCTGACTCGTTCAGGTGGCCAAGCAGGCTGAAGGTGTGGGTACTTGGATGCCTTGAGTCCGGCCCACGTGCGCGAGGGACGACCGGAACTGTTCGCCGTAGTCGACGCGTCGGGGTGGGCGGACAAGCGCGGATGTGATGCCTGTCCGGCAGCGCACCTGTGCACCCAACGCGATCAGCCCGCCTGATACGCGGCACTCTCCATACCTGGCCGATCTGACGGGCGATCGTTGCCGCCACTGGGTAGACCGCGACCAGCCCACGAACGCTGGTCCAGCAAGGTCCGGACCTGGGCCGCCATGGGGGGCGTCACCGACGGTCAACGGCCCACGATGGAGATCGCCGCCTTCCTGGACCGTCAGTACGCCAAGGTCGACCCCGCCCGACCCGACGCGGTCTCCGCCGGCCTGGACGCCACCCGCCACCCCGGCTCCGCCGCCTACGAGGACGCCCAGCGCACTCGCGGGCAGCAACTCCACGCCCGCCGCAGCGAACTGGACCGGGACCAGGAGCGCAACGACGAGGAATTCGAGCGCCTGAAGAGCCCGAGCGACCGCGACGGCTGGCTCCGGCTGGCCGCCAATCAGACCGCCAACGCCGATCTGAACGAAGCCCTTGCCCAGGTCTACGAAACTCGTCACCGCCGAGCCCGCCCTGGCCGACGAGCACCGCGCCAGCGCCGAGAGGCACCGCGAGTACGTCAACAACTCCCGCAACTACGCCGACCTCTCCCTGCAACGGGCCGGGGAGCTGTAGAGCCACCCGCCGCACGACAGCGCACGCCCGAGGGGGCCGGACGGATCGTCCGGCCCCCTCGTCGTATGCCGGCACGGGAGCCGGAGGTGCTGGTCATCGCGGGTTGCGCGGCTTGTCCGGCAACCGAGATCCGAGGGGGTTTTACGTTTTTGCAGGAAGACACCAGAGAAGAGGCCATCCCCGAGGGTGTCGTGGGGGGCAGCACAGAGCGGATTCGTCGCGATGTAGAGCGGGTGGCTGACCTCTCGTATCACGGCTTCGCCGGCCAAAAGCACAAGCGGCGCGGCATCGCGCTATACGTACACGACGAGGACCTCCGGCTGCTGCACAACAGCGCCGAAGCTCGCGACGAGATTGCAGTGGAGATCCTGCTGCGGGCGCTGAAGTCCTCCGGGACAACGGGCTCGTGGGCTGAGGATGGAACCCCCGGCATGCCGGGCGTCACGGCGCTTGTTCCCTGACGACCTACTTCATAGGGCAGTGTGTGTGGGAGTTCCGCCGCGTCTACCTACGATGGCGGCGCGCTCGTCCAACTGCTGCAAACCTTCCCCAGCCAGCTCCCCGGCCCCGAAGCACGCTTGCCGGCAGCTCACTGTCCGAGCTGATCAACAAGCGCTCTGCCGAGTCCCGGGCGGTCGTGTTGCTCGCCCACGAAGGCTACGACGACTCCCAGATCGCCGAACGGCTCAAGACCACCGCCGCTGCGGTGCGCCAGCACCGATACCGGTTGCGGCGAGACATCAAGCGGGCGGAGAAGGCCGGGCGAGTGTGGCTGCCCCGCCAGCTGCGCAGCGAGTCCGAGGAGGCGCTGTGACCCAGTCGGAGAGCACGCGCGGGCGTGCCGCCATGGCACTGACGGCTGTGCTTCCGGGCAGCGCAGCCGTGGCGGGCGCCCCATGGCAGGTGGTGGTCGGGACCGGCGTGGCGAGCTTGCTGGTGGGGGTGCTGAGTACGGTCTTCCCCCAGAACTCCAGGGATCGGCTGATGTGGTGGCGAGACCGACGCCGGTACCGGGAGAAAGCTCGCCAGCACCGAGGCCGCGTCGCCAGCGCCCCGGCGGCACCCGAAAGGCAGGCCCCGATCCCCTGACCGGTTGGCCTGAGCCTGCCGGCACAGAACGATGCACCCGAGGAGGACGGACGATCCGTCCGGCCTCCTCGGGTGTGCGGGGTTCGGGGCCCGAGCGTGCCGGTTGGCGCCCGCTCGCTGGGACGGGAGTCAGCACCAGGAAGTAGCCGCGGGCCTCTGCCGCCGGGTCATCCCATCCGGCGGCAGAGGACCGTAGTTCTGGCGGGAGGATCCTTCTGACAACCGTCCGATGGGGCGTCCTGTGCGGTGCTCACCGGGTTCCACTGAGCCAGCCGCAGCCATAACCCGTGCAGACTGCTGACCGGCGACGTCACCCTGCACCCGCGCGGCCTGGCCATCGCCATCCTGACCGGCAAGACCAAGTACTCGGTGCGCGACGCCGAACACCGCGCCCTCGCCGAGAAGCACCGACGGTATGCGGCAGAGAACCGCGGCTACACCGAACTCGCCCTGAAGCGGGGCGGGGAGCGGTAGAACCACCCGCCGCACGACAGCGCACGCCCGATGGGGCCGGACGGATCGTCCGGCCCCCTCGTCGTATGCCGGCACGGGAGCCGAGCGGGCTGGTCGTCCCGGGTTGCGCGGCTTGCTTCCGGGGGGTGTAGGGCGCGCGAGAAGCACTCGCGCGCCGGGTAGCCCTCTGGTGGGAGTCCCGCGGGACTCCCACCAGAGGGCTACGGCCAGGGGCCGGTGGCGGCCACGCTGTGGTGGTGCGTCGGGTCGCCGCTTAGCAGCCCGGGCCGCGCCGATTCAAGAGTTGGCGAATTGCGGTGGCCCGTAGCGGATTCCGCCGGCCCATTCAACGGGTGCACCAACGGTAGGAGCGAGAAAGTGCCCAGGTCAGAGGCTGTTACTGAGGGCCGAGCGTGACACGCCACCAGTTTTGAAGTTCAGGGCCATCTACCGAATACGGCGCGGATTGACGACAGTCTCCTGGTCGTCCCGAGGGGTCACGGCCCCTGTCAACGGACTTGCGGGGCTAACCCGCCGCCGACCGACAGTCGGAAGCACCATCCATCCGCAGCGAAACGAAGTTTCTCGATGTCCGTCACCACGCACTGCCCGGCCACTCCGCAGCCGCCGCGGTGCCGACGCCCCACCTAGCGGGTTGGGACCTGGGCCCGCCGGGCCTCGTAGCCGGCCTGCACCATCGCCGGCCTGGCCATCCGCGAGCCGGCCCACCGATCCGAGCGACAGCAGTCGATCGGCCCAGGACCGCCGGGCAAGGCAGCTCGACAGCGCCCATTAAAGCGGCCGTGAAACGCGGCACTTTCCAGCTCAGGAGCCGTCTCCGCACCACGAACCTGATGTGGCGTCAGGTTCGGAGGTCAAATTCGCGAGATCTCGCATACGGGTCGGATCGTCGACAGTCTCCTCCTCGTCCGGGGGCGCCACCGGACTCCACCAGGGGGCTTGTGGGGCTAACCCCCCGCCGGCCCACCGTCCATCCACCTATTCACCGCGTGCTGCCGCACGCACCGGAAACGAAGGATTGCCATGTCCACCACAAACGGCCAGCCGGACGACCCCCAGTCGCACGGAAGGCCTCCGGCCGAGCCGCATACACCCGACCAGCCCTCCGAAGAGCGCCCGCACACGGACGCCCTCGGCTGGGCAACACTGGGGCTGACCGCCGCATTCGGCGCCACCGGCGTGGTCCTCACCCTGACCGGGCACGAAGGGGCCGGCATCGCCCTCATGGGCGTCTGCTCGCTGGGGCGGGACGTCAGCGCCCGGAAGTAGGGCAACCGCGGGCCTCCGCCGCCGGGTCATCCCACCCGGCGGCGGGGCCAGCAGTTGGGCCAGGAAGGCCCCTACCAGATGAGCTGCCCGTCGGACGCTTGAACCTGGTTTCACGATGTCAGGGATTGCCGCTTCTCCAAGGGCAATCATTGACATCGGGTCCTTGGACAACCGTGCGGCGGGGGCGGCGCGTGCCGGTAACATCGTCTCTGCTTCACCCGCTTCTCCTCGAACTCCGCGAAAAAGACGTGCAGTTCGCGGCCCGTGGCCCTGGGGATCAGGGCCACCGAGAAGAAGGTGAGGTACGTGCATGAGCGTCCCGCTGAGTAAGCGCGGCAAGGAGAAATGGTCCACCTACCAGTGGATCACGCTCTCCTTCGCGGCGGCGAGCTTACTGGTGGCGATCATCGCGCTGGTGGGACAGTTCGCTCAGCCGTAGCTGCTGAGTGCCCACCCCGAACAGGTCGGACACGGCCGGTCGCTGACAAGCAGCGAGCCCGGTCGCTTGAAGGTCGACCGGGCTCGGTAACTGCAGGAGAGGCTCGGACCGGTCTAGCCACCGGCCGGGCCTCTTTTGCAGCTAACTTCGTGTCTCCCACTGTAGAGCAACCATCGTTGCGTCATCTCGATGGGCTGCCATCTATTACATCTGGATTGCTGTGCGCCAAGTCCCTGGCGAAACTATTGGGCGCTTTACCTTCGTCGTGACCTGCTTGTCCGGTGGAGGGGGCCAGGGCCGTCAGCAGGGCTCCAGCGCCGCTCATGGGCCCCAAGGGCAGGCCACAGGTGGGGGAGTCGTTCGTGGAGTGCCAGGAGGTGATGGAGCTGTTCGGCCAGCACGGCCGGGCCGCCCATGGCGCGGCGCAGTGCGGCTTCGTCGACGTGCGGCGGGTTGAGCCGGCGAGCGTGGCCAGCTTGCGGATCTCCTCGCGGCGGGCGTCACCTTCGCCGATGCCATAGGCGGTGAAATACGTATCCAGGGCGGCAGGGGGCACGAGTCGCTTGGCGTTCTCGACCTTGCTGAGGGTGGTTCCGCTGGGGAGGCCGATCCGGGCGGCGGCATCGTCGAGGGTCACTCCGGCCTACCGGGACGGGATGGAGGCCCAGCTCGGGGTGCTGGGGCTCGTGCTGAGCGCCGTGGCGCTGTGGACGACGCGCTACATCGATGCTGCTGTGGCCCAGCTCCGCGCCGAGGGCCACGAGATCAGGGACGAGGACACCGCGCGGCTGTCCCCGCTCAAGCACAAGAACCTCAACTGCCTGAGCCGCTACAGCTTCACCGCCTCCCCGCCGGTGAAGGGGCTGCGGCCCTTGCGCGACCCGGACACTGCCGACCTTGACGATGACGAGGGCGGTCAGGAGGAGTGAGCGCCGCATCCGCCGTCCGGGGCGGGTCGTTGGACTCCGGGAATCCTGCCGCCGACCGGCGGGGGCGGGACAGAGATCGCGGCAACTTCGGCAGCGGGTATCGGATGACGCTCGGTCGCTCCGTGCCTACATCAGGCCGCCGCTCAGAACACGGTCGAGTGCTGCTCGGCCTGCGGGTCCCCATGTCGGCTTGCCGCCGGGAAGGCCCCGATCCCCGTTCTGGCCCATGAGCATGAGGAACAGGCTCTTCAGAGCGGCCAGCCCGCGGGCGCGCCGGATCGTCCCCTGGTCTGCCTGCGCGTACACGTTGAAGAACCGCGAGGCGCAGCCCGCGGGAAGGAGCACCCATGCGGCCGCGAGGTCCCACGCCGGATCGCCGGCGAACAGGTCACCGAAGTCGACGATGCCCGAGAGCGTTCCGTCCGAGACGACGACGTTCGCGGGATGAAGGTCGCCGTGCACCCAGAGAGACGGTCCCTCCCACTCGGGCGCCGCTACGGCGTCATCCCAGACGGCCCGGACATCGTCGGCGAGGTTGTCGGGGACGACAGCGTGGAAGAAGTGGTCGAAGCCGTCCATGCACTTCTTGGGGTGAGCGCCGAAGTCCGAGCTGCTCGGTGCCTCGGCGGGCGCCTCCACATGGAGCGACCGGAGGAAGCCCGCCAGCGTGTCGGCCGCGTGGGTGCCGCGATTGATCGAGCCGTGGTCCAGCGGCTCGCCGGGAACCCACGTCATCACGGTCCAGTGCTTGGGGAAGCGCTCGGACGGTTCGCCGAAGCGCACCGGGGTCGGCACCGGGAGCGGCAGGCACGGGGCCAACACGGGTAGCCACCGCCGCTCCTTGAGCTGGAGCTCCGGGGTGGGGTCCATGCGCTGCATGCGCACGGCCAACTCGTCCCCGAGGCGCCACATTTGATTGCCCCAGCCGCCCCCCACTTCGCGGATGGCCAGCCCTGCAAGGTCTGGATGTTGCTCCTGC
This sequence comes from Streptomyces sp. NPDC059649, assembly GCF_042734445.1. NCBI lineage: Bacteria > Bacillati > Actinomycetota > Actinomycetes > Kitasatosporales > Streptomycetaceae > Streptomyces > Streptomyces sp. NPDC059649. The sequence goes on from NZ_JBHWDV010000073.1 coordinate 13,076, forward strand.
AGCAGGTCGCGGACCAGGTCTGCGGTGATCTCGATCTCGGTGTCGCTCACGCGAAGCCACACTACTGTGGCAGGCTTCTGGCTTCGCTCGTGATCCGCGATTGGCTAGCTGCCTGAGCCGGTGGCTGACGGCGGTACCTCGACGACGAAGAACAGGAAGTTGGGGTTGGTCGACAGGTCCTGGAAGCCGTCCGGGAACAGTTCGCGGGCGGCCGGTTCGGGCTGCGGCTCGCTGATGGCGCAAAGACGGAAGCCGGCACCGGCGAAGGCATCGGTCATCGCGTGCAACGGCCTGCGCCACAACTCCATCGGGACGGAATGCCCGTTGAGAGTCCAGTCGAAGGTATAGCTGGTGGTGGCGTGGTAGTCGGGTCGGGGATCCCGATGCGCGTAGGCCGTGAAAGGGTGGCTCACCGACGTGATCAGCCGACCGCCGGGCCGGAGTACCCGCCGAAACTCGGCAAGCGCCGGCCCCCAGTCTTCCAGGTAGTGCAGGACCAGCGACGCGGCCACGTCGTCGAACGTTCCGTCATCGAACGGCAGAGGGGCGCGCAGGTCGACCACGTGGAGGGCTACATCGTCGCCGAGCCGCCGCCTCGCCAGCGCCAGCATCCCGGCGCTGGCGTCGATGCCGGTGACGACGGCACCGCGGTCGCGTAGTGCAGAGGACAGGGGGCCTGAGCCGCAGCCGGCGTCCAGGATCCGACGGCCAGTCACGTCTCCGGCCAAGGCCAACATTGCGGGCCGCTCGTAGTACGCGTTTACGAGGCTGTTCTCGTTCTCCATTGAGTACGTTGCGGCGAAGCTGTCGTAGTCGTTCGCCTGGCCCCGATCTGCAGGCTGCATCGTCGCAGCCTAGTAGTCACATGATCCGCCGGACAGGCCCCCACGTCCCAAGAGCCACTCAACCTTCGCTGCGAGAGATCACCCCGTCACTCTCGTCACGGAGTAACGCAGCCTTTCCCGCCACCGGACGACCTCATTCAGACCCGGTGGTCCGTGGCGTCCTGTGACGGAGGGGCGGGCCGTAGTGCAGGGCTCCCATAGGCAGCCGGGGGCCGAGTCGCAAACAGGCCCTGACGAATCGATGTCCGAATCGGACCACCCTGTAGCAGCAGGCGAGAGGCGCACGTGCGCCTCGTCGCCCTGGCTGGCAGTGAGAAGTGGCCCCGGTGTGCGGAACGGTGAGGGACCTCATAGCCTGATGACCGAACTCGTCCTGGCTTGCCAGGCCAGCAACGTCACAACTGGGCGATCCGTATATGACTGCGTACTCACTTGCCGCCTCAGGGGCCGGCTCCCTACGGCCAGCAACCCGGCTCCGCCCCGTACGGGCCGCAGGTGATCACGTCGGTCCGGCCCCCACGGGCCGCCCGCTGCTGGTCCGCACCTCCACAGTCCGCAGCCTGCATACGGGCATCCGCCGCTGCAGCAGCCAGGCGTCCCGATGTTCACGCCGACGGGACCCGCACGACGTCCTTGGCTTCGGCCGCTCATCGCGCTCGGCATCGTGAGCGTGGTCATTGCAGGGTTTGGGGTGTTGAACGCGGTGGTCGACGACGGCAAGCCTCCGGAGGAGGTCGCCAGTGACGCGGGCGCCGGGGACTGTCTGGAGAACCGCGGAACCCACGCGGACCCGGTCATGTTCACCATCGCCTGCAGTAACGCCAAAGCCGACTACAAAGTCATGTTCAGCGCCACTCTCCCAGGGAACCCTGCACGCTCGCCGCGGTGACCAGCACGGCAAGCAGAAGACCGATCGTGTCGGTGACGATGCTCCGCTTTCGCCCGACGATCTTCTTTCCGGCGTCGGTGCCCTGGCTGGAGGCGGAGACGCTGGTGGCGGTCTTGACGCTCTGCGCGTCGATCACACAAGCCGATGGTTCGGCGTCCCGCCCTTCCTTCTGCCGTAAGAGTTGCCTGAGCAGGCCGTTGAGCTGGGCGAAGACACCTTCCTGCTGCCACTTGGCGAAGTACCCGTAGACCGTGTTCCAGTGCGGGAAGTCATGCGGGAGGTAGCGCCACTGCACACCGGTGCGGTCCACATAGAGGATCGCGTTCATGATTTCGCGCAGATCATGCTTGGGGGGCCGCCCGAAATCCAGCGCCCGGCCGCGACGCTCGAAGCGCCAGGCAGCAAGGACCGGCTCGATCAACTCCCAGCGGGCATCGAACAGATCACGCGGATAAGGACATCGCTCAGACATACTCCCGACATACCGCGCCGGACCGAGTACGCCCAGGCGCACAGCAATGCCGGCGGATGCACAGGCCGATCCCGGGGTCCTGGGATGAGACAGGCACAAGTCCTCCAGGCCCAGCCGTCACCCCATTCGGCCCACCAGAACCGACCAACTCCACAGTCCCCCCAGCACCACACCATTACACGAAAGAAAAGGCGCGATAACGGAGCACCAGAGATGAAAACGACCTCTCAGTAGGTGTTTTCGAACCCCGAGGTGGCGGGGCGATCCCGAAGGCCATGCTTGTTGCATCGAACTCGCCACGTCTGACAGACGAATTCGGTTGCGGTGGGATTGGTGAGCCCGGTGAGGTGGCTCCATGGACGATGCCACGGAGCAGGTGCGACGGGCGAGGGCAGGCATAAGCGGCGCGGTCACGGAGCAACCGGCTCCATTGCACGCGCTGGCGGTGCTCGCGGCCCTGATGCTGGCGGCCTTCACCTTCAACACTGCGGAGAATCTGCCAGTCGGACTCTTGGAGCTCATCTCCGAGAGCGTTCGGGTGTCCCTGTCAGCGGTCGGTCTCCTGGTTACCGGTTATGGCGTGACGGTGGCGGTGGCGTCTGTTCCACTCGCTCACTTTGTGCGGGCTGTGCCTCGACGTCATGTGCTCACGGTTCTGCTGGCCGGGTTTGTCGTGTCCAGTCTGGGTGCGGCGCTGTCGACCTCCTACTGGCTGCTTCTCGCGGCGCGGCTACTGACAGCGCTCGCCCAGGCGCTGTTCTGGGCCGTGATGGGACCAGTCGCAGTGGGTCTGTTCCCGCCCGCATTCCGTGGGCGTGTGGTCGGGGCGCTATCCGTCGCTGGTTCGCTGGCCCTGGTCCTCGGTGTTCCTGCGGGAACCTGGCTGGGCCAGCAGAGCGACTGGCAGGTGCCCGTCGCAACTCTGGCAGCTCTGGGTCTCGTCTCTCTGGTGACGATCGCTGTTCTGCTGCCGACCTCGCAGCCGGAAGAAGAATCCGCCGCCTACGGAACCAGCCCCGACGCCCGCCGGTTCGTAACGGTGCTTGTGGCCGGGGCTCTGTCCGCCACAGGGGCGTTCACGGGATACACGTACATCGTGGAGATATTGGGCAACGTGAGCGGGTTCTCCCCGAACATTGTCAGCGCCCTGTTCGTGGCTTTCGGCGTCGCATGTCTGGCCGGAGTGAGCATCACCGGGGCAGTGCTCGACCGCTTCCCGCAGTCCGCGCTGACCACGGCCGTGGCGACGCAGGCGGTGGCCATGCTCGGCCTGTACTCGGCTGGCACCGACCCGGTGGCGGCTGTGGTGTTCCTGACGCTGATGGGCGGTGCGCTCGGACCGGTGTTCATGACTACCCAGAACGCGATGCTGCACTGTGCCCCGGGCCGCACAGATATCGCACTCGCAGCCAGCTCCGGTTCATACAATGCCGGAATTGCGGCCGGCGCCGCGCTCGGGGGACTGATTCTGCCGTGGGCCGACGTGAGGGACACCTTCCTGGCCGGCGGGCTGCTGACCCTCGGGGCCTGCGCGGTGCTGCTCGGCGGGCGGCTGCAGCGTCCTGGACCGGAGTCCACCAAGTAGTAACCGGCGTCACTGCCCGGTTGGCGGCCTCTTCGTCCACTGACTGGTGTGGGGGTTTTTCCGGGTCAGGCGTCGGGTCATCGTGGTGATGAGTACCCAGTTCAGGTGGGCTTCGGAGTGATGGGGCAGGCGTTCGTAGTCGCGTGCGTTGCGGCGGGCGTTCATACAACAGCCGATCGAGCGCTCGACTTTCCAACGGCGGGGCAGGACGACGAAGCTCTTGACCCCGTTGGGCCGGGAGACGATGCGCAGGGTGAGCCAGAGGCGGTCGCGGGCCCAGTCCACGAGATCGCCGGGGTAGCCGCGGTCGGCCCAGACCTGGGTGATCTGCGGCTGGGTGAGGCGCAGGCGCCAGAACACGTCGCGGGCGGCGTCGTGGTCCTGGACGTCGGTGGGCGTCACCATGATCATTACGGGCAGGCCGAGCGTGTTCACGGTGATATGTCGCTTGCGGCCGTTGCTTTTCTTCGCGCGTCGTAGCCCCGGCTGCTGCGGCCGACGGTGGACGCTCCCTTGACCGATTGGGAGTCCACGATCAGTGTCACCGGGTGCGGGCGTACGGATCCGGCGGCGTAGCTGGTCACGGATGTAGGTGACGACCCCGGCCCGGTTCTACCGCCAGAACAAACCCGTAAACCGTCTCCCACGGAGGGAAATCCGCAGGCAGGGCCCTCCACTTCGCGCCGTTGTCGACGATGTAGCGGATGCCGCCGACGATCTCTCGCCGCGGCCATTTCTCGGGATTTCCGCCGGTCTTCGTCTGGCAGGCCGGAACGGGCAGTAGGGGTTCGAGAAGTGCCCATTCGGCAACCGAGGTGTCGGACGGGTAGCGGCGGCGACGGGAGACGGCGGTCATGGCGGGCTCGGCAAGGTGATCGGTGACGTCCACCAACCGGTGAGAGATGCAGGTGCAAGGCTTGCCGGACGCTCCAACAAGGGCTCTTCCCCTACCGGGTATGAGCCCTTTTGCTTGGCAGATCAGCAGGACAGCCTGGCAGGTACCGCGGTGTGCCCTTCTGGATGGGTGACACCTTGGCCCCTCTCCGGCGCGCTGCCCCTGGCATCGCCGGTGACCATGTATGCGACGCCGTGGTGTGCTGTCAGCGGAGAAGCTCCGCGTGATGCCGTCCTCTGGCTACTCGGTGCACCACTGCCCGGCAGCCACGGCGTCCAACAGCTGGCGGAGCGCGACGAACGCCCTCGTTCTCGTCTCCGCAGGCACCCCTTGGACTACACCACCTCCCTCGACGAACAGCGCCGTGGGCAGGTCGGACAACGTCTGGATCAGCACCTAACCGAGTGCCGGCGGGTGCTCGGCTGGACGGCGTCCCCACGTCGAGATCAGCGGCGCGAGTGTCAGGTCGAGTGTGCCCGCGTGGATGGCGGCCAGGTGCGCGTCGATCTCGGCGTCGTCGGCCAGGCCGGCCGCGAGCAGCTCGCCGCGCACGTGCCGGATGGTCGCGGCCTCCAGCCGGTCGCAGGCCGGCCCGCCGACCGGGAAAGAGCCCGCCGCGGCGACATCTACCAAGCCGGCCTCACGCAATGCCCGCGGCAGTGTCCGGCCGTAGCGCAGGTCCGCGCCGCGGCGCGTCAGCAGCTCCCGGACCGCGTCGCGCAGCCGGTTGGCCGGCCGCTGCGCGGGGCCGCTGTCGTCCAGGCATGCCAGTGGCTGCAGAGCGGTATCGGCGTCCTCGACCAGCAGCCAGCCGCCGGGCCGTAGCGCTGCCGCCATCGTGGCCAACGCCCGAGCCCGGTCGGGTACATGGACCAGCACGAGTCGGGCGTGCACCAGATCGAACGTCCCCGGCTCCGGGGGCGGGTCAGCGGCGACGTCGTGCTGGCGCACCTCGTAGCCGGCGCCTGTCTTCAGCCACGACGGGTCGATGTCCGTGGCCAGCACGTGCCCGGTCGGACCGACGGCCGCCGCGAGCGCCTCCGGGATACCGGGGCCACCGGCCCCCACTTCCCAGCAGCGCGAGCCAGCCCTGACCCCCAGTCGATCGAAGTGCCCGCGCGTCACACCGTCGAACAGCTCGGCCAGCCAGGCGAATCGCTCGCCCGCCTCGGCGCGCGCGTTGTCCAGCAGGTACCCGCGGGCGGGAGCGGACTCTCCACCGGGCGCGGTGGTCCCGCCTATCGGATCCCGTCGGCCACCGACGTGCGGCGGGCGCGGCGAGGAGGTCATGACCACATGGTCAACCTTCCCAGGCCACCAGCGCCACGACGACGGGAGAGGGATGTCTCACACGGCCAGCGAACCCCGCATGTCCTACAGCACGGTTCTGCACCGTGACGCGCCGGAAGAGGTATTCGGCCCCCAAAGCCAGCGCACCAGGCGCGGGCCAGCGCGCTGACCGGACTGTCGGCTATGGCGGGTTCGACCTCGTATCGGACGCCGTCGGTCACGACGTAAGGTCGGGGTCAGCGGATCCAGCAGATGCACGTCCCCGTTCGTGACGAGTGGTACCTCTTCTGCAGTTCGGGATCCGGGGCTGTGTGCACCTACGCACTCGTCATCCCCGTGACTTCGCTGCTGATCAGCTGGCTACTGCCGTACCGGCGTCGCTACTGCAAGGCACGACTGGCCACCGTCGTCCTGGCGCCCATGTCCCCTTGCGGTGATCTACGTGCTGTTCAACGTATGGCTCGCGCTTGGATGAGGCCCCGGCTGAAGAACATCGGTTCCGCCAACTTCACCATGGCCGACGAGTACCTGCCCCACGCCCTCGCAGCCGTCCAATTGCTCCGGCAGCAGCCCCAAGCGGCACCGGATCGGATCCACCTCCTCGGGCACAGCACGGGTGGCAAGGTGGCGCCCCGGATCGCCGCCGCCGATCGATCGGTCGCGGGCTTGGTGCTTCTCGCTGCGGACACGCAGCCGATGCACGAGGGCGGGGTGGGAACGGCTCCGGCCGCACCTGCCGGTGAACAACAGCGGTGCGGGCGTTGGCGAGATCACCGACAGCTGATCGACGGGCTCCTTGCGAAGTCTGATCGGTCCATTGACAGCGGTGGCGAACGAAATGAGGGCCTGGGCTGCTCGCGCGGCGGCTTCACCAACGAGATCCATCGGAGCGCCGACGGCCTCTGCCGTCCGCTGCCCCTGATCGTCACCGCAGGACAACGGGTGGACTGCACCCAGTTCGCCCCGGTGCTGGAGAAGATCAGGGTTCCCCGCCTCGGAACGGGGAGACCCCGCAAGAATCCCGACAGCGTCATGCCGCACAAGGCTTACAGCAACAGTTCCTGCCGCCCCTACATGCGACAACGAGGCATCCGGCACACGATCCCGGAGAAGACCGACCGCAAGGCCGCTCGCCTACGCCAAGGCTCACGAGGCGGACGACCGCCCGGCTTCGACAAGGATCGCTACAGAGAACGAAACACCGTCGAGCGGGCCCGTCAACGAACTGAAGAACTCCGGGCAGTCGCCACCCGCTATGACAAGCGCGGCTACGTCTGCCTTGACACAATCACCGCAGCCGCCCTGGTCATCTGGCTCCGAACATGATCGGCCGGACAGCTCCTGGTTGACCAGGCAAGTCGCTGTTGCAGCAAGCGCATCTATTCCAGCGGCAATGATCCTCTCGGCTGGCAGAGCGCCCTGCACAGCGTGCTGCGAGGTGCTGGGCGCAGAAGGTCTTTGCGTAGTTCGCCCAGCGGCGGTGCCCGGAATCGGAATGACGTCGTCGCTCCGGTGCAGCACCTGGACCAGCGCCAACCGGCCGGCGGTCACGCCCTCCTTGGTGGCGAGTTCGTCCAGCTTCGCCACGATGGCGAGGCTCCCGCCCGGCGTCAGCCGTCGCCACCGCCCGCTATGGCGCGCAGGGCGCGGCAGTGGTCGGCGAACACGGCCCGGCCATCTGCCGTGAGGGCGAGCCATGTGCGCGGACGCTTGCCGACGTACCCCTTGGTGACCGCGACATAGCCGGCCTTCTCCAGGGTGGCGACCTGCCGTGACAGGACCGAGTCGCTGACCTCGACCGTATCGCGGACGAATGCGAACTCGGCTTTCTCGGCGGCTGCCAGGGTCGCCACGATGGAGAAGCGCACTGGGGCGTGGATGATCTCGTCCAGCCCGTGGCGCGGGTGGCTTCCGGGGCGTGTGGTGGCTCCGGTCAGTGCGTCGGCGTCCGGCGGCGCCGTGATCGGGCCGTGCGGGTCCGTCATCGTCGGGTCTCCAGGTATCCGCCGATCAGGCCGGGCAGGGCGACTGCCACTGCGCCTGGTATCCACCAGGCTGCGGCACCCTGGAAATAGATGAAGCCGGGCACCAGCACCGCCGCATAGAGCAGTGCCCAGGCGCCGACCGTGATGGCGATGCGGATTCCGAACCCCCGTCGCACGACGGGCTGTCGGCCCGCGTACACCCCCAGTACCGCCATGACGGCACCGAAGACCACACCGCTGAACGATGCCGCGTACGGCGGTTTTAGCAGCCCGACGATGAGCAACTGCAGTCCGGCACCACAGCCGAACACGACCTGATACCGGGCAAACCACCGTGAGCCTCTGCGGACCACGGAACCCAGCTCCTCCGCGCGAGCCAGCGCGGCAGCCGCGTCGCTCGAGGCGTATTCCCCCACGTCGATTCCCCCTCGTCGTTCATGTGTCCGACGCCCATCATGCTGACAAGAACTTTCTAACCTGACAAGTACTTTCCAGCAAGAGTGGTGGCCAGCCGTTGGGCTGTCGCCGCGAACACGGCCGTTGCAAGGAGGTCCGGAGCTGCCCCGCCCTCCCCTGACCCCAGGAAGGTCGGATACTGCTACTCCGGCTGGGGGATCGTCCGGTCGCGAGGGACCCGGATCGACCTCGGTGCGGCCAGGGGGTTCCCCGCACACTTCTTGCAGCGGTTGACGCCCCACAGGCAGTCGTCGCCGACGGAGTAGTAGCCGTGGAGGTACCGCACCCCGAGGCCGTGACGACGGGTGGCGGGAGGGCGCTCGGGGTGACCGGCCGGGAGCCAGCCAGCTCCGGCGGTGGGGCGGATGCCGAGCGGCCCGAATCGTCGAACACGAACACGTGGTCCGGTCGGACGTCACCCCTCTCACCGCCGCACGCCGTGGTCCGTTCACTCGTGAGTGCACGATGGTCGGCGGCGACCCGCAGATGCGGCTGAGACTGTCCCCGGACATAGGGAATCATCCGAGCGGCCTGACGTTCCCGTCGCGAACTGTGCCGTTTCTTGCTGGATGCAGTCACAGTCGGCCGGCACAGCCGGCACAGCCGATCCACAAGATCGTCAAGCACACTTTTTACGGCTATCACTCCGATGACCATGACCTGCACCAGCGTGAGGTCCTCAGCTGGTCGTCCCAGGATGACAACAACGGTCCCGTCGACGGGACGTACACGATCCAGGACCAGGCGAACGGCAAGGGTCCTTGAACGACGTTGGGCGAAGCGAAGTCATTCCGGGGCACCCAGCACGGCAACGCGATTGACGTGCCGCGCGGGCAGCTGGACGACACAGCCGACCTGCATGGCAGCATCAAGCAGAACGGTCACCGGCTGCACCTCAATTTCGACCTGGGATTCGAGACATACGACTTGTATGACTCCCCGGCGGCTCGATGACCGGGCGCCAGGTCCGCCGCTACCCGGGCTGGCATCGTCACACTGGCCATGGCCGCACACGCCTGGCTGACCGTCCTGCGGGCCCGTGAACTCGTTGCCGGGAAAGTAGAAACGGATCCTCCCGAGGCCTGCGTCGTCCAGCCGGTGCAGGACCGCCTCGTGCAGTCGGCCCCATACCCCAGCCCGCGACCAGATCAGAAACTGTCGGGAGCGGTGGACTTGGAGATACCGAAGCAAAGGCGGCAACGAACGCCAGGCACAACCAACCACTGACCAGCACGTAGATGATCGCGGCGAACAGCGTCTGATCAGGCTTGTCCTGCGTGCCGCCACCCCTGCGGCCGCACCTTCGAGGGAGGGATGCCTCACCACATAGGACACGGTCCAAGGATCCCGGTCCAACGTGGTTACCTGGTGGCCGCCCATGTCGTGGACCTTGGTCAGGTCGTGGGCGGCGGCTGCCGGGTGATCACCAGAGCGGCCCAGCGCGGGGTGCGACGGGATCGTGTGCGGCGGCTCCTCGTCTGTAGTGCCTTACCGTCGGTTTCTGGTCGCGGGCTCCGAGCCTCCGACCCGTCGCTGTCAGCTCGGCGTCGTCGGTTCCACGGGCGTCAGCCCTGTCCGCACCCGGTCCGTCGGCCGCGGTGCGGCCGCCGGGGCCGCGGGGGGGACGTGGAGGTGACGGGCGGCGACAGCGCCGCCAACGATGGCGAGGAGCACCACCAGCGGGGCCCCCAGCACGGATGGAAGAGCCCGAAGGCGTGGGTGCACACGGCCACGGGGGCGGGGCCCAGCGGGGAAATGCCCTGGGCGAGGAAACCAGCCCGTTGCACTGGTGCGCAGGCCCCGGTCGTCGCGACCCCGTACGCGGCACCCGGGCCGCTGCGTACCCTCGCCCGCCACATGGGCAGTGACAACCCGCCTCTCTTCACTGAACGTGACGACGGCCACCTCCGCATACGCCTCGCGAGCCTGGTGGCCGCCCGGTGTGTGAGGGGTGGCGCGGCGTGTCGGTAAAACTTTGAGCGATTTCCCAAGGTCGTTACGGGGCAGACGAGTTGGTCTGCCGAGAGGGCTGCGCACACGGCGTTTCGGTGAGGGCCTCAGGGATAGGGTGACGGCTTCCCCAACCTGCCCGGAGGTGTCCGTTCGGTGTCTGGTAAACGCTTCGTCCACCTGCACAATCACACTGAGTATTCGATGCTCGACGGTGCTCAGAGGCTCAAGCCGATGTTCGCCGAGGTCGCCCGGCAGGGGATGCCGGCCATCGCGATGAGCGACCACGGCAACATGTTCGGGGCCTATGAGTTCCAGCAGGTGGCGAAGGACTACGCCGGCGTGAAGCCGATCATCGGCATCGAAGCGTACGTAGCCCCCTCCTTCCGGCACAGCCGCCAGCGGGAGTTCTGGGGGCCGGGTGGCCAGCGGGCCGTGTCCGACGACGGTGAGGGCAAGGATGTCTCGGGCGGCGGCAGATTCACCCACATGACCATGTGGGCCGAAAGCGCGGAAGGTCTACGCAACCTCTTCTGGCTGAGCACCCAGGCCAGCTACGACGGGCAGTTCCCAGCGGGCAAGCCGCGTATGGACCGTGAGCTGATCGCCCAGCGCCCGGCCGGGATCATCGCGACGACGGGCTGCCCCTCCGGCGAGATCCAAACCCGCCTGCGCCTGAACCAGTTCGAGAAGGCCAAGGAAGCGGCAGCCGCCTACCAGGACATCTTCGGCCGCGAGAAGTACTTCCTGGAGCTGATGGACCACGGCCTGACCATTGAAAGGGACGTACGCGAGGGCCTGCTGCGCCTGGCCAAAGAGCTGAACCTGCCGCTGCTGGCCACCAACGACGCGCACTACGTCACCGAGGACCAGGCCGACGCCCACGACAACCTGCTGTGCATCGGCGTAGGCAAGAACAAGGACGCCCCGAACCGCCTCCGCTTCAGCGGCACCAGCTACTACCTGAAGACCGCCGAGGAGATGCGGCGCCTGTTCGCCGAGCTCCCGGACGCCTGTGACAACACCCTGCTGATCGCCGAACGCGTCGAGTCCTACGACGAGGTCTTCGACTTCGTCGACGAGATGCCCCAGTTCCCCGACGTGCCCGAGGGGGAGAGCCAGGAGTCGTGGCTGCGCAAGGAGGTCCTCAAGGGCCTGGCCACACGCTACGGCGACCCCGTCCCGCAGCACGTCCGGGACCGGTTCGAGACCGAGATGGCCGTCATCGGCCCCATGGGCTTCAGCTCCTACTTCCTCGTCGTGGCGGACATCTGCCGCTACGCGCGGGACAACGCGATCCCCATCGGCCCGGGCCGCGGCTCGGCGACCGGCTCGATCGTCGCCTACGCCACCCGCATCACCGAACTGTGCCCGCTGGAGCACGGCCTGCTCTTCGAGCGGTTCCTCAACCCCGAGCGCATCAATCCACCGGACGTCGACCTCGACTTCGACGACCGCCAGCGCGACCAAATGGTCCGCTACGTCACCGACAAGTACGGCGACGACTACACCGCGATGGTGAACACCTTCGGCAAGATCAAGGCCAAGAACGCCATCAAGGACAGCTCCCGCATCCTGGGCTACCCCTTCTCCCACGGTGAGCGGATCACCAAGGCGCTCCCGCCGGACCAGAACGGCAAGTCCATCCCGCTGCAGGGCATCTTCGACTCCGCCCACCCCCGCTACGGCGAGGCTGGCGAGATCCGCCAGATGTACGACAACGAGCCCGACGTCCGCAGGGTGATCGACACCGCCCGCGGCGTCGAGGGCCTGACCCGCGGCACCGGTGTGCACGCGGCCGCCGTCATCCTGTCCAAGACCCGGCTGACCGACCGCATCCCGCTGCACATGCGCGCCAAGGACGGCGTGAAGATCACCGGGTTCGACTACCCGTCGTGCGAAGCCATGGGCCTGATCAAGATGGACTTCCTGGGCCTGCGGAACCTGGGCGTCATCGACCAGGCCATCGCCAACATCCGCGACAACCGCGGCGTGAAACTGGCCACCGTCGACCCGATGGACCACGACCCCTCAACCGTCGTCATCCCCCTGGACGACACCAAGACATACGAGCTGCTGGCCGAGGGCAACACCTTCGGGGTCTTCCAGCTCGACGGCGGCGGCATGCGCACCCTGCTCAAGCTCATGGAGCCGACCCGGTTCGAGGACATCGCCGCAGCCCTGGCCCTGTACCGCCCCGGACCGATGGCCGCCAACGCCCACACCAACTACGCCTTCCGCAAGACCGGCAAACAGCCCATCGAACCGATCCACCCAGAACTCAAAGACGCCCTCGACCCGATTTTGGGCACGACCTTCCATCTGCTCGTCTACCAGGAGCAGATCATGGCCATCGCCCGGCAGCTGGCCGGCTACACCCTGGGCGGCGCCGACCTGCTGCGCCGCGCCATGGGCAAGAAGAAGCCCGAGGTCCTGGCCGCGGAGTGGGAGAAGTTCCACGACGGCATGGCCGCCAACGGATACTCCGAGCAGGCCATCAAGGCCCTATGGGACGTCATGCTGCCCTTCTCGGGCTACGCCTTCAACAAATCGCACACCGCCGGCTACGGCCTGGTCGCGTACTGGACCGCCTACCTCAAGGCCAACTACCCCGCCGAGTACATGGCGGCCCTTCTGACCTCCGTCGGCGACGACAAGGACAAGGCCGCCATCTACCTCGCCGACGCCCGCAATAACGGCGTGCGCGTCCTCCCACCGGACCTGAACGAGTCGGTCGCGGAGTTCACAGCCATCGGCGACGACGTCCGCTTCGGCCTGCGGTCGGTACGCAACGTCGGCGACAACGTCATCGAGGCGATCGTCCGAGCCCGTACGAAGGGCGGGAACTTCACCGCGTTCAGCGACTTCCTGGACAAGGCGGAGATCGCCGCGCTGAACAAGCGCGCGGTCGACTCCCTCATCAAAGCCGGCGCCTTCGACTCCCTCGGCCACACCCGCAAAGGTCTGGCCGGGATCCACGAGGACGCCATCGACTCGATCATCCCGGTCAAGAAGGCCGCCGCCTACGGCCAGGACGACCTCTTCGCCGACCTGGGCAACAGCGACGACGCCGCCCCGTCGTTCGGTCTCGACTTCACCATCAGCGAGACGGAGTGGCCGCGCCGACAACTGCTGGCGACCGAACGCGAGATGCTCGGCCTGTACGTCTCGGCTCACCCGCTGGACGGAGCCGAGCACATCCTCGCCGCCCACCGCGACGCCTCCATCGCCGAGCTCCTCGGCTCCGGGCGAACAACGGGGGAGATCAAGCTGTCCGGCCTGATCGCCGGCGTGCAGCGCAAGATGACCAAGCAGGGCAACGCGTGGGCCATCGTCAACCTCGCTGACCGTGACGGATCGATCGAGGTGCTGTTCTTCCCAGCGGTCTACCAACTTCTCCAGCACGCTCTCATCGAGGACAACGTCATCGCCGTCCGCGGCCGCATCGAGGAGCGCGACGGCACACTCAGCCTCCACGGCCGGGAGCTGGAGGCACTCGACGTGTCGTCCGCCGAGGGTGGTGGCCGGCCTCCTGTCCAGCTCTTCATGCCCCTCCACCGTGTCGAAGCAACCACCGTCGCGGAGCTGAAGCGGATCATCCATGCCCACCCAGGCCCCTCGCCCGTCCACCTGCGGATCCAAACTCCGCACAAGACGACGGTGTATGCCCTCAGCGGGCAGGTGGACGCCGCCGCCATCGCCTCCGACATCAAGGGCGCCTTCGGCCCGGAAGCATGGGCAGGCATCGCATGATCCCCGATCGCGCAGAGGCAGCAACCCACACACGGCAAGACGCCGATACCGCCCTGGCGTGCCCGCATTGCGGGCACGCCGGAGTGCTGACCGCTCGCTACCCGCACACGTGGCACGGGCGTACCGGCAAGCCGATCCACGGATTCAAGGCGGCAGTCCTGTGCGCCACCTGCGACAGCGACGAGGCAGCCGCCAGAGAGTTGATCGCGCTGGTCGACAGTAATGGCCAGGTCAGCGCAGAGAACACGGAACGGTTCATCCACCTCGCTGTCTTCTGGGTCGAGCACGCCCGTGGACGAGAACTCGACGTGGATGCCCTGGCAGGTGAAGAGCAGCGGTGGCGCATTGCCGATCTATGACTCTCATGCGCCTGGTCACCCTGGACATGCCACGTCGGCCGTTGCCGCTGAGCGGCGTGCCGACGGCTGACTCTCCACACCCACGGATACGGGCCGACCGAGGACAGGTCGTGACCAAGGAAGCCGTGAGAGGAACCTCTGACGTGGAGTGTCCGATGTGCCGGACGGGGAGCTCGCCCCGGCACTGAGCCGGGTGAGGACCTGTCCGACGGCCTCGGGCGATAGACCGCGGTCGGTGACGGGGCGCCAGCGGAGTGCAAGCCCGGAAGGCGTAGCCGTGGGGGTCGGTGAGGCCGGCGGCCCTGGCCCCAGGCCCGCTTAACAGCGGCTAACACAATGAGGCGGATCGCTCCTGGTTGCTGTGTCCGGGGCGGTAGTTGAGCGTTCGGTCCGTTGTGGGGACGTCACCGTGGATCGTGTCGGATGAGCTGTGGGATCACCTGGAGCCGCTGCTGCCGCAGCGTGAGCGCAGGTTCCGGTATCCAGGCCGCAAGCCGTTGCCGGACAGGGACGTGCTGTGCGGGATCTTGTACGTGCTGCACACCGGGATCCAGTGGGAGTACCTGCCTCAGGACCTCGGCTTCGGCTCGGGCATGACGTGCTGGCGCCGTCTGCGGGACTGGAACGAGGCCGGCGTGTGGCAGCGGCTGCACGAGGTCCTGCTGGCCGAGCTGAACGCGGCCTCCCGGCTGGACTGGTCCCGCTGCGTGGTCGACTCCTCCCACGTCAGAGCGCTAAAAGGGGGATCCACACGGGTCCCTCGCCGGTCGACCGAGGCCGGGCTGGCTCGAAACACCACCTGATCACCGACGGGCACGGAACCCCGCTCGCGGTCCTGCTGACCGGCGGCCACCGCAACGATGTCACCCAACTCCTGCCCTTGCTTAGACGTTGTTTCAGTTGGTGAGTCGGCGGTAGCTGATGAGGGCTGCGGCGATGCCGACGAAGGCCAGGAAATGCTCGGCCCTTCGCTCGTAACGGCGGTGCAGCCTTCGGCATCCGCCCAGCCAGGAGACCGTTCTCTCGACGACCCAGCGGTGTCGGCCGAGCCG
>NZ_JBHWDV010000074.1:0-13204 GCF_042734445.1 Streptomyces sp. NPDC059649
AAGGGGGCGGTGAACACACGTGCCTGGATCGTCTTCCTCGACGAGTCAGGCGTCTCACTGCTGCCCCAGGTCCGCCGCACCTACGCACCCCGCGGCCGCACCCCGATCCTGCGACACCGGCTGAACTGGAAGCGCGCCTCGATGGCCGCGGCTCTCGGCTATCACGCCGCCGAGCCCGACCGCGGACCTCGTCGTTGCTTCCACCTCAAGCCCGGCAGCTACAACACCACCGCCCTCATTGAGGTCCTGGAACAGCTCAAGGTGTTCTACCGAGGGGAGCGAGTGGTGCTGGTATGGGACGGACTGTCCGCCCACTGGAGCCGGGCCATGCGTGCCTGGGTCGCCGAACAGGACTGGCTGACCCTGGAGCGATTACCCGCTTACGCGCCTGAGCTCAACCCGGTGGAACTGCTGTGGGCCTCGCTCAAGAAGCGCGAACTCGCCAACCTCCCCGGCGAGCACCTTGCCGATGTCGCCGACGCCACCGAACAAGGCATCCACCGCATCAACCAGAACCGGCAGCTGCCCTGGTCCTTCCTCACCCACACCGGCCTGACCATCCACCCACCAACCCCACCGAACTAACGAAAAGATCAGTAAACCAGCCTTCGAAGCCCGAGGGAGTGGCTCCGAAGCCATCTTCTGGTCGATGAGCGCCCCTGGCCTGTAACAGGTCATCATCTGGATCACCAAGCACTTCAAGATGCTTAATTGGCCTCCAACGCCCCTGCGTTGGAGGCCAGTTCGCTAGTGAGGGGAAGCAATGGAATCTGCGGAAACCGTGCAACACAAGGAAAAGCTCCGTGTATCGGATGCGTGGTGGCTCACCACCGGCGTCCTCGGCGTCGTCTCCCAGCTCGTCACTTTCA
Source organism: Streptomyces sp. NPDC059649 (assembly GCF_042734445.1). Lineage (NCBI taxonomy): Bacteria > Bacillati > Actinomycetota > Actinomycetes > Kitasatosporales > Streptomycetaceae > Streptomyces > Streptomyces sp. NPDC059649. The sequence continues at coordinate 870 of NZ_JBHWDV010000074.1, forward strand.
TCATTCGCACCGACGCCGCAGAACGCACAGGGTGGATCCTCTATTTGACGGCCTGGATCCCCCTCATCGCCGGTCTCATCCACTACAAGGCCATCCGCAACCAGCGAGCCCTCCACCACACACGCATGGCATCCCTGCCGATGTTGCTTGTCGGTGCGGTCATGGCCGCCTTCCACTGGGACGGCTTCCCGCTGCGGTAACCCCCAGACACGCAAACCGCTGCATCGGCCGATAGGGCAATGCCCGAAGAACCGATACCGGCAGCTCCGGGTTCCCGAAAGACCACCGCGTGGCTCCGGGCCTCGCCCCTTACCACCCCACGTGAGAGCACTCTCCTCCGCCAGACGCCGGCGCCACCCTCATAGCCGCCATCGCCGCCGTCTCGGTCTTTACCGCCGACTCGGCTGGGTGGGCACCGAGGCCGAGGCAGAGCACGTCCGGGACCTTCACCGCGCCGTGGAGCACGGCGGCCTGGCGCCCGTGCGAGGCGACATCGTACGGCCCCACCGCATCCCGATACCCCAAGGGCCCCCGCCGGTGTCCACTAGGCGGGCCCTGGCGGCCCGTACCGGTTCTTCTCGATGACGAGGTCGACTTCACCGGCCCGCGCCGATTCCTTGTCGTCCGCGTCCGGCCGCTCGACCTTGATCACAACGGTAGCGTCGTTCTTGATCGCTCGCGACTCGCGCAAGGAGGGAGGCGCACGTGCGCCTCGTCGTCCTGGCTGGCAGTGAGAAGTGACCCCCAGTGTGCGGCACAGTGAGGGAACTCATAGCCTGGTGATCGAACTCGTCCTGGCTTGCCAGGCCGGCAACATCACGACTGGGGGACCTGACTGCGAACTCACCGCCGTCTCAGGGGCCGGCTCCCTACGGCCAGCAATCCGGCCCCGCCCCGTCCGGGCCGCCCGCTGCTGGTGCACACTTCCACAGTCCGCAGCCTGCATACGGGCATCCGCCGCTGCAGCAGCCAGGCGTCCCGATGTTCACGCCGACGGGACCCGCACGACGTCCGTGGCTTCGGCCGCTCATCGCGCTCGGCATCGTGAGCGTGGTCGCTGCAGGGTTCGGGGTATTGAACGCGGTGGTCGATGACGGCAAGCCTCCGGAGAAGGTCGCCAGTGACGAGGGCGCCGGGGACTGTCTGGAGAACCTCGGAACCCACGCGGATCCGGTCATGTTCACCATCGCCTGCAGTGACGCCAAAGCCGACTACAAAGTCATGTTCAGCGCCACCGTCCAAGGGAAATGCCCACCGGAATTCGACGAGTACACCGTGCGGGGAGGCCGGCAGGGCGGCACCACGCTGTGTCTGACCCGGGTGCATCACTAGCCAGGAAGCGTCATCAAGTCCCCCGCGCCAGCCCCACGTTCTTGAGCCCGTCCATATCCACAGAGAACGACTGCGCCTTGCCTCCCCTGAGCCCGGCTCCACACGAAACGCGACGGCACCAGTCGCAGCAACCAAACATCGTCCCCAGGCCGCCCACCCGGCACCACGGCCCGCGCTCCCAGTACACCTTCACTGACGGGTCGTAGATGATTCTGTGAAAGACCTGGTTAGTACTCCAGCTGTAGATCGTGATCAGGCGTCGTGAGACGCTGCACTTCGTGATCGCCAAGCTGCAGTGTGTCGTGTTGGACTGTGCGGATGTCGTTGAGCTGTCCCGGTTCTACCAGTCGCTTCTCGGCGGTGTGGTGAACCAGCCGGATCCGCGGTGGTCGCTGAGCGACGGCTGGGCAACGCTTCACACCGACGGGCTCGTGCTGGCCTTCCAGCGGGTGGAGGACCATCAGCCACCGCGGTGGCCGGGCCCCGCTCGGCCCCAGCAGTTCCACCTCGACCTGGGCGTCAAGGATCTGGACCGAGCTCAGGACGACGTCCTCAATCTGGGCGCCTCACTGCTCGATGAGGGGGAGGGGAGGCGGAGTTGGCGCATCTTCGCGGACCCGGCAGGTCACCCGTTCTGTCTCGTCCGGGACTGACAGGAGACACCGCAGGGGTGCGGCCACCGTTGATCATCATGAGTTGTGTGGACTAACGATGAGACGGTGGCCGCAGGTCACAGCATAGATCCTGCCCGATGGCGGGAGGCGTTCGAGGTGGCCATGAGCCGGATCGCGGGCCGGTTCAGCCGCTACGAACCCCGCCTGCGGGCGGGCGGTTGGTGCTCGGCCTGTTGTCGGACCTGCCGCGCAAAAACTGCTGGATGATCGCGGTTGGGCCGGGTTAGGCCAGCCCGCACGGCATGCAGCACCTGTTGTGCCGGGCCTCCTGGGGTGCCGACGCCGTCCGCGACGACGTGCGCGAATACGTCGTCGGGCACCTCCACGACGAGGCTGCGGTGCTGGTTGCCGACGAGACCGGCGATGTGAAGAAGGGCACCCACACGGTCGGGGTCCAGCGCCAGTACACCGGAACGGCCGGGCGGATCGAGAACTCCCAGGTCGCGGTCCACCTCGTCTACGCCGGAGGGTTGCCCGCGCGGGTCGTTCCGAGGTGTCGTGCAGTGTTCAGCGGAGGTTGCGGAGGAAGGTCTGGAGGTCTGTGAGGAGGAGGTCGGGGGTCTCCAGGCCCGGGAAGTGACCGCCATGGGAGAACTCTGTCCAGTGGACGATGTTGTCGGTCCGTTCGGCGAGGTGGCGTACGGGCACGGAGATGTCAGCCGGGAAGTAGGCCAGCCCGGTGGGGGTAAAGGAAGGCTCGGTGGCGTCGGCGAAGCCCGTGCCCGCGTGGGCAGTTTCGTAGTAGAGCCGGGCCGAGGACGTGGCGGTGCCGGTGAGCCAGTAGAGCATGACGTTGGTCAGCAGGGTGTCGCGGTCGATCACTTCTTCGGGTGTCTCACGGCAGTCGGAGAAGGCTTTGAACTTCTCCAGGATCCAGGCGAGTTGGCCGACCGGAGAGTCGGTGAGAGCGAATCCGAGGGTCTGCGGGCGTGTGGACTGGAGGATGCCGTAGCCCATCTCCTCACGCTGATTGCGGGCGCGGCGGGCGGCGGACGCGCGCATGCGGACGATCTCCGCTTCGGTGCAACCGGCCCTCTCCTGCTCGGTCGGCTCGGCGGTGGCCGTGGCGGACAGGAGCATGGTCACGTGGATCCCGGCCACCTGGTCGGGGCGGAGGCGGCCCCACTCGCGGGCGATCATCGCGCCCCAGTCGCTGCCGTGCAGTGCGTACCGGTCGTAGCCGAGCCGACGCATCAGCTCGGCGCCGGCGTGGGCGATACGCACGATGTCCCATCCCGGGGCGCGGGTCGGTCCGGAGAAGCCGAAGCCGGGCAGGGACAGGACGACGACGTCACGGCCGTCGGCGGTGAGCGGCTCGACGAGCGCGGTGTGTTCGAGGACCGAGCCGGGCCAGCCGTGCATGAGGACCAAGGGCAGCGTGTCGGGCCTGGGGGCACGGGCGTGGATGAAGTGGAGGTTCGCGCCGTCGATCTCGGTGGTGAACTGGGGCAGACTGTTCAGTTCGGCCTCATGGGGACGCCAGTCGTAGGTGTGGCGCCAGGAGGCCGCGAGGTCCTTGAGGTAGGCGGGTGGCACGCCCTGACTCCAGCCGATGCCGGGCATCTCGTCGTCGGGCCAGCGGGTCCGGTCGAGCCGTTCATGCAGGTCGGCCAGGGCCGCCGACGGGATGTCAATACGGAACGGAGTGACCTGACTGGAGGAGGTTTCTGCGCTCATGAACCGACCGTAGGCCGCATGGCGGACAGAAGGTGTCCGCAGAGTGCACCTGTCACGACGTCGGGAGGACATCACTGGCTCTCCGTCTGTCAGCACGGAGAGGGCGACCAGGTGGGGTGCGTTCACGGCCCGCCATCGCTGCTGGGCGGACTCGACGAGCTTGAACACCATGGCCAAGGCGGCGGCCGCGCTGCCGGCGCCCTTGGTGACCTTCGTGCGCAGCCGGACGGTGGAAAACGTGGACTCGATGGGGTTCGTCGTCCGCAGATGGATCCAGTGCGCGGCGGGAAAGTCGTAGTACGCCAGCAGCTCGTCCACGTCGTCGGTGATCTTCTTGGCGGCCTTTGGCCACGTCGCGCCGTAGGTTTTCTCAAACGCCGCGACCGCCAAGAGTGCGTGGTCGCGGTGCTCGGCGTTGTAGATCTCCTACAGGGCCTTCTTCGCTCCCGGCTGGGCGGACTTCGGGAGGCTGTCAAGCACATTTGCGATTTTGTGAACCCAGCACCTCTGATGGCGGGCCTCGGGACACCTCGGCCAGGGCCTTCCAGAAACCGAGCGCGCCGGCGCCGACCGCCAAGACGGGAGCGCGCATCCCTCGCAGCTGGCAGTCGCACACCAGGTCGGCCCAGGAGTCGGCTGATTCGCGGTAGCCGCCGTTCATGGCGATCAGCTCCTTGGTGCCGTCCGCGCGCACGCCCATCAGCACGAGCACGCACGACTTCGCTTCCTGCAGGCGTATGCGCAGGTGGATGCCGTCGGCCCCTACGTAGACGTAGTCGCTGTCGGACAGTTCGCGCTCGCTGAACGCCTGGTGGTCGGCCTACCACTGCTGGGTGAGCCGGGCGACCGTCGCCGGTGACCGGCCCGTCGAGCTGCCCAGGAGCTGCTCCAGGGCGGCACGAAGTCGCCGGAGGACCCGCATCGGCCGCGTCGTCGGCAGCATGCGGCGTATCCCGGGGCCCCGACCCGTGACCCGAGGCTCCCATCTCGTGGCCGACCAAGGCCAACGCGGTTCGCGGGTGATTCGCAAGCGAGCCAGCAGTTCTTCTACCTGCGCCGTCTTGTCACGCAGGGCAGACAACTCGCCCCGGGCGACGGCCTCTTCCTCATCCAGCCGCTTGAACAGCGACGTCATCGCCCACCCTTAACTCAGATCCCAGGACTATGCAGGGCCTCAGCCAGAACGCCAGAACCCCGCCCACACCGTAGGGCAGACAGGCAGAAGATCACAGAGGGTGATCATCTATGCCGCCAGGCGACAACTACTGCTCGCCTCAAGCACGTTCAATGCCATAGACGGGACTACCCCAGATCACCAGGACGTGCAGAGATGCAGCCAGGCCCGTCCTATTTCGGCGCCCGTACCTGCACTCTTGACCGGTGACTTTCCGAGACTGGCGAGCCCGCCCAACCCGCGAGCCCCCCCGATGCCGAGCCATGGCCGCGGAGGCGCAGGCCACCTTCACCGGGGGAGTTACGGGCTCGGACGCAAGTCAAGGACCGGCTTGTTGACCCTCACGAGGCAGGTTGTCCACAGGCGGGTGGAGCTCCCCCGCTCGGCTCGCGACTGCGCTTCAGGATCCGCTCCCCGGCAAAACAGATGCCACGGACTGCGCGGCGACGTAATGTGTGATCCGGACTGCTGGCTATTACCAGGCCGTTGGCGACGGCCACAGCTTCGGGAGGGCTTGATGGTTGCGGACATAGTCAGGACTTGGGTGGCGGGCTGGGCCGTGTCCCGGCAGACGTCCCCACCGGTCAAGAAGCCCTGGGGGTTTTACATCGAGGTGGCCGACAACCCCAACGAAGCGGGACGCCATGTCCTGCCCGAGCCCGAGGAAACGTTGGTCCGCAGCGCCGCCGCCTCGGTGTCCATCCCGCGGACCTGGATGAAGATGCCCGCCGAGCCGGTGGAGATCGAGTCCTGGTTGCCCCAGGGATGGGAGATGGCCGAGATCGGACATCTGATGGCCGTTGACCTGATGGCCACGTCCCCGGTCGCGCCCCAGGGATACACCGCGACCGTGGAGACCGATGGGGCCGTCACCTACGTTCGGGTACTGGATACGGCGGGCGCGCAAGCGGCCAAGGGGCAGATGGCGGCCCTCGGGGAAGCCGTAGTCGTGGACCGGGTGGTGACGGAGGAGTCCCATCGGCGACGCGGGCTGGGCAGCTTTGTGATGCGTACGCTCGCCGACCGCGCCCTGGAGGAAAGCGCGGTCCTTGGCGTTCTCGGCGCGACCGACGACGGGCGCGCGCTGTACGAGACGCTGGGCTGGAAGAGGCACGCGACGCTGGCGGAGTGCGTCTACCGGCCCTGAACAGGAGCGTCGGTCGTACGCGACGGCGCCTCCAGTGCGAGCCTCCAGGTCCCCGCACCTGGTCCGACGGATGACACGGCTTGTCCATCGGCGGGAAACGATCTTCTGGCAGTCGGGAAGCGATCTTGAACGGGTCTCAGTAGGTGTTTTTGATCCCTGGCCGTGGGGTGGGTACGGCTGGATGATCTGGTGAGTGGGGGCTGGCGGGAAGGCTCGGCGGTACTGCCGGGAGTGTGGTGATCTGCTGCCGCAGACGATGGCGGCAGAGGCAGTGTTCTGCTCGGGTCGGTGCAGGTCAGGCGGTGGCGGAGGCTTCAGCGGACCCGGCAACGGGTGGCTGCGATGCAGCGGGGAGAGCATGCGGAGTGCCCGGTCTGCGGGCGGTCGTGGACGGTGGGGGTGGAACGGTCGAGGGCTGCGGTGTACTGCTCGGACCGTTGCCGGGTGCGGGCCTGTCGTCAACGGCGGGCGTCGCGGAACAGCGTTACCGAAACGCCCTAGCCGAACGCCTCGCGAGTACTCGAACACCCCTTGATTTGCAGGGTAGTTGTGGGTGGCCGCCGAGCGCTTCGAGCGCGCCTGGTTCACGCTCTGCCCCGGCGTGTCGCGCCCGCGTCACGGTGGACGGTGACCGGGGCCGGCGCCCCTTTGACCGGTCACGTGGCTGGGCCGGAACCGGGCGAGGGCGGTGGTCATCATGACCGACGTGGCCGACCGGATCGGGAACGTCACCCGGCAGCGTTACGAACAGCTCGTCACCCAGGCCAAGGAACTGATCGCGCAGATCGCCCGCTCGCAGTTCGCCCTGGGTGACATGGCGTTGGAGATCGAGCCGATGAGGGCGGTGGGCGGGTCGATGCCGAACGGCACGGACGACCTGTTCACGGTGACGGAGTCGTTGCAGCTGTTCGCGGACGACATCGGTGTCGAACGCCGGACGGTGGAGGACTGGCGTTACACCGCCAACCGGTGGCCGGAAAAGCACCGCAAGGAGGGCGTGTCGTTCACTGTTCACCGCATCCTCGCGTCGGTCGTGGACGAGGACGAGCGGTGGGCGGCAATCGAGGACGCGCCGTTCAACCCGCGCACCGGCACCCGGCAGTGGACGCCGGACGGCGCCAAACGGGTCGTCGGCCAACGGGTCGACAGGCCCGTAACGGTCGATGAGAAGGTCCAGGCCGTGGCCGACCTGACCCGGGACGACGAGGTCGCCGCCCAGGTCGCCACCGATCTGCTGAAGCGGCCGGCGGTTACCGAGCACGTCACCCCGGCCGAACGGGTGCGGGTCGTCACGGAGCTGACCAGGGACGACACGGTCGCCCAGCAGGTGACCACGGACCTGCTGCGCCGCCCGGCCGTCGCTCGGAAGACGATGCGGGACGACACCACCCGGATGCTCGTCAACCGCGCTCAGTTCGACAACTCCAACGAGACGCGGGACCGGATTCGGGAGCGCACGCCGGCCGTGCGCGCGATCGAGCACACCATCGAATATCTCGATCTGGTCGGCTCCTGCCACGGCTTCGTTGCCACCCTGGGCCGGCTGGTCCCGCAGCTGCGGGGGCAGGAGTTTACCGACGACGAGCGCGAGACTGTGATGCGTCAGATCGGCCGGGTCCGCGCGGCGGCGGACTGGCTGGAAGGGGCGCTCGACAACGGCGAGTTCACCCTGGACGAGCAGCTGGTCCAGCTGCTCAAGAGCGAGGAGTAGCCGTGCCGCGGCGCCGGGAGGCCCGGCCGCTGGCCGAGCACTACGGCGACCTGGTCCGCGTCGCCCTGATGGAAGCACGCCCTGCGGGCCTGCACACCTACCAGCTCATGTCCGCCACCCGTCTGACCCGCTCGCAGGTCGGCCGCGGCATCCGGCACGTCCGCGACGCCGTCGCCGCCGAGAACCTGACTCCGATCACCTGGACCCGGCGGGACGGTTTCATGTTCTCCGACGACCCCGCGGACTGGATCGAGTACGACAAGCGGCAGTTCCGGCAGATCCTCGGCCGCCTCACCCGGGTGATCACGGGCACACTCGATCCGCATCTGGCCCGCTACCCCGACGACGAATGGGCCCAGCTCGCAACCGCCCAGCTCACCGGCGTGCGCGCCACCCTCGCCCAGCTCTCCAGATAGCCCCTGTCCACCGCCGATCCCCCCTGTCGAGCCCGCCATGCCCGCTGCTTCCCGTCGCCGCCGCTACCCGTCCGACACCTCCGTCGCCGAATGGGCACTCCTCGAACCCCTGCTGCCCATCCCGGCCTGCCAGACCAAGACCGGCGGACATCCGGAGAAGTGGCCCCGGCGGGAGATCGTCGACGGCATCCGCTACATCGTCGACAACGGCGCGAAGTGGCGGGCCGTGCCCGCGGATTTCCCGCCGTGGGAGACGGTTTACGGGTTCTTCTGGAGGTGGAACCGGGCCGGGGTAGTCACCTACATCCGTGACCAACTCCGCCGCCGGATCCGTACCGGCAAGGGCCGCTGCCCGCACCCTGTGACACTGATCGTCGACTCGCAGTCGGTCAAAGGCGCCTCCACCGTCGGCAAGGACAGCCGCGGCTACGACGCCGCGAAGAAGATCAACGGCCGCAAGCGACATATCACCGTAGACACTCTCGACCTGCCGGTGATGATCACGGTGACGCCCGCTGACATCCAGGACCGCGACGGGGCCCGCGACGTGTTCTGGCGTCTGCGTCTCACCCAGCCGCAGATCACCCAGGTCTGGGCCGACCGCGGCTATGCCGGCGAACTCGTGGACTGGGCCCGCGAACGCCTCTGGCTCACCCTGCGCATCGTCTCCCGACCCAAAGGCGTCAAGGGCTTCGTCGTCCTGCCCCGCCGTTGGAAAGTCGAGCGCTCGATCGGCTGTTGTATGAACGCCCGCCGCAACGCACGCGACTACGAACGCCTTCCCCAGCACTCCGAAGCCCACCTGAACTGGGCACTCATCACCATGATGACCCGGCGCCTGACCCGCAAAAGCCCCCGCACCGGCTGGACGAAAAGGCGCACCGGAAGCGGGGAGCCGTCCTGTTGACCCGACCCACCTCGGTCAGAGCTGGGCGGCCGGTCTGATGCGTCAGCCCAAGGTCTGCGTCAGTTCGCTCCGGCTCGGTGTGTGAACGATACGGCCGTGCCCTCCGTTGACGATCGGCATGTAGGGCGGCACGTGACCGCACTCGATGTCGGCGATGATCGGCACGTTGAGAGAACCAAGTGCGTCGAGGACGGCCTCGTGCTGACTGAGGGAACGGTTGTCGGGTGCGCTGGTCCGGCCAACGAGAACCGCGTTCGCCCGATCGAAAAACCCAGCGAGCCTCATGCCATGGAGGTTCCGGCAGATGGTGAAAGCATCGTCGCCGGCTGCCTCCACATACACGAGGAGCCCATCCGGTGACTCGTTGCGAGCGAAGGCCGAGACGTCGAGGTAGGCCGTCCCTGCGAGATTGCACAGAGTTTCGATGCAGCCGCCGATCAGCCTTCCCTCGGCCTCCACGTCACCGCTCCCGTCGAGCCGGGTCCAGGCGCCCACGGAGTCGAGCGTGTACTCGCGTATGTTGGGGAGGGCGGCGAAGTCGTCAAAGCCGGTGGCCCGATGGCGACCGGGCGGGGTCTGGGTGAACTGGTGCCCCCGGGGCGCTGCGACGATGTCGAGCCACGATCGCAGTCCTTCGGGCACTCGGTAGGGCGTGTCCATGAGGTTGTTGCCATGGACTGTCGCCGTCCCAGCGAGCAGCGTCATCGGCGTGATCAGGGTCGACATGTCGGAGAATCCGACGAGCCAGGTGGGCTCTGCCTCCCGCAGCCTGTCCCAGTCGAGCAGCGGTAGCAGGTCAATCGCGGTCTCTCCGCCCCACGGCGGCACGATGGCCTTGATGGTGGAGTCGGTCAGCATCGACATCAGTTCGCTCGCGCGGTCAGCGGCCGAAGCACTGACGTGCCCGGAGCCGTCCATGCACCGGCCGATGACGACCTCGTACCCGCAGTCCTGGACGTCACGAACGGCGACATTGAGGCGCTCACGCAATTCCTTCGCGACCCCGCTCGATGGAGAGGTAACACCAACACGGTCACCGGGACGCAGGGGGGACGGGTATCGAACAGGCATGCGCTGGATTTTGGCACAGCGCCATACCCGGAGGACACCGAGTTCTATGTGCTCCAAACGGCCCGGATGCCGGGTCACCAGGTTCAAAAACACCTAGTCAGTGCTCGCTGGTCAGCCCCACTAGAGAACACCCCCGGGATGGTCAGGCTGATGCGGTGGCCGGGGTTAAGGCGGATTGGGAGGCCGGTGGCGGCGAGGTGATGGCCGGTGGTGTGTTGCCACTGGTGCCAGGTGTCGGGGGTCTGGGTGGGGTGGGTGAAGGCCGGGATGTAGCGGCTGCCGTCGTCCTCGACGACGGTGTAGAGGCCGGTCTGCCCCTCCTGGGTGAACAGGAGGAGCGTGGCGTCGCGGAAGGCAGCGAGGAGTTCCTGCTCGCTGCCATAACCGGTGACGGCGCGTTGCAGTCGACGGACCAGCCGCCGACGATGCCGTACGGGGGGACGGCGCCATTGGGGTCGAAGTACGGGTCGATCGCGTATACGTAGCCGCCGCGCTGCTGTGCGGCCTGGGCGCGCAGAGCCTCGGTGACCGGGGGAACGGCGGGGGCAGAGCTGGACGGGGTGGTCACAGCGACTGGCTCCACTGCTCTTCGAAGGCGATCTGCTCGGCGACAGTGGCCAGCGTCTCGCGGGGTGCGGGTTGGAATGTCTGGATGCGATCGGCGCTGGTGGGGCGAAGCCCGGGCCTGAGTCGGTAGACGAGGAAACCCCCGGTCCCACGGCACATCCCGGAGGGCCAGGTGTCGCGACGCGAGCCGTTGACACCCAGGAGCCACCCCTGGGGTTCGATCTGCTCGCGGATGCGGGTGAGCGCCTCGAAGCAGTCATCCGCTCTGCCGGTGACACGCCCCCAAGGGCCGTCGGCGATCACGGTGAAATCGTGGTTCTCGCCCTCCCAGCTCAGGACGGCGTCGGCCTGCTGGTCGCCGTTGAAGGCGATGACTTCGAAACGGTCGGGGACCAGGTAGCCACTCATCGGGTCCATCCTTCGGGCAGTTGACTGGCGGGCGGTGCTTCAGGGGCGGGAACGACGGGCTGTTTGGGGATATGAGGCTCGTATTGGGGGTTCGGCATCCATTCTCCCTTGGTCCCGTCGGGGAGGATCTGCCAGGCACCCTTGATGTGCTGGCGGTCAATGCCCCCGGGGAAGGCGATCTCCTCCTCACCTCGGTACTTGTTGCTCGGCAAGGTCTGGTTGACGTCGATGCCGCCGGGAGCATCCACCTCGTACCGGTATTTGGTCAGCCAGTTGGCATCGGCGTCCTTGGTGGTGCCCACAAAGGCCGACGCCTGGTTGCCCTCCACATAGCCGTAAAGGTCCGCGTTGAACGGGTCGCGTGGATGGAATCGCTGGTCGAAGACTCGTCGGGATGGCGGTTGTCGTTGCGGTACAGCGGCTCGTGGTCTTCGCGCCACACCGGCTGGTGGCTGATGCTGTCGACGTCGACGCTGTGGTCTGCGGCCGCGGGAAGGCCAGGCCGGCTGAAGGTCGCCCGCGAGGCGCGCACCGGCTACACCCGCACCAAGCTCCACCTGTGGATCGATGCTGACCACGACCGCTGCGACACCCGCAAGGAAGTCCTCCTGGCCGAAGCGACCAAGAAGGCCCGGTAGGGCAGGCACTGTGCGCTGACCGGCGCACGTGACACTCCTACTACGACGGCAAAAGCCTCTCCAACGCCCGGCAGCCTGACATCGACCACGTCGTTCACTTCGCTGAAGCCTGGGATTCCGGTGCTTCGAAGTGGAGCGCCCAGCGGCGCGAGCAGTACGCAAACGATCTCGGCGCCAACCGTTCCCTGGTGTCCGTCAGCCTCGGCTCCAACCGTGTCAAGGGCGACAAGGACCCCGCCGAATGGATGCCGCCGGCCAAAGCCCGGCCCTCACGCCGACTGCGCTGGCGCAACGCCAATGCCCGCCACCCCGACGTCCTGGCGTCGCAGCGTCGCGAACGCGTCCGCATCCGCAGCGAGAAGGGCATTCGCTGGGGCGGACGCCCGCTCCCGCCGCAGCGAATTCGTGACCGTGGGTACTCTGGCCATGGATCACGGCGCCCAGAATTCGGACGTGTTCAGCAGTAGAAAGGTGACACTTTACTGTCGCTGAGGGTTGCCGTGGGGGGGGGGGGGGGGGGGGGGGGGGGGGGCGGCGGGGGGGGGGCGGGGGGGGGTTGGGGGGGCGCAGAAACCTGACGGGGGAGGGGGGGGGGGGGGGGTGAGAGATGGGG
>NZ_JBHWDV010000074.1:13214-27264 GCF_042734445.1 Streptomyces sp. NPDC059649
CGCCAGCCACTCGGGAGCCCGCTGCGGCGGTACGGCGTGCAGCAGGTCGTAGCGGTCAATCCGGCCGCACGGTCGCCTCATTCCGCTTCCAGGTTGCGTTCTGCGGCGCGAACTTCCTCGTCACTGGAGAGGAGGCGGAAGCGGTTTCCCTCTGGGTCGGCGAAGAGCACAGAACCGACGTGGAGTTCTTCGTAGACGTTCCATTTCCTGTCAATGACCTCTGCGCCCAGGGAGGCAAGGCGGTCTGCTTCTTCGTCCAGGGTGGTGCCAGTCGCCGCGACCTCAATCAACGGCTCCTGGAGACAATTTCCTCCCCTGCGGCCTTCGACGATGTAGAGGAACTGTTCCGGGTGCTGTCCGAACCTGACGACTACGCCGTCAGTGCCCGGCTCGATGGTCGACTCCAGGACCGCACTCCAGAAGGCGCCCAGCGCCACGGGGTCCGGCGACTCGATCACCACAGCTCGCAGGGAAACGCTCACAACTCTCCTCAGGGCCACGCCCGCCCCCGAAGGGGCGAGCTTGCCTACACCGCACACAGTCAACGAGCGCTGCGCACACGATGGCGCCGGGCCATCACCAAGCCGCGCCAGCGCTCGCGGGTACTGTCCGCCCCGTCGATCCACCGGCTTGCTGAACTCTCAGCGGCCGGGAGGGCGAGGCCGGCCATGAAGTGGGCGATGTCGACGTAGTAGGCGTAGTAGCCCTCGCGGGTCTGTTCCTGCAGCCGGCCGATCGTCGCGGCGATGCCTTCCTGGTCGTCGCGGATGGCGTGGTGGAAGGCGAGGGCGAGTTCGAGCTTGGGGCGGGCAAAGGCGAGTCCGGAGGTGTCGATCTCGGCTGCGAGGACTCGCGCACGATCGGCGAGGTCGGGGTCGCTTCCGGCATCACGCAGCAGGGTGGCGATGCGGACGTCAAACGTGGCCGCGCGCAGATCAACAGCGGCCAGGAGATGTTCTGCGAGGTTGATTTCGTCGTCTGCGGTGCCGGGGTGGGTGAAGGCGAGGGTGAAGGCTCGCATGGCCTGGGACATGGCTGCCTCGCCGGCCTTGCCATGTTCTTCGCCTTCCAGCCGCGCGCCCAGGAAGGACTGGGCTCCCTTGTCCATGTCTCCCTGGACCCACCACACGTCCCCTCGCACACGGTGGTGACGCCCCTCCCACCCCAGGTGGGCCGCGGCTTCGAGCGCGGTGGGGAAGTCGCCGGCGAGTCGGGCCAGGTGCGCAAGGCCGCGCCGGGCGGCGGGTGCGAGCCGGCCACCGCCGTCCACCACATGCTGCATGCCTCGGCGGGATGCCTCGGTCAGCCCGAGGTCACGTTGTGCCTTGGCCAGGTAGTAGACCGCCAGGTCGTGCAGGGCCGCCGGCAGCAGGCCGGAGGCGGTCACATCGGTGAGGCGTTCCGCGGTGCGTTGGCGGTTCTCGTGCTGCCGGCGGGCAAGAGCGCTGAGGGTTTCCACCAGCGCCTCGGCGGGGGTCTGTAGTTCCTCGTGGCCGGGCTGGTCACGGGCGGGGGGCGCGAGGGGCTCCCAGATCGAGTCACCGACGTAAGCGAAGGTGGCCTCGGCCAGCCAGTCCAGGTCGAGGTGGAAGTCCCGGGCCAGCAGCAGCCCCTGGCGTAGGCAGCCGACGAGGAGCATGCGGCTGGGCGTGGTGGAGGTGTTCCACTGTTCTCCCAGCGCGTTGAACGCCCGCTGCGCGGCCTGTTGCCAGTCGCGCGGGGACCAGCGGTCGTCGGCCTGGTCGTCGGCGTTGCGGATGGTGGAGCGGATGAGCGCGTGGAGGTAGAAGGGCCACAGCCCGAAGGCGTTGTGGTGGATGAAGGGGCGTTCCGTCAGGCGTAGCGCGGCAGCTTCGTGCGCCATGCCTGCGGCCTGCGTCGCCAGCTTCAGGTCGAAGGCGTCCAGGAGACTGACCGACCGCAGCACGTGGCGTTCGTCGGCGGTCAGGTCGCTGAGGGTGCGTGCGATCAGGGAGGGGAAGTCATGGTCGAAGTCGCTCGGCTGGGGAGACCTGCCGCTACGCCGGATCTCCAGGAACCTCATCACCGATAGATCGAGGTAGAGCGGAAGGCCGTGTGAGCGGCGTGTGATCGCTTCTCGGACGTCCTCGCCGATGAGGGGCTGTCCACCACGGGAGAGCCGGCGGGTGAGGTAGTCGTCGCAGTCCTCACGGGAGAAGTCACCGATCAGGATCTGCCGCCCCGTCTCGCCGGCCCTGCCGTGGGCAGCGCGGGCGTAGGGGAGGTCGTGGACGACCAGGTCGGGCCAGGCTGCGCGCCCGGTCCAGTCCAGCTGTCCTTGAAGAGCTTCGTCGGCCCACTGCAGGCGGCTGCGGCCGGTGATGACGAAGAAGGCGTTGGGCATCAGCCACACGACGCGCTGCAGGAGACGTTCCAGGTCGCGGTGGGTGCGGTCGCCGGTGTCCTCGAAGGTGTCCAGCAAAATCACCGGCGTTACCGACTTGCCTACCGGCCGCTGTGTGAGCTCCCATGCCAGGAGGTGTGGGTAGTACGAGAGAGCATCCAGATCGGGCTCGGCCTCCAGAAGGTCGGCGAGCCGGGCACAGCCGGCCAGGGCGCGCACCGCTTGCCGGCGCTCGCGCAGGGCACGTACCAGTGCCCCGGTGACCTGGCCGACGGCTGACCCGACGGAGCCGGGGAGCAGCAGGGCTTGGGCGACGTCGCCGAGCGCGGACTGCATCTGCTGCGGCAGTGCTTTGCCGAACCGGGCGGCCAGCCCGCCGCGACGAAGGTAGTCCTCCAGGGCTTCTCCGGGGTGCTGGTGCTCCCAGTAGCGCCGCAGGGCCAGGTCGAAGGCGGGCAGGGGCTGGCCGAGGCCGGCAAGCGCGAGCCGGATGGTGAGGATGACGCGCTCGAAGTCGGTGCCGGCCGCGCGGGCCAGGTCGATCCGTACCGGCAGAATCGTCTGCCCTTCGGGCCAGGAAATCTCGCCCCACTGGGAAGGCAGGCCCTCGGTGCTGGTCAGCGACGCTTCGATTTTGCGGGAGAGCGTCGACTTCCCTATGCCGCCCACCCCGTGAAAGACCAGCACGTTGCGGCGAGGGGCTTCCAGGTCCTCGACGTCGAATCCGGGATCGGCCACGTGCTGCAGGTGCTCGGTCAGTGCGGCCGCGAACATTTGCCACTGGCCCTGCCGGTTCGTGAACGCCTCGTCCGCGCCCAGATGCCGGTCGTTCGAGCTGAACAACGCGCGAAGATCCCGACCTGCCATGCCACCCCCCGAAGTGATCCCTGACGCCAACTTATGCCCCGCCGGCCGTTGTCCAGCGACTACATCGGTTCCGCGGGTGGCTTCTGGCCATCTGCCCGCACTGCGTCGGCTGCCGCCGCCCCTGAGGCTCCTCCGTCGCGTGGTGTTCGCGCCGGCCAGGACGGTAGGACAATGGCGAGCTCCCTTTCAAGATCAAAAGGAGGGTGGTCGCGAGTCCGACCCCAACGTCCCCGACTTCCCCGCGCTGGAGGGAGGCGAAGAGAGCAGGTGTTCGATGCCGTCCGCGCCGTGGTGAGCTGGTACACGCCCAAATCGCCGCCGAGCACTGGGCACCGGTGAGCGACGAGGCGCGCATGGAGCAGCTGAAGGCTGCCCGGCAGGCCGCTCTCGATGACCAGGCGCAGCTGGCGACTGCCGATGCGGAGGAGGCGGCCCGCGTCGCGGCCGTCCATGCAGCCCGGCTAAAGGAGCTCAC
This sequence comes from Streptomyces sp. NPDC059649, assembly GCF_042734445.1. Lineage (NCBI taxonomy): Bacteria > Bacillati > Actinomycetota > Actinomycetes > Kitasatosporales > Streptomycetaceae > Streptomyces > Streptomyces sp. NPDC059649. The sequence goes on from NZ_JBHWDV010000074.1 coordinate 16,922, forward strand.
GGAGTCGTAGTCCAAGGTCTGGCGGGGGAGCGGCACCAGCCAGAGCGGCGGGGGCGGCCGGTCATCCGGGCTGGCTGCAGCCCAGGGGGCATCAGTGGCCGGGCGAGCGCGACGATCTAGTCCAGCTCACGACGGTGCTGTGGCAGCGCTTGCGCAGCGCCGCATGCAGTGCGAGGACTTGGGCAACTTCCTGCTCGGTGTATGGGCGCTGCCGCTCGGCCGTCAGCTCCCACACCGCTCGCGGTGCACCGCCGTGCTCCTGTCGCAGCAGCGCCTGGCCGTCCCGGCGGATCACCGTCACGGCCGTGACCGCCGGATGGGAGGCGGCGAGCTCGACCTCATCGGGGAGGGCGCTGAAGCGCCTGCTGCGACCGGCCTTCGTGGTAAACCGGGCCGGGATGCCGAGCTGTTGGGCGTGGGCATGGCGCAGCGCGGTCGCCAGACAGCTGCCAGCCGCCCTGACTGCCACGACCACGAGTTCAACGCCGTAGCCATCGGTCACGAACGGCAGCGCGCTGGCCACACGGGCCGCTCGACGCCCGGCTCATCAAGCAGTACGTCCACCGCCAGCGAACCCTCCCTGACTCGCCCGCGAGAAGGGCATGAGCGCCACCAACATGGCCTGCTGGGCCCACGACCACAACATCCCCTTCCGCCCCGCGGTGGTGCCAGTCACGACACCGAGCTTCGTAGGAGCGAGCAGACGGGTAAGACCCCGGCCATTCTCCGTGACGCCCTCACCAGCCCATACGCCTGGCAGGAGCGGCTCGAACGCTTCGTGGCCGCACACTCCTATCCAACGATCGGCGAGCCGCCCGAACTCTCAGCATTGCGCAGTCCGCTTTGACGACCCAGATCACTCGCCTTGAAAGCGATCTCGGACAACCTTTTGCTCAAGCATGCCGAGCGCGGCAGGGCGATGCAGTTGACGCCCTTCGGGGAACGCGTGGTTGAGGCGGCCGGGTAGGCGCTCGGAGGAAAAGCACGGACGGCGACGAGGGGGGAAGGGATCCATACAACCGTGAGACGGATGACCGGTGGCGTCACCAACTGGCGGTCACGTCACGCCCTTGTGGGATGGCGATATCGAGGAGGCCAGGGAAGCGGGCGTCGAGATCTTCTCGGCGGAGCCGGTTGAGCCTCCGGGTCCCCTCGTCCCGCTGGCGGATCACGCCTGCCTCCCGAAGGACCTTGAAATGGCCGCTCTGGGTGGACTTGCTGACTGGCAGTGCGAATGTCGTGCACGCCAGTTCACCGTCGGGTTCGGCCTCTGCGAGCCGGGCGACGATGGCCAGCCGCACCGGGTCGCTCAAGGCAGCCAGGACAGTGGTGAACCGCAGTTGGGCGCGGTCGGGGTGCACAAGTTTCGTCGCGGTACGGCTCGCCATACCCGCAGCATAGCCAATCATGTTCGGAAGTAGCGAACATCTGCTATGTTCGCTGAACCCGAACATGTGGCCTGTGGAGGAATGGATGCCGCTCGATCGCCTTACCCCCGCACGCAGCGGTCGGACACCACGCCGCGACCGCCAGGCCGAGCCTTCGGGCCCGGCCAAGACAGATCAGGACACGCGGCCCAGACCGGGTGGGAGGTGGAAGTTCTGGGGCACGGCCTACGCGCTGCTGATCCTGCTCACCGGCACGAACCTGCCAACACCGTTGTATCGGGGGTACCAGGCGCAGTTCGGATTTTCCCCGCTGGTCGTCACGCTGATCTTCGCGGCATATGTCGCCGCCCTGATCCCGTCCCTGCTGGTAGCAGGCCCGTTATCGGATGCGCTAGGCCGCCGGAAGGTGCTGCTGCCAGCGGTAGCCCTGGCCGCACTCGGGTCAATGGCTTTCGCCCTTGCTGAAGGCACGGAGTGGCTGTTCGCGGCACGCATTCTGCAGGGTCTTGCGCTCGGCGCGGCCTCGGGGCCATTGACTGCTTCGCTGGCAGAACTGGAGCCTGCCGGCAACCGGCGCAAGGCCGCACTGGTGTCAACCGTGGCTTCCGTGGGTGGCCTGGGTCTGGGGCCTGTGCTCGCCGGCCTGCTTGCTCAGTACGCTCCGGCACCGCATGTGCTGCCGTTCGTAGTGGAGATCATGCTGCTAGTGCCTGCGGTGGCAGTGATCACCACTCTGCCGGCAACGCGCCCGGCGGCTCGATGGCGACCCCGCCGACCCGAACTTCCCGCCACGATGCGGGGAGCCTTCGCCACCAGTGGAACGGCCAGTTTCCTCGCGTTTGCCGTCATCGGGCTCTTCCTCACACTGGTCCCCACCTACGTGATCACTCTGTCGGGCAGCAAGAATCTGCTCTTGGGCGGCGCAGCTGTGGCCCTGATGCTGGTCTGCTCTGTGGTTGCCCAACTCGTCGCCTACGGACGGCCAGCCCGGACCCTGGAGTGGATCGGCCTCCCGCTGCTGGCCACCGGGCTGGTGATGCTCGCCCTCGCGGGTGGTATGTCCTCGCTGCCGCTGCTACTCATCGCGACGGTGGTCGCCGGCATCGGGCAGGGGCTGGTGTTCCTGGGCGGCCTCACTGCGGTCAGCCAAGCAGCTGCAGCCGATCGTCACGCCGAGGTGCTGTCCAGCTTCTACGTGATCGTCTATCTCGGCGTCGGCCTGCCCGTCATCGGAGTCGGCTTCCTCGCTACCGTTGCCGGTCTTCTTGCCGCAGTCCAGTACTTCGCAGGCGTCGTCGCCCTGCTCTGCGTGACCGTGCTGATCGTCCTCGCCCGAGTACGTCACCGTGACCCGGCCACCCATCCTCCGGCACCGCTCGATACCGCTGACGACTGACACCAGGCCACAGAGCTTCCTCCCGGAGGACCCCGTGGACACCACCGAACTCGGCAACGCTTTTCGACACCTGCTCACCGCAGCGGGAGCGATCAGCGATACCGCCCTGTTGGCGGCGGATTCACGGTCCGACATCGACTGGACACTGAGCCACATAGCGTTCAGCGACCGCGTACTCGCCGCCGCAGCACGTGATGTGCGCACCGGCCTTCCCACCTTCGTTGACAACCGCGAGGCCATGGACGAGAACGCGATCAGTTCATTGATCGCCTCGACCACTCAGATCCGAGCAATCCCGGCTGCCGCCATACCGGTGTCACTCCGCCTCGTCAGCCGGGATGGTCAACCACTGCCCGAACAGCGGTTGCCCTGGGGCACCGTGTTTCGCCTGCGCGCTACCGAGCATCTGCCCGGGCACACGGAGAGGATCAGCTTGTTCGCTTCCACGGAATAGCTCGTCCCGCACTGTCCTGGTGGCTCGCCCCTCCCGGCACTGGAGACAGCCCTCCCAAACCACGCTTCGAGCGCTGGAAGCCGCTGGAGCCACCCTCCCTAACACGCCCCCCGCCATGACCGGCGGCGGCGTACCGTGACATCAACGCCACTGTTTGTCCGAGCTACTGTCTGGTTTCTTCGTCAGGGGTGTCTTCTTCCAGGGCGGCCATGCGAGCTTTGTACTCGGCCGGTGGGATCTGCCCAAGGACCGCCAGGCGTTCCAGTTCGGAGGCTGTGGCTTCATGCGCGATCTTGCGGCTCTGTTCTGCTTGCTCTCTGCTGTACTTAACGGCCTTGGCGCGCTGCCTGGAGCGGCTTCGCTGTAACTCCTCGGCGATCATCCGCCCGGTTTCTTCGAAGTAACTGTCGTGCCGGCCTGACCACATCTCGCCCCCTGTTTTCGATGATTGAGACCGGAAGCTGGGTCCAGGATATCCTGGACCCAGCTTCCGGTCCGGTCACCTGTTAGATCTTGAAGTTCTTATAGTCGATGGTGCACTTGAGGGCTGTCGTGGCGGCACCGCCGCAGCCCTTGGGGTGTGCTTGCCACACCCAGCCCGGCGTGAGGAAGTTGACCCACATGTCATGCTGCACGTGCAGGGTCTTGGGACGCTTCACCTTCGCCGTCACCTCGGAGATGGTGGGCGTCGGGTCGAGCGGCTGAATGACGGTGCGCTCGCCGTTGGCGATCGCCTTGTTGTGGTCATCCATAAGCCGCGCGCGGGACTCTCCCGTGAACTCCGGCCCCCCGGGGCCTACGGCTGCGCAGTAGAACCTGGTGGTGCCGGTGACTTGAGAGACGGCCCCGGCACCCCACTTCCAGTTGGCGCTCCACTCACACAGAATGGTTCGGGCCTTGAGCTGTGCGCCGGTCTTGGGGTCGATCTTGGCGACCTTGGCGGTGAAACTTCCGCTGCCACCCTGAGGACTGAGGTGTTCGGCTGCCGCGGCGTAGTCGGCGGTACCGCTATCGATGCTGCCGACGGCGACGCCAGTTGCCTTGATGCTCTGGGCGCTTGCGGTACTGGCTGCCGGAATTGCCAGTACCGATGTAGCGACGGCGGTGGCGACAGCCACCTTGACGACATGAGATGCGTTGAGACGCATGAAACCCCCCTTGACTAACTTGCTTTTCATATCTCCCCGTTCCTCACTAGTTTGAAGCTTGATCATTTGTAGCAGCCCTGTAAATCTCAGTCGAGCGATTTTTGGGACCTGTCTCGAACTCGAAGTATTTGGCCGACACGCTGGGAAACTATGCCTATTTGACAGGAGGATAGGCGAATGAAGTGGAACCTTAAATTCTATCCAAGGCGCCAGCCACGGGGTTCTGTAATTGAATGCGCGATGCCGACGAAGGTGAGGGAGCGTTCAGCTCTGCGCCCATGGTGACGGTGAGGGCGACATCATCCGCCGCTCCGGGACACCGTGCGTTCCACGCCCCAGCGGCGATGGCCAAGTCGGCTACGGTTCTCCATTCCGCGGTGGGCGATCCGCAGCACGATCTGCCGGCGTCGCAGCCAAGCGCGCAGATGGCGCCCCTTGTCGCCGTGCAGCTTGGCCGGTCGACGACGCCGCTGATGCTCGAAGTCGCCTCGGCCTACCTCTCCGACACCGACGCTGCCAACGTCCTCGCGGCGCTACGCGACGCGATCGGTGAAGAACTCACGGCCTCGCGGCCTGCCGCTACGCCCTTTCCGGTGACCGCCACGTCCTGCACTGTCCTGTACCGGCTGCTGCCCCGCTGCTGCCATGAGGCACACACCCCATTCCCCCAGGTGAACGGGGTGCAGTGTGAGGGTGTGAGGTGTGAGGCGAGGGCCTGCGGCGGCAGGGTGCTCAACTGAGCGATACCTAAGCCACCGTACGGGCCACCGATTCTTCCCGACCAGCATCCGGACACACCACGGGCCCGGGGGCCCATGACATCCCGTGGGCCCGGCTCGGGGGCATAGCGTCCAACGACGCCGCGACCCCTACTTTTTAGCGTCTTTGAGGAGCTGGTCGACCGTACGCTCCACCCACTGCTCTTCCGTGCGCATCCCGTACGGCTCCTGCTCCGAGTCGTTGAGAGACTCTCTGCCTTGCGGATCCCGGTAAATGGAGGCCACCAACTCTGGGGGGTGTGGCCTTTGGCGAAGTCATCCCCTTCATGCCATCGGCGGATCACCCACCAGGCTCTCGCATAGTCCGTGGCACGCGTCAAATTCAGCATTTCGCTGCTGTGGTAGATCTTGGAGTGGTAGCGATAAAAATCGCGCACGTCTTGTGTACGGACTCCTTGGCGTGGGACCTCAGCGGAGTGGTGGTGCCGCCCAGCACGCACGGCGCCGGCCGCCCGAAGTGGGACCCGTCGCGACAGTTCAGGAGCTGGCCTGGCGTGGCGGGGTGCTCCGGCTGGGCGGGTACGGCGCGCAGGTGGCGGGGCCGGTGGCAGGGCCGTAGGTCGGGCAGTTGCTGGATGACCTGCGCGAGCAGGTCCTCGGTGGGCCGCCCCCGCGCCCGAGCTGCTGCCTGCCCGGGGCAGCAGGGCGAAAGCCTGGACGTCCGCGAGCTCCAGGCGCCAGACGTCGGACTGTGCCCACGGGGCGCAGGGCGAGGTGCCACCCGCGTCCTGGTGGAAGCCGGTCAGCCGGGCGACGCCGATCACGGCGCCGGTCTCGAGGTCGCGGACGCGGATCGTACGGGCGACGAGGGCAGACGCAGGGTGGGCCGGTCGATCTGCTGGCCCGCGTGCAGCAGGAGTCAGCCGCGCTTATCTAGGGCTATCGAGAGTTCCAGCTGGTTGATGCAGTTGAGGGATGCGAGCCATGTGTGTCTCACCCTCTTGACCAGGGGGTGAGACGGACACAGACGGTTCGGAAGCGGCGTGAGCCGGCTACGGCGACAACCACAGCAGAGGCAGCCGTGTGGTCTGTGATCTTGCGGCGAAGTGCTCCTGCGATGCACGTCTGTTCGTCATCATGTGGGAGTGGAGATTGCCAAGTTGGTTCTGGAGTTCCTGAAGGTCCTCACGTGGCCGTTGATCTTCGTCGCTTTGGTCCTCGCGTTCCGGGAGGAGTTCAGGGGCCTGCTTCAGCGGATGACCACCGTTCGGACCCCAGGAGGGGCTGAGTTGGAGTTCGCGGAACGTGCGCACGAGGTGCGGAGCGAGGCCGAGAATCTCTTGCCAGCAGAGCTCGAAGCAGCTTCAGCGCCCGACATGACCGGCGAGGAACCCGACCCCGCGAACCTCATATTCGATGCGCTCGTGCGCGTCGCCAAGTGGGACGGCCGGTCCGCGGTCAACGCAGCATGGCATGAGGTGGGTAGCCGGCTCGTTGCGATGTGGGCGGTCAATGAGGCCCGGAAGGGAGATCAGGTCGCCCGAGTCTCAGCCCACCTTGCCGAGTATCTCCACACCCGCGACGGCCTCACCGGCGATGATGCATCTCTCAGCAACACCACGGTCAAGGCGCTGGCCGATCAGGTGGGCGACTTGATCGGTAACCTCAGCCAGATTCACGATGATGCAAACAAGGACGGCGCCGTGGTTCCGGCAGAGGCTGCCGTGGACTTCGTTGAAACCAGCAGAATGCTCTGTCTGGCGCTCGACAAGGTCACCCGCGCTGTCGCAGCCCGCTGAGCTGCGCCGCCTCTCCTGAGGGTAAAGGGGTGAGGCTCGAGGCACCGTGATGTGCGCGCGGGAACGAGGGGCTGCGGCCGGAATGCTTGCCGTCGTACAAGGCGGCGGCGGCCGGAGCGTCGGCACCTTGCCACCGAGGAGATATCAAGGCTGGATGCTCTGCTGCCCTTGCTGCTCAGAGCCCGTGGGCTGTGGGAGGACCTGGCCCGGGCGCCGGCATCCTTCGCGTCGGCAGGTGGTGTGAATGTGGTGGTCTCCCCTGAATCAGGGCTGTGCCCAGCTGGCTGGGTTGGGATGGTGGCTCTGGGCGAATCAGCGATCGTGACCGTGCCCACTGAGAACGCTGCCGTGATCGTTCGTGATGCGCTGGCGGGTCTGTCGGCGGAAGCCGTGGTGGATGGCACTTCGGTCCGGGAGGTGCTGCCCGTTGCGAGGGTGCTCGGACCGGCGGCGCTGTCGTATGTGTCCCTGGAGGGTTTCCGTCCGGTGGCAGCTCGTGTGCTGTGGGTGGAGTAACCGCCGGCCGGCCATCCGGAGCTGCGGTGTCTGGAGGAGTCGGCTGGCGAGGAGGACGTCGGGGAGGCCGCGCTGGGTTAGATCACGTCGCCCGCCTTCGTGGTCCCCGAGCATGGCCAGGTAGTTGCTGCCGCCGGCTAGCGGGTCTGGCCGAGTCGGACCGCTCACATCGGCGTACTGACTGCGCCAACAGTGCGGGGGCGGGGGCTGGCGCGGGTGACGGGCTCAGCGACGGTTGCACATGCTCTCGCTGCCGGGCTGCTGCCGCAGCGGCGGCGGAGATCACGGAACACCTGGCCAGCTGGGTCGGCCCACCCCTCGATGTCGAGGCGCTCCTCGATCTCTTCGACCTGACTACCGCCGAACACGCCCGGCTTACGGCAGGCTGCTGGCGCTCGTCTCGTTGTTCCTCTTGTCCTTCGAGGACCCTCAGCATCCCCGCAACCCACCGGGAACGGCCGAGCGGCAAGCTGCCCGGCTGTCCAAACTCCTTTCCTGAGGCCATGCGCCGGATGGCTCTCCGACCCGAGACTGATCACGAGGTCATCGCCTTCAGCTCCCGGGCAGGGCCGGGAATCGGGTTCTTCGGCTACAGGCTGCGGCGGTGGTGCGGGGTCGGTGAAAACCGGCATGCCGAAGTCGGCCAGCTGCGCACCAACTTGCGCTCTTCACCAACTATGCGTCGGCGGGAGCGCCATCACCTTGCGCACCGGCTTGGTACAGCGCTGGATGGTGACCAAACTGTGCCCCCACGGCGTCCAGCAGTGTGCGGACCTGTTGTTGGACGTCGCGGCGCAGACAGTGGTGGCCGGTGATGTCCATTGGCATCGAGGTGTCCGCGCTGCGATCGAGAAGCCGAGTACTGACGCCGAGCACGGCCGGGACGGCTTCCAACTCCTCCGGAAACGCGTCCTGCGGTCGTGACGCAGCGTCGTCGCCCCCCAGTTTTTTTGAGGCAGAACCACGACTTCCGAAGACAGTTGGTGATCAACCAGATCGTGAATGCCGAGGAGAACTGACGGCACTGTGGTGCAGTGAACGCGGGAGGGTAAGACCCGTCAGGGCAGCCGGTCATCGAGGCTGCTCTCCGTTGCATAATCGACGCCTATGCCAGAGACGAGGCTGTTGGAGCCACCGGAACCGCCTGTGCCGACCGAGCACTACATCTTCAACGACAGCGCGACGATCAAGCTGGAGAGCGGATTCCAGTGGGAACTCGCACCCGACCGGAATCCGATCGAGCTGGAGCGAATGACCGCTCACCGTGCTGTGAGAGCGCTGGCCGAGCTGTGCGAGGGGCTCGTCAGGCCCATGACGTTCGGCGTGACCAGAAACTGGGTGGATGAGTACAGCTGGCCGGCCGATGGCAATCCGCCGCGGTGGAACTGGTTTCTGAAGACACCGCAGGCACCGCCTGACGCCCACTCAACCTACGTTGATCCGCAGGTCATGGAGACAGCGACGCTGGACGAGCGGTCAATGATCACCGCTGTCGACCGCGTACTTGACGACCCGTGTGAGGCACCCGAAGGCATGCGTCTGGCGTGGATGGAGATGCGCGTGGACCACACCTGGGCCCAGCTGCCCGAACCCGACCGGCACATCGCGAACAATGAATTGCGCATCGATGACCACGACAGCAAGTTGCGTCGCGTTCTGGCCCCTAGTGAACATGTGAACGGACGCACGTGGGTGACCGTGCCCAAATCCAGCGTGTGGTATCCGTTTCTGCTGAGGGTTGACAAGTCCTTCGGTACGGCTTACCCCGACGGTCTTGAATACGACGAATTCATCGAGATGACGATTCATGTCAACTGGTCATTTTGGTGGCATCCCGGGGAGGGCCGAGCCATGCTCGATGAAGCAGTGAACCGCCTTCTTCAGCAAGGGTGGCGCCACACAAAACCGCAATCCAAGAGCCGCTGTCTCCGGTGATCGCCCGCCCTGAACATCCATCCGCACGCCGCGATGGTCGCCACTGCCAGTAGCAGGAAGTCCGGTGCGGGGCGGGCGGGCAGGTAGCAGCAGAGGCCAGCCGGCCCGGGTATTCGGTTCACGCAGATGCCCAGCTGCGGCCGTACTTCGTTTCGCAACACCCAGAGATCGGCAGTCACGCTGTGTGCGCGACCACAAGAAGTGGGGTCGGAGCCCGAGAAATGACGTCGGCCCGTTCGCACTTTGCTCAACGAATCACAGACGGGCTCAGAGCGACAGCGCGAACCGGCGGCAGACGTGGATGCGCGCGAACTTGGTTCTGAGCCGCTGCTTGTCAACGGCGTTGGCATGCAGGAAGGCGGCCATCGGCTTCAGGCCCTGGCGGCGACTTCCGATGTGGGGCTTTGCGAGCCAGCTGGCTCGTTCCTCAGCGAGGGTCCGCCGCCCGCGAGGGCGGCGGACCGCCGAGTTCGTACGAGTAGTGGTCAGAGGGCCTTGGTGGGCTCTTCGGCTCGCGCTCGGGTGCTGGCGAGGCCGTAAGAGTCGGTGCCGGTTTCGATGATCGTGCCGTTGAAGGCGAGCCGGGCGTTGCGGGTGGTGAGCAACTCGGTGATCTTCCGCTCCTCCGGTCAAGACCTCGCCGCCGCTGGCACCTACACCGAGATGACTTCTCGCCTCGCCGAACCAATTCCTTTCGGCCTGGCCGCCCTTGTCGTCCGCAGCCGCATCCGCTGCCTATAGCCCCACCGCGAAGAGACCGCAGACGCCCCGGCCACCGGGCACTGAAGTGGTCGGTGCGCTCACCCACCCCGGGGCGCCGCTCGGAAGATTTCAGTGCCCCGGGCCCCCGTTCCAGAGCGAGGGCGTCGACGAACTGGCTTAGACGTTGTTTTAGTTGGTGAGTCGGCGGTAGCTGATGAGGGCTGCGGCGATGCCGACGAAGGCCAGGAAATGCTCGGCCCTTCGCTCGTAACGGCGGTGCAGCCTT
>NZ_JBHWDV010000075.1:0-27001 GCF_042734445.1 Streptomyces sp. NPDC059649
GTGACGGTCCTCCGGGGCCGGTTGTGTGGACTGCTTCGCTTTACGTCCACACAACCGGCCCCTCCGGCCCGTCCCCTCCCGTTGGGGGAAGTTAAGGACGGTGGGGGCTGGTGTGGGGTCAGCGGCGGGGGCGCCGGAGGAGGGTGGCGGCGGTGAGGAGGGCTATGCCTGCGGCGGCGGCGGTCCAGGGGAGCCAGTTGGTGGGGGTGTCTTCGGGCGCGTCGTCCGTGGGGCCGGGGCCGAAGTAGCGGCGGCCGTAGGAGGCGGGGGTCGGCTTCTGGGGGGCGGGGTGGAGGGCGTCCGCGGCCTCGAGGGCGGCGGCGGGGTCGATCAGGCCCGCGCCGTAGTCGTCGTCGCGGCCGCCCTGGGGGGTGTCCTGGGCGGTCGACGTGAGCAGGCGGCGGATCTGGGCGGGGCTCAGGTGGGGGTGGGCCGAGCGGATCAGGGCGATGGCGCCGGAGGTGAAGGCCGCGGCCGGGCTGGTGCCCCAGCCGGAGAGGTAGCCGTCGTCGTTGCCGGCCATGAGGATGTCCTCGCCGGGGGCGCTGACCGTGGCGTACCAGTGGCGGGTGGAGAAGTGCGCGCGGTCGCCCTGGTGGGTGACGGCGGTGGTGGCGATGACGCCCGGGTAGGCGGCGGGGTAGGAGACGTGGTTGCCCTTGTCGCCGCCGTTGCCCGCGGAGGCGACGACGGGGATGCCCTTGCCGAGGGCGTACTGGATGGCGGCGTCCTCGCGCGGTTCGGGGTGGGCGGACTCGCTGTCGTCGCCCAGGGACATGCTGATGACGTCGGCGCCGTGGTCGGCGGCCCAGCGGATGCCGTCGGCGAGCGCGCCGGCCTTCTCCGTGCGGGCGCGTTCCCGCTGCGGGTCGTTGTCCTCCAGGATCACCCGGACGGGGAGGATCTTGGCGCCCGGGGCGATGCCGAGCACGCCGTCCTGGCGGCCGGCGCCGTGGCCGTGGCCGGCGATGACGCTGGCCATGCCGGTGCCGTGCCGGGCCCAGGCCGCGTCACCCGGTCCGGCGCCGAAGCCGACCAGGTCCTTCTCGGGCAGGACCTGGCCGCTGAGGTCGGGGTGGTTGGCGTCGACGCCGGTGTCCAGTACGGCGACCGTGATGCCCTCGCCCTTGGTGGTGCGCCAGGCCTGCTGGGCGTGGACGGCCTGCAGGCCCCATTCCTGGGCGCGGATGGCGTCGGCCCGGGCGGGTACGGCGGGCAGGACGGTGAGCGCGGCGGAGGCCAGCGCGAGGGCGGTCGCGCGCAGCGGGGCTTGCGTCATGGCGCGTCCTCCCGGGGCTGGGTGGGGGTGCCGGCGGCCTTGCGGAAGTCGTTCTCGATGCGGTCCGCGAGGTCCTTGGCGTCGTGGCCGAGGCCGGATTCGGCGGGGGCGGTGGTGGCGCCGGGGCGGACCGCGGCCTCGGCGGGCTGCGGTTCGGTGACGGCGCGGCCGTCGGCGAAGCCGGAGACCGCGTAGACGATCACCGGGACGTCGGTGAGCACCCGGACGGTCCAACTGGCCCGCTGGGCGCGCCCGAAGCCCTCGGCGGGGGTGCCCTTGGGTGCGTACGGCACCGGCATCAGGTCGGTGCGGTCGGCCAGGCTCCCGGTGCTGAAGCGGGTGTTGAGGGCGAGCATGCCGGCCGGGTCGGTCCGGGTGGTCTGGGCGCCGACGGTGATGACGCTGGAGCGGGTGGCGTCGAGGTAGGTGGCGCGCAGCAGACGGACGCAGCCGGCCCGGGCGAGCGCCTGGGCGAGCGCGGTGTCGTAGGCGCCGGTGCAGTCGCTGTCGGGGGCGATCGCGATCCGGGTCCAGGTGCGGTCGGCGCCGCCGGGGCCGACGCCCAGGCCCTCGACGGTGCGCGGGAAGAGGGTGTCGACCGGGGTGTTGCGCCAGGCGTCGCGGCCCTTGGTGAAGGTGGCCTCGGCGGTGGGCGGGGCGTCCTCGGCGTCGTCGGTCAGCCAGCTGCCGGCCGCGGCGCCGCCGAGCAGGCCGATGCCCAGGACCAGGCAGGCCGCGGCGGCGAGCAGCCGGCCGGTGGGGCGGCGGCCCGCGGGGAAGCGGCGGCCGGGCGCCGGGTGGGGTACAACTCCCCGCGGGGGACGGGGAGTTGTGGACCAGGGCTGCTGCGGGGGCGCGGCCGGACCGCCGGGCGGCGGGGCGGTCGCCGGGCGGGCGGTGGCGGGTTCGCGGCGGCCGTTCCACAGGTTCTGGCTGTTGGCGAGGTGGAAGGCGGCGGTGTCGCGGAACGCGGCCGGACGCCCGGCCGGGCGCGGCGGCGCGGCGGGCGCGGTCGGCGCCTGGGGGTGCGGCGCCCGGGGTGCTCCGGCGGCCGGCGGCTGGGCGGGAGGGGGTGGCGGCGGGGCGGCGGGGCGCGGTGGTACGCCGTGGGCCGCCGGGGGTGCCTGCGGGGGGACGGTCGGCTCGGCCGGGGACTGGCGGCGCAGGACGGTCGTGCGCGGGTCGTCGTCCGGCTCCGGTGTCGCGGCCGCCGCGGGCTGCCGGGGCGGCCGCGGGGGTATGGGCGGGACATGCCGCGGATCGACGAAGTCTGCGTCGGTGCTCACCCGCGCTCCCCCTTGCGCCGTGGCCCCCGCCCCCGATCCGCAATCGGGGCAGGGGGGTTGGTATCCGGACAACACGCCGCTGACCTGCTGGTGGCGGCGTCGGGCCACTCTACGGGCTGGCGCCGCCGGTGCTCCAACCCCTGACCACGTCCTGTCCGCTCTGTCGGGATCTCACCCCTACCCAGTGGTAAGAGGGCGTGGCAGGCTGCGGCCATGCCCCAGTTGCGAGCCGATGTGTATGGCGACAAAGCCTCTTATGACCGGGCGACCGCCCATCTCGACGCACCGCTGGCCGTCGTCGACCTGCGGGCGTTCGACGCCAACGCGGCCGATCTGGTGCGCCGGGCGAAGGGGAAGCCGATCCGGGTGGCCAGCAAGTCGGTGCGCTGCCGGGCCCTGCTGGAGCGGGTGCTGGCGCGGGACGGCTTCGCCGGGATCATGAGTTTCACGCTGGCCGAGTCGCTGTGGCTGGCGCGCTCGGGCTTCGAGGACGTCCTGCTCGCGTACCCGTCGGCGGACCGGGCGGGGTTCGCCGGGCTGACCGCCGATCCGAAGCTCGCGGCCGCGGTGACGGTGATGGTCGACGATCCGGCGCAGCTGGATCTGATCGACGCGGCCCGGCCCGCGGGGTGCGGCGGCGAGGAGGTGCGGGTGTGTCTGGAGCTGGACACCTCGTACCGGCTGCTGGGCGGGAAGGTGCGCTTCGGTGCCCGGCGGTCGCCGCTGCGGGAGCCGGCCCAACTGGCCGCGCTGGCCCGGACGGTGGTGCGCCGCCCCGGTTTCCGGCTGGTGGGGCTGATGGCGTACGAGGGGCACGTGGCGGGGGTGGGCGACGAGGTCGACGGCAAGCCGGTGTTCTCGCGCACGGTCCGGATGATGCAGGCGGCGGCGCGCAGGGAGCTGGCGCAGCGGCGCTGGGAGGCCGTACGGGCGGTGCGGGCGGTGGCGCCGCGGCTGGAGTTCGTCAACGGCGGCGGGACCGGCAGCGTGCAGCACACGGCCGCGGAGGCGGCGGTCACCGAGGTCGCGGCGGGTTCGGGACTGTATGTGCCGCGGCTGTTCGACAACTTCCGTTCGTTCAGCGGGCGTCCGGCGGCGCTGTTCGCCCAGCCGGTGGTGCGCCGGCCGGGTCCCGGTGTGGTGACGGTGCTGGGCGGCGGCTATCCGGCGTCGGGGGTGGCGGGCGCGGACCGGCTGCCCGTGCCGTATCTGCCCGCCGGGCTGTGCTACGACCCCCAGGAGGGGCCGGGTGAGGTGCAGACGCCGTTGCTGGGGGCGGCCGCGGACGGGCTGGCGATCGGCGACAAGGTGTGGTTCCGGCACGCCAAGGCCGGGGAGCTGTGCGAGCGGTTCGACGCGCTGCAACTGATCGACGGCGACCGGGTGGTGGACACGGTGCCGACGTACCGCGGGGAGGGCCGCACCTTCCTCTGAGCAGGTGCGGCCCTCCCGGTGGCGGTCGGTACGCCGGGTCAGTACACGGTGTCCTGCTGGTCCGGGATCACCGAGCCGTCGGCGCGGTGGATCGGGCCGAGGGTGCCGTCCGGCCGGACGTAGCCGGCGCTCGCGCAGGGGTACGGGTCGGTCTTGTGCTTCTTGGGCTCGATGAACATGGGGTTGACGAGCCAGCGGTGGTCGGCGTTGTCGTACGCCCGGCACATCAGCTCGGTCTTGTTGCGGTTGATGGCCAGGTGGCCGGCGGTGGCGTCGCCGACGAACGTCACGTCGGTCTCGGCGTCACCGGCCGCGAAGGCGGCGCGGTGCGCCCGGTCCTGCTGCTGCCAGGCCTTGGCGCCCTTGACGTGGAAGATCTCCTGGTTGATCCAGCAGCGCTTGCCGTCCATGTACGTCAGGACCTCGCCGTTGGTGTCCTTGACGTCGCCGCAGCCCTGCACGCCGGTGGTGAGCCGGCCGTGGCTGACGATGTTGCGGATGCCGATGACGTGGTCGCGGTCTATGCCCACGCCCGGCGCCCAGGCGCGGACCAGCGGCTCGGCGGAGGCGGAGACGATGTAGACGTCGAAGCCGGCCTTCTTGAGGGTGCCGATGAGGTCACGCTGCTGCTCGTAGTAGCGGATGTAGCCGGCCCACTTGTGCGTGCCGACCGTCTGCTCGGTACCGATGGGGGCGGCGAGGTTCTCCTTGCGCGCCTCGGCGGCGTACGAGGTCAGGGCCTGCGGAGTGTGCCCGGCGAACAGCTGGGTGATCCAGACGTAGGAGGGGACCGTGCGCCGGTGGTTCCACTCCCCCGCGAACGCCTCCTTGCCGCCGGAGGTCTTCTCGTCGTTGTAGACGTCGAGGATCTCGTCGGTGCAGTCGGTGTCGGTCGACGTGGGCAGCGGACGGCCGGCGGGCACGGAGGTGCCGCAGGCCTTGGTGAGCGCGGCGGCCGCGTCCTCGGTCAGCCACTTGTTGGTGGCCTTCCAACTGGCGGGGCGCAGCACCTTGTCGTGCTTGAGCATCCAGGCGAGCGTGGCGTCGGAGATGTCGTTCTTGACGACGGTGTTGTCCCAGTCGAAGGTCGCGACCGGTCGCGTCCCGTCGGAGCCGGCGCAACTGCCCTGCTCGTCGATCATTTTCTGAAGCTTGGCACGGTTGTCGCCGTACCAGCCCTTGGAGACGTGGAGGGTGGGGCAGTGGTGCGGGACCGGCCCCGCGGTGGCCGTCTGCGCGGCCGCGACGCCGCCTCCGACGACCGCGAGGGCAGCACCGGCTGCCAGCCAGCGACGCTTGTTGACCATGGAACGCACTCCTGTCGAACGAGGTATCGAAGGCGGACGTTAACGCATGGCGGCCGGGCGTCGGGAGACACCGGGCCACCATGACGTTGACGCGGAGGTGAACAACAAGCGATCACACCGGCGTGACGTACGCTCCCGCGATCCCTCCGTCGACCAGGAATTCGGCGGCGTTGACGAATGACGAGTCGTCACTGGCGAGGAAGGCGACCGCGGACGCGATCTCCTCGGGCTCGGCGAACCGGCCGACCGGGACGTGCACCAGGCGGCGCGCGGCGCGCTCGGGGTCCTTGGCGAACAGTTCCTTGAGCAGCGGGGTGTTGACCGGCCCGGGGCACAGGGCGTTGACCCGGATGCCCTCCCGGGCGAACTGCACGCCCAGTTCGCGGGACATCGCCAGCACGCCGCCCTTGGAGGCGGTGTAGCTGATCTGGGAGGTGGCCGCGCCCATGACGGCCACGAAGGAGGCGGTGTTGATGATGGAGCCGCCGCGTCCGGTCTCGGCGAACTGGCGCTGCATGTAGGGCAGGGCGTGCTTGCAGCAGAGGTAGACCGAGGTGAGGTTGACCTCCTGGACGCGCTTCCAGGCGTCCAGGCCGGTGGTGAGGATGGAGTCGTCGTCGGGCGGCGAGATGCCGGCGTTGTTGAAGGTGATGTCGACCGAGCCGTAGGTCTCGAAGGCGGTCCGGTAGAGCGCCTCGACCTGCTCGGAGTCGGTGACGTCGACCTGGACGAAGGTGCCGCCGACCTCTTCGGCGGCGGCCTTGCCGGCCGCCTCGTCGATGTCGGCGCAGACGACGTTGGCGCCTTCGGAGGCCAGCCGGCGGGCGGTGGCCAGGCCGATGCCGCTGCCGGCTCCGGTGATCACGGCGGTACGGCCGACGAGGCGGCGGCACACTGCGGTCTGGTCGGTCACTTGCTCTCCTCGGTGCTGGGTTCCGTACTGATGAAGATGTTCTTGGTCTCGGTGAAGGCGGTGAGCGCGTCCGGGCCGAGCTCGCGCCCGAGGCCGGACTGCTTGAACCCGCCGAAGGGGGTCCAATAGCGCACGCTGCTGTGGGAGTTGACGGAGAGGTTGCCGGCCGCGACGGCCCGCGAGACGCGCAGCGCCCGGCCGACGTCGCGGGTCCATAGGGAGCCGGAGAGGCCGTAGTCGGTGGCGTTGGCGATCCGGACCGCGTCGGCCTCGTCGTCGAAGGGGATGACGACGGCGACCGGGCCGAAGATCTCCTCGACGGCGGTACGGTCCTCGGGGCGGCCCTCCAGGACGGTGGCGGGGTACCAGAAGCCCTTCCCCGCCGGTGCCTCGCCGCGGATCGCGGCCGGGGCGTCCTCGGGGACGTAGGACCGTACCCGCTCGCGCTGGGCGGCGGAGATCAGCGGGCCCATCTGGGTCGCCGGGTCGGCCGGGTCGCCGACGGTGAAGGCCTTGACCGCGGGCTCCAGGAGTTCCAGGAAGCGGTCGTAGACGCTCCGCTGGACGAGGATGCGGCTGCGGGCGCAGCAGTCCTGGCCGGTGTTGTCGAGGAAGGAGCCGGGGGCGGCGGCCGCGGCGGCCTCGATGTCGGCGTCGGCGAAGACGATGTTGGGGCTCTTCCCGCCGAGTTCGAGGGTGAGCCGCTTGGTCCGGGCGGCGCAGCGGGCGGCGATCTGCCGGCCGGTGGCGGTGGAGCCGGTGAAGACGACCTTGGCGACGCCGGGGTGGTCGACGAGTGCGGTGCCGGTGACCGGGCCCTCGCCGGGCAGGACCTGGAAGAGGTGCTCGGGGAGGCCGGCCTCCAGGGCGAGTTCGGCGAGCCGGAGCGCGGTGAGCGGGGTGGTCTCGGCGGGCTTCAGCAGGACCGCGTTGCCGGCCGCGAGGGCGGGAGCGGTGCCCCAGGCGGCGATCGGCATCGGGAAGTTCCAGGGGGCGATCACGGCGACCACGCCGAGCGGTTCCTGGACGGTGATGTTGAGGCCGCCGGCGACCGGGATCTGGGTGCCGGTCAGCCGCTCGACCCCCCCGGCGGCGTAGTGCAGCAGATCGCGGACGTTGCCCGCCTCCCACTGCGCGTTGCCCAGGGGGTGGCCGGCCTCCTTGAGCTCCAGTGCGGCGAGCTCGGGGATGTGGGCGTCGACGACGTCGGCGAAGCGGCGCAGGATGCGGGCGCGGTCGCCGGGGGCCACCGCGGCCCAGGCCGCCTGGGCTCCGGCTGCCCGGCGGACCGCGGCGTCGACCTCTTCGGGGGAGGTGGTGGGGACGGTGGCCACCACTTCCTCGGTGGCCGGGTTGAGGATCTTCAGCTCGTGCGAACCGTGGGTCACAGCGTGGTTCCTTACATGCGCTCGAAGGAGCGGAAGCGCTCCCAGTCCGTGACGGCGGCGTCGTAGGCGTCCTGTTCGACGCGGGCCATGTGGCGGTAGTGGTCGACCACCTCGTCGCCGAAGGCTTCCCGGGCGATCGGGCTGGCTTCCCACAGCTCGGCGGCCTCGCGCAGGGTGGTGGGCACGTGTGCCGCGTCGCCGGCGTAGGCGTTGCCGGTGGTGGCGTCGGGGAGTTCCAGCTCGTGCTCGATGCCGTAGAGGCCGGCCGCCACCATGCCGGCGACCGCGAGGTAGGGGTTGACGTCGCCGCCGGGGAGGCGGTTCTCCAGGCGGTGGGCGCGGCCGTGGCCGACGACCCGCAGGGCGCAGGTGCGGTTGTCGGGGCCCCAGGCGACGGCGGTGGGCGCGAAGGAGCCGGGGCGGAAGCGCTTGTAGGAGTTGATGTTGGGGGCGTAGAAGAGCGTGAAGTCGCGCATCGCGGCGAGCTGGCCGGCGAGGAAGTGGCGCATGACCTGCGACATGCCGTACGGGCCGGAGTCGTCGGCGAGGACCGGGTGGCCCTGTTCGTCCTGGAGCGAGAGGTGGATGTGGCAGGAGTTGCCTTCGCGCTCGTCGTACTTGGCCATGAAGGTGAGCGCCATGCCCTCCTGGGCGGCGATCTCCTTGGCGCCGGTCTTGTAGATCGCGTGCTGGTCGCAGGTGGTGAGCGCCTCGTCGTAGACGAACACGATCTCGTGCTGGCCGAGGTTGCACTCGCCCTTGGCGGACTCGACGGTCATCCCGGCGGCGCCCATCTCGTTGCGGATGCGCCGCAGGACGGGCTCGACCCGGCCGGTGCCGAGGACGGAGTAGTCGCCGTTCCACTGGTTGGCGGGGTTCATGTCGCGGTAGCCGCGTGACCAGGCGTCTTCGTAGGAGTCCTTGAAGAGCATGAACTCCAGCTCGGTGCCGGCGAAGGCGCGCCAGCCCCGGTCGGCGAGCCGGTCCAGCTGGCGGCGCAGGATCTGCCGGGGTGAGGCGACGACCGGGGAGCCGTCGTGCCAGGCCAGGTCGGCGGTGATCATTGCGGTGCCGGGGTTCCAGGGGGTGCGGCGCAGGGTGCCGGCGTCGCCGTGCATGGCGAAGTCGCCGTAGCCGCGCTCCCAGGAGGACATCGCATAGCCGTCGACGGTGTTGAGGTCGACGTCGACGGCGAGGAGGTAGTTGCAGCCCTCCGTGCCGTGTTCGAGGACGGTGTCGAGGAAGTATCGGGCCGCGAACCGCTTGCCCTGGAGTCGGCCTTGCATATCGGTGAAGGCGAGGACGACAGTGTCGATCTCCCCGGCGTCGACGAGGGCTCTGAGCTCCTCGACGGAGAGCGGGGGCGTGCGGTCTGCCACGGTATTGCCTCCTGTCACTGCATCCGGAGGTCATAAGGTAGGCACACGAACCATTGATTGGGAAGGGGTGTCGATGGACGGGACGGACGACCGGCTGGCGCCGGTGCTGCGGCCGGTGCGGGCGGGCAACGGCTTCGAGGAGGCGCTGGAGCAGATACTCCAGATCGTCCGGCTCGGCCTGGTCCCGCAGGGCGAACGGCTACCGGCGGAACGGGAGTTGGCCGAGCGGCTACAGATCAGCCGGGTCACCCTGCGCGAGGTGCTCAAGGTGCTCCAGGACGAGGGTCTGGTGGAGAGCCGGCGCGGGCGGTACGGCGGCACGTTCGTCCGGGTGCGCACCGAGAACCACGGCGAGGCCGAGCTGCGCCGCCGGATCGAGAAGATCGACGTCGAGGACATCCTGCGGTTCCGGGAGGTGCTGGAGGTGGGCGCGGCCGGGCTGTGCGCGGCGCACGGGCTGGCCGACGAGCAGGCCGGCCGGCTGCGCGAGGCGCTGGCCGCGACGCAGGAGGCGCCGCTCGCCGACTACCGCCGCCGCGACACGCTGTTCCACCTCACGCTCGCCGAGCTGTCCGGCTCGCCGTCGCTGGCCGCGCAGTACGCCGCCGTCCGGGCGACCGTCAACGACCTGTTGGACTGCATCCCGCTGCTGGTGCGCAATCTGGAGCACTCGCAGACCCAGCACACCGCGCTGGTGGAGGCCGTGCTGGAGGGCGATGCGGACGGTGCGCGCGAGGTGATGCGGGAGCACTGCTGCGGGACCGCGGCGCTGCTCCGGGGCTTCCTTTCGTCGGGCTTGCGCACCTCGTGAGGTCCTTGAAACGCGCCCGTTACGAGTTTTTCCCGCCGGGGTCTTGCGCTCAGCCGACCTGAAGACAAAGGTATCGCCCCATACCTTTATTGCGGGGCTGGTAGCGGTTCGCCGACGGCCGTACCCGCCGCGGATCATCGAGGCCCTCGGAGGCGTGGTGTCCATCAACGAGCACGCGACGAACCCAGAGCAGGACCAACAACCCCCTCAGCGCTCCAGCGACGAACAGCGCCTCCACGAGCTCGGATACGCCCAGGAGCTGGCGCGCTCGATGTCGGCGTTCTCGAACTTCGCCGTCTCGTTCACGATCATCTCGGTCCTCTCCGGCTGTCTGACGCTGTACGGCTTCGGCATGAACACCGGGGGGCCCGCCCTGATCACCTGGGGCTGGCCGGTGGTCGGCCTCATGACACTGTTCGTGGGCCTGGCGATGGCCGAGGTCTGTTCCAGTTACCCGACGGCGGGCGGCCTGTACTACTGGGCGGCGAAGCTGGCCCCCTCACACGGACCGGCATGGTCCTGGTTCACCGGCTGGTTCAACTTCCTCGGCCAGGTCGCGGTGACCGCGGGGGTCGACTTCGGCGCCGCGTCCTTCACGAACGCGCTGCTGGACCTGCAGTTCGGCTTCGCCGCCACCCCGGTGCACACGATCATGCTGTTCGGCGTCGTGCTGCTGGTCCACGGCCTGCTGAACACCTTCGGCGTGAAGCTGGCCTCCTTCCTCAGCAACGTCAGCGTGTGGTGGCACATCCTCGGTGTGCTGGTCATCGTGGGCGCCCTGGTCGTGGTGCCCTCGAAGCACCAGTCCGCCTCGTTCGTCTTCACCCACTTCACCAACAACACCGGCTGGCACTCCGGCCTCTACGTCGGACTGCTGGGGCTGCTGCTCGCGCAGTACACCTTCACCGGCTACGACGCCTCGGCGCACATGACCGAGGAGACGCACGACGCGGCCAAGGCCGGCCCCCGCGGCATCGTGATGTCGATCCTGGTCTCCCTGGTCGCCGGCTGGGTGCTGCTGGTCGGCATCACCTTCGCCATCCAGGACTACGACGGCGCGCTGGCCAGCAAGACGGGGGTGCCCCCGGCGCAGATCTTCCTCGACGCGCTGGGCGCCACCGGCGGCAAGCTGCTCCTCCTGGTCGCCATCGGCGCACAGTTCTTCTGCGGCATGTCCTCGGTCACCGCCAACTCGCGGATGATCTACGCCTTCTCGCGGGACGGCGCGCTGCCCGGCTCGCAGCTGTGGCACCGGATCAACAAGCGGACGAAGACCCCGACCAACGCGGTGTGGCTGGCCGCCGGCGGCGCCTTCCTGCTGGGGCTGCCGTACCTGTGGAACGCCACCGCGTACGCGGCCGTCACCTCGATCGCCGTGATCGGCCTCTACATCGCCTACGTCATGCCGGTCATCCTCCGCCTGCTGCAGGGCGACCGCTTCCAGCGCGGACCCTGGCACCTCGGCCGCTGGAGCAAGCCCGTCGGCATCATCGCGGTCGGCTGGACGGTGGTCATCTCCGTGCTCTTCATGCTCCCGACCACCAGCCCGGTCACGGCGGAGAACTTCAACTACACCCCGCTCGCCGTCCTCCTGGTCCTCGGCTTCGCCGGCACCTGGTGGCTGGTGTCGGCCCGCAAGTGGTTCACCGGCCCCAAGGTCCAGGGCACGGCGGAGGAGCTGGCCGCCATCGAGCACGAACTGGAATTCTGACGGCCGAGCCGGAACGCACCAGCACCCATCGGAGGAATCGTGTCCCAGCCGCTCATCGGCATCAGCACCTACCAGCAGGAGGCCAGCTGGGGGGTGTGGACGCTGCCGGCCGCGCTGGTGCCCGCCGGTTACCCGCGGCTGGTGCAGCGGTCGGGCGGGCTGGCCGCGCTGCTGCCGCCGGGCGATCCGGCGACCGCGGCCGCGGCGGTGGCCCGGCTGGACGGACTGGTGATCGCCGGCGGTGCGGACGTACAGCCGGCGCGGTACGGCGCGGAGCCCGACCCGCGCACCGGCCCGCCCTCGCTGGACCGGGACGCCTGGGAACTGGCCCTGATCGACGCGGCGTTGGCGGCCGGGGTACCGCTGCTGGGGATCTGCCGCGGGCTACAGCTGCTGAACGTGGCGCGGGGCGGCACGCTCGTACAGCACCTCGACGGGCACGCCGGGCCGCCCGGGGTCTTCGAGCAGCACGAGATCACGCCGGTCCCCGGGACGCTGCTGGCCCGGGCGCTGCCCGCACCGGTCTCCGTGCCGACCTACCACCACCAGGCCGTGGACCGGCTCGGGCGCGGGCTGCTGGTCTCGGCGCACGCGGCGGACGGCACCGTGGAGGCGCTGGAGCTGCCGGACGGGCCGGGCTTCGCGCTGGCGGTGCAGTGGCACCCGGAGGCGGGGGACGACACGCGTGTCATGGACGCCCTGGTGGCGGCGGCACGCGGGACGTCCCCCGAGGAGTGACCGGCCGCGTCAGACCCTCCTGGTCCCGCAAGCGCCGGGGATCCAGCCGGTGTTGCCCCGGAAAGTGATCTTCAGCCAGTCGTTGCCGGAGCGGCCGCATAGGTGGTAGCTCTGCCCCGTGCCCCGGCCGGTGATGCAGGTGGTCGCACCCTTGGTGAAGAGCCCCACCGCGGTGCTGTTCAGCTTCCGCTCCTTGCGGATCTTCACGTTCTCCTGCGCCTGCGCGTTGACGCACGCGGCCCGCGCCGTGGTGGTGGCGGGCGCCGTCGCGGGCGTGGCGGCCGTGGCGATCCCGCTGGTCAGTGCGGTGCCGAGCGCGGCCATGGCGATGACGGCAGGAGCCGCCAGCTTCAGCCTCATATGTCCCCCTCAAGATCGATGAAGCGTTCGCACAGATTATCGATGCGGCAAGTCGTCCGCCACCCCGACCAGGAGGACCAGGGTGCCGTTCACCCGGTGGGGACCGGACCGGCGGCGGCCGGTTCAGGACACGCCGCGGGTCAGCCCCAGCAGCTGACGGGCCGGGCCCGCGGGTCGCTGCCCGGTGGGCCACACCGCCCGCAGATCACGGCCGAGCCGCAGATCGCGCACCGGGACCTCCACCAGCCGGCGGGCGGTGAGCTCCTCGCCGACCGCCAGTTCACTGAGCACCGACGGCGCCGCCTCGCTGACCACGGCGGCCTTCAGGGCGGTGGTCGAGGCGAGTTCGAGCAGCGGCTCGGCCAGCCCGCCGTGCCCGGCGAGCGCGGCGTCCAGCACCTGGCGGGTGCCCGATCCGCGTTCCCGGAGGATCAGCGGGGTCGCGGCCAGCTCGGCGGCGGTCAGTCCGGTACGCCGCCGGGTCCACGGATGGGACGGGGCGGCGACGACCACCAGCCGGTCGTGCCCGATGACCGCGCCGTCCAGCCCGGCCGGGACGTCCAGCCCCTCGACGAACCCCAGGTCCGCCTCGCCCGCCAGCAGCCGCTCGGCCACCACTTGGGAGTTGCCCGTCAGCAGCGACACCGCGGTGCCGGGCAGCGCGGCCCGCAGCGCGATCAACCAGCCGGGCAGCAGGTATTCGGCGATCGTCATGCTCGCCGCGACCCGCAGCCGGGAGTCGCGCCGGCCGCGCAGCGCCTGGGCCCCCGCGTCGAACGCCTCGGCCGCCTCGACGACCCGGCGCGCCCAGTCCGTCACCAGCACCCCGGCCTCGGTCAGCCGGGAACCGCGCGGCGACCGCTCGACCAGCGCCACGCCCAACTGCCGCTCCATCGACCGGATCCGGCTGCTGGCCGCGGGCTGGCTGATCCCGCGGGCCCGGGCGGCCCGCCCCAGACTGCCCAGCCGGGCGACCGCGAGCAGCAGCTCCAGCGCCCCCAGATCCGGCACCCGGTGCGCCAGCGGGACCGGCGGGACGTCACCCGTCCCGGACCCGGCACCGGCCACCCTCGCGTCACTCATCCGTCCCCCTTCTCATAAGCCCAGCTTATGCCCTCATAGACACGACGTCCCTGGTGGCGGCGGCAGCGAACCCGGACCCTTCTGCCATGGCCACCCTCGCGCACGCACCTTCCCGCCCCGCCGCCCCGTCCCGCCCCTCGGGCCCGGTCCGCCATCTCGGCCCCAACTGGTACGCCACGGTGATGGGCACGGCGATCGTCGCCACCGCCGGCCCGGCCCTGCCGCTCGCCGCCCCCGGGCTGCGCACCGCCTACCAGCTCGTCTGGGCGCTGTCCGGCCTGCTGCTGCTCACACTGCTGGCCGCCCGTACGGCCCACTGGCTCCGCCACACCGACCAGGCCCGCCGGCATCTCCTCGACCCGGCGGTGGCGCCGTTCTACGGGTGCCTGGCGATGGCGCTGCTGGCGGTCGGCGGCGGCACGCTGGCGGTCGGCCGGGACGTCATCGGCGGGCCGGCCGCGCTCGCCGCCGACGTCGTGCTGTGGACGCTGGGCACCCTCGTCGGGCTGGTGGCCGCCGCCGCGATCCCGTACCTGATGGTGACCCGCCACCGCATCGAGCCGGGCGGTGCCACCCCGGTCTGGCTGCTGCCGCTGGTGGCGCCGATGGTCTCGGCGGCCCTCGGCCCGGCCCTGGTCCCCCATCTGCCGCCCGGCCAGTGGCAGCGGGCGCTGCTGGTGGCCTGCTACGCGCTGTTCGGGATGTCGCTGCTGGCGACGCTGCTGGTGCTGCCCCTCGTGGTCGCCCGGCTGATCCACCACGGGCCGCTGCCGCTCGCCCTGACCCCCACGCTGTTCCTGGTCCTCGGCCCGCTCGGCCAGTCCACCACCGCGACGGGCAACCTGGCCGACGTGGCGCCGGGCGTCGTCGACGCCCCGACCGCCCGGGCGATGAGCGCCTTCGCGGTCCTGTACGGGATCCCGGTGACGGGGTTCGCCCTGCTGTGGCTGGCGCTCGCGACCGCGCTGGTGGTCCGCGCGGTCCGCAACGGCATGCCGTTCGCGATGACCTGGTGGGCCTTCACCTTCCCGCTCGGCACCTGCGTCACCGGGGCGGCGGGCCTGGCCCGGCACACCGGG
This sequence comes from Streptomyces sp. NPDC059649, assembly GCF_042734445.1. NCBI lineage: Bacteria > Bacillati > Actinomycetota > Actinomycetes > Kitasatosporales > Streptomycetaceae > Streptomyces > Streptomyces sp. NPDC059649. The sequence continues at coordinate 14,769 of NZ_JBHWDV010000075.1, forward strand.
CTGACCGCCTTCACCTGGCTGGCCGTGGCGCTGTACGTCCTGCTGGTGGCCGCCGTCGCGGTGGCCGCCACCCGCACCGCGAGCGGTCTGGCCCACGGCCGGCTGCTGGCGCCGCCACCGGCCCGGTAGCCCGCACCGCCGGACGGCTCAGCGGGCCCCGGCCAGCGCCGTGGCGAGGGCGGCCGGTGCGGTCACCAACGACGGGCCGTACCAGGTGAGATCGCGCCCGCTGACCAGCGCGGCGGGCAGCCCGGGGAACGCCTCGGGCCCGTCGCCGGCGGTGAAACGGTAGGGCTCGTCGGGCAGGACGACGAGGTCGGCGCCGGCGGCGTTGAGCGCGTCGAGGGCGATCCGCGGATAGCGGTCGGGGTGCCCGGCGTAGACGTTCCGCACGCCGAGCCGGGCCATGAGGTCGCCGGCGAAGGTGTCCCGGCCCAGGACCATCCAGGGCCGTCGCCAGATGGGCACCACCGCGGTCCGCTCCCCCACCGGAGGGGCCGGCTCGCGCCAGGCGGCCTCGGCGGCGTCCAGCCAGCCGGGCCGGGCCAGTCCACAGCCGGCGACCAGCACCCGGTGCAGCTCCCGGAAGCCCTGCTCCAGCGTCCGTACCTCGGTGACCAGGACGTCCAGCCCGGCGGCGCGCAGGGCGGCCAGATCGGCCGGGCGGTTCTCCTCCTCGTTGGCGAGCACCAGATCGGGCGCCAGCGCGGCGATCCGGGCGGTGTCGGGGTTCTTGGTGCCACCGATCCGCACCACGTCGAGGTCCGCCGGCCGGCTGCACCAGTCGGTCGCCCCGACCAGCAGCCCGGGCGCGGTCACGGCCACGGCCTCGGTGAGGGACGGCACCAGGGACACCACACGACGGGTCATGCGCCCAGGCTAGGGCTCGACGGGGTGTGGGGCCCCGGGCTCCTCGGCTAACGCCGGACGCTGCGCCGCAGCAGATACGCCGCGCCCCCGGCGAGCAACAGCAGGGCCAGCCCGCCCGCCGCCTGGGTCGCCGTCAGCCCCTCGACCCGACCGGTCCGCACGGTCACCAGCTGGGTGACCCGTTCGCCGCCCGGGGTGCATTCGATGGTCACGCGGTACCGCCCCGGGGCCGCGCCGTCGGCGATCCGGGCATGGCCGGTCAGGCCGTCCGCGCCCGGCCGCAGCGTCACCGGCCCGAAGAGCTTCGAGGCGGCCCGGGCGCCGTGCACCGCGCCGCACTCCTGCTCGTCGCTGATCCGCACCCGCTGCCCGGCCACCATCGGGTCCGGGTCGACGTCGGCCGCGGCGGCCGGCGCGACGAGGCCCAGAGCGGCGGCGCCGATCAGTGCGGCGGCGGCGAGGTGCGCAGGGTTCACGTCCCCAGCGAACCATCCGGCACCGGGGTCCGCGATGCATCCGCCGCCGGTCAGGTGAACCGGACACGTCGCGGGCCCCGCCGCCCGGCGACTGCCGGGGAACGGGGCCCGCTGCGGCCTTGGGAAAAGACCCGCCTACTTCACCGGCGCCATCTTGTCCACAATTCCCGGGTGGTCGTCGATCCACTTCTCGACGCCCTTGTTCTCATTTCCCTTGCCGGCGTCCTGGATGTCCTTCTCCAGGCTGCCGAGTTCCTCGGAGTTCATCTTCCAGTTCTTCAGCCAGCCGTGGAACTCCGGGAATTTCTTCGGGAAGCTCTTGTTGCCGAGCGTCTTGATCTGGTTGTTGGCGCCCCAGGTGCCCTTCGGGTCGGCGAGCTTGGTCAGGTGGTACTTGCTGTACGCCCAGTGCGGCGACCACAGCACGACCGCGATCGGCTCGTGCTTGTGGTAGGCACGGTCCAGCTCGGCGAGCATGGCGCTGGTCCCGGCCGAGGTGACGTCGAAGTCGTCGAGCCCGTACGCCGGTGCCACGATGTCCTTGAGCCGCTTCATCTCACCCGTGCCGGGCTCGATACCGATGATTTTCCCCTTGAATTCGTCCTTGTGCTCGCGCAGGTCGTCGAGGGTTTTCACGCCCTTGACGTACGACGGCACGGCGATTTCCAGGGACGTCTTGTCGTACCAGGGGCCGACGTCGACGAGGTCCTTCCGGTACTTGTCCCAGTACTGCTTCTGCGCCACCGGCAGCCAGCCGTCCGTCTCCACGTCGATCTGGCCGGTGGACAGCCCGGTCCACATCGGCCCGACGTCGAGGTTGCGGATGTTCGGCCGGTAGCCGCGCTTCTCCAGGACGTTCTTCCAGAGGTACGTGGTGGCGATGCCCTCGTCCCACGCCGGGTAGCCGATGTTGGGCGCCTTGCCGGCGTCCTTGCCCTTGGCGTAGGTGGCGTGGGCGGACGGCGCGATCTTCTCGACCAGGCCCGGGTTCTTCTTCAGCCAGGTGCGCACGCCGTCCTGCTCATGGCCCTCGCCGGCGTCCTTGACGTCGTTCTCCAGGCTGGTGAGCTGCTTCTCGTCCAGGTGGAAGTTCTTCATCCACTTGGCGACCTCGGGCTCGTCCTTGGCGAAGCCCTTGCGGCCCAGCAGGTGCAGGCTGTCACCGGAGCCGAACGAGCCCTTGGGGTCCTTCAGCTTGGTGAGCGGGTACTTGTCGTAGGCCCAGTGCGGCGACCAGAGCGTGACCGCGATCGGCTTCTTCCGGTGGACCGAGCGGTCCAGCTCGCTGAGCATGGACGCGGTGCTGGACTCCTGCACCTTGTACGCACCGTCGAGGCCGTAGTCCTTGAGGACCTTGTCCTTGAGGATCTTCATCTCGCCGGCGCCGGGCTCGATGCCGGTGATCTTGCCGCCGAACTCACCGGCCTTGCCCTTGAGGTCGTCCAGGGTCTTGACGCCCTTGACGTACGAGGGCACCGCGATCTCCAGCGACGTCTTGTCGTACCAGGCGCCGAGGTCCTCCAGCTGGTGCTGGTACTTCTTCCAGTACGAGGCGTGGGTGGTCGGCAGCCAGGCGTTGGTCTGCACGTCGATGTCCCCGCGGGCCTGCCCGGCGAACAGCGGACCGGCCTCCAGGGCCTGGACCTTGGGCTTGTAGCCGCGCTCCTCCAGGATCTCCTTCCAGAGGTACGTGGTGGCCTTGCCCTCGTCCCAGTTGACGTAACCGATGCTGATCGGGCGGCCGTTGCCGCCGCCCTGGCCGGCGTTCTTGCCGAACATGCCCATGCCGCCGGCGACCAGCGCGAGCACGACCACACCGACGACGGCCACGGGCGTGGCGGGCCGCCACCGCAGGAACTTCAGGCCGCCCAGCGACGCCTGGGCCTTGGCCAGCGCGCGCCGGCCGAGCGGCGAGACCCGCTGGTTGAGGGCGCCGGTCATCCGGTCCAGGTACATGGCGAGGATGACCACCGCGAGGCCGGCCTCGGCGCCCAGCGCCACGTTGACCGAGCTGATCGCGTTGTAGACGGACGCGCCGAGACCGCCGCCGCCGACCATGCCGGCGATGACGACCATGGACAGCGCCAGCATGATGACCTGGTTGATGCCGGCCATGATCGTGGGCAGCGCGAGCGGCAGCTGGACGCGGAAGAGGGTGCGCCGCGGGTGGGTGCCGAACGCCTCGGCGGCCTCGACCAGTTCCTCGTCGACCTGCCGGATGCCCAACTCCGTCATACGGACCGCGGGCGGCATGGAGAAGACGATGGTGGCGACGATGCCGGGGACGACGCCGAGGCCGAAGAAGAGGATGCCGGGGATCAGGTAGACCATCGCCGGCATGGTCTGCATCAGGTCCAGGACCGGGCGCAGCGTCCCGCCGACGACCCGGCTGCGGGCCGCCCAGATGCCCAGCGGCACCGCGACCACGACGGTGATCAGACAGGCCACCAGGACCAGCGAGAGCGATTCGACGGTCGGGCCCCACTGTTCGACCGAGTCGATCAGGGCGAACCCGAGGAAGGTGAGCAGGGCGGCCGGCAGTCCGCGCAGCCACCAGGCGAGCACCGCGAAGATGCCGGCCAGCAGCAGCGGTTCGGGCCCGGCGAGGACCGTGTGGATCCCGTCGTAGAGGCCGTTCAGCACCTTCGTGATGAGGGTGAAGAGCCAGTCGAGGTTGTCCCGCAGCCAGTTGACGGCGTCGTTGGCCCAGCTGCCGATCTGGATCCTAGGCACCGGCGGTCACCTTGCCCTCGGCGTCGCCGTCCCCGGGCTCGTCGTCACCCGTGTCCGCGACGGTCTTCGTCGTCTTCACCGCGGTCTTCGCCGTTTCCGTGGCGGTCTTCACCACCGGCTGGGCGGGGACACCGGAAGCCGTCGCCGGTGCCTGCGCCGCGCCCTGTTCGGCGGGCTCGCCGAGCACCGCGAGCAGCCGCTCGGCCGGAACGGCACCGATCACGGCGCCCGTGGCGTCGGTCACCGCGACCGGCACGCTGCTGGCCGAGCAGGGGGTGAACAGCTCCACCAGCGGGGTGTCGACGCCGACGGTGGCGGGCGCCGCGGCGCGGAACTCCGCGGCCGTACCGAGCGTGCCGCCCTCCGGCGTGCTGCTGCCGAGCACCGTGCCGACCTCGGCCATGACCGCACCGGCGGTCAGCACCCGGCTGCGGTCCACGTCCTGGATGAAGGACGCGACGTAGTCGTTGGCGGGGCGTACGAGGATGTCCTCGGCGCTGCCGGTCTGCACGATCCGGCCGTCCCGCATCACCGCGATCCGGTCGCCGAGGCGCATCGCCTCGTTGAGGTCGTGGGTGATGAAGACGATGGTCTTCTTGAGGGTCTGCTGCAGTTCCAGCAGCTGGTCCTGCATATCGCGGCGGATCAGCGGGTCCAGCGCGCTGAACGACTCGTCCATCAGCAGCAGATCGGCGTCGGTGGCCAGCGCCCGGGCCAGGCCCACGCGCTGCTGCATACCGCCGGACAGCTCGTCGGGCCAGGACTTCTCCCAGCCCTTGAGGCCGGTGAGCTCCAGTGCCTCGGTGGCCCGCCGCTCGCGCTCGGCGCGCGGCACTCCCTGGACCTCCAGCCCGTAGGCGGCGTTCTCCAGGACGCTGCGGTGCGGGAAGAGCGCGAAGTGCTGGAAGACCATGGAGATCTTCCGGGAGCGGACCGCGCGCAGCTCCTTGTCGCTGAGGGAGGTGAGGTCCTGGCCGTCGATCCGCACGGTTCCGGCGGTCGGCTCCAGCAGGCCGTTCAGCATGCGCAGCAGCGTGGACTTGCCGGACCCGGACAGACCCATGACGACGAAGATCTGACCCTCGTCCACCTCGATCGACGCGTCGATCACGGCGGCCGTGGTGCCTTGGGCCCGCAACTCGTCCCGGCTCGCGCCGGTTTCGAGTCTGCGTACCGCGTCCTCGGGTCGTCTGCCGAACACCTTGTAGAGGTGCTCGGCTTGCAGCCTGGACACATATACCTCTCTTGTCGCACGAGAAACGACCTGCCACCCCCGCCGGCAGGTCGTGGTGCGGGACGGGTTCGGCCCGCCTTTCCCCGCTGGAATCGTTGAAATCTCCACCGGGTCCGCTCCGGCTGCGCGCCTGCCCGTCTTTATGCGGCGCAAACACATCGGTGTTCCAGATCACATCGCGGCGACGATTGGGGCATACGGCATCATGCGGGGTGTGACTCGACGCCTGATGCTCCTCGACACCGCCTCGCTGTACTTCCGCGCCTATTTCGGGGTACCGGAATCGGTCAGGGCCCCGGACGGCACGCCGGTGAACGCGGTGCGCGGTCTGCTGGACTTCATCGCCCGTCTCGTCCAGGACCACCACCCGGACGACCTGGCCGCCTGTATGGACTTCGACTGGCGCCCCCAGTGGCGGGTCGACCTGATCCCCTCCTACAAGGCGCACCGGGTCGCCGAGGAAGCCCCGCCCGGCTCCGCCGAGCCCGACGAGGAGCAGGTACCCGACACCCTCTCCCCCCAGGTCCCGGTCATCGAGGAGGTGTTGGACGCGCTCGGCATCGCCCGGATCGGCGCGGCCGGCTACGAGGCCGACGACATCATCGGCACGCTCGCGGCGCGGGCGCCGGGCCCGGTGGACATCGTCACCGGCGACCGGGACCTCTACCAGCTCGTCGACGACCGGCGCGGTATCCGCGTCCTGTACCCCGTCAAGGGCGTCGGCACCCTCCAGGTCGTCGACGAGGCGTGGCTGCGCGAGAAGTACGGCGTGGACGGCCCGGGTTACGCGGATCTGGCGCTGCTGCGCGGCGACCCCAGCGACGGTCTGCCCGGCGTCCCGGGGATCGGCGAGAAGACCGCGGCCAAGCTGCTGGCCTCCTACGGCGATCTCGCGGGGATCATGGCCGCCGCGGAGGACCCCGCCTCGAAGGCGACGCCGGCGCAGCGCGCCCGTCTGTTGGAGGCCCGGCCGTACGTCGCGGTCGCCCCGAAGGTGATCAAGGTGGCCACCGACGTGCCCGTCCCGGACGCGGACCTCGCCCTGCCGGTCGAGCCGGCCGACCCCGAGCGCCTGGAGGCGCTGGCCACGCGGTGGGGCCTGGGCGGCGCCCTGCAGCGGCTGCTCGTCACGCTCCGCCGGTGAACTACTGTTAGGTTAGGTATACCTAACCACGGCGGGTCCGGTTCCTCCGGGCCCGCCGGCCACCACCGCGCAGGGGAGAATGCCGTGGCTGCAGCTGCAACAGAGCGTCCGTCCCGCAAGAAGCCCACACTGCACCGCGCCCGGGTGCGGCGCACCGAGCGGCTCACCCCGCACATGGTCCGGGTGGTGCTGGGCGGCGAGGGACTGGCGGAGTTCGCCGCGGGCGAGTACTCCGACCACTACGTCAAACTGGTCTTCCCGCTCCCCGGCGTGCACTACCCGGAGCCGTTCGACATCGCGCGGATCCGCGCCGAGTTCCCGCGGGACCGCTGGCCCCGGACCCGTACGTACACCGTCCGCGCCTGGGACCCGGACAGCCGCGAGATGACCGTGGACTTCGTGGTGCACGGCGACGAGGGCCTGGCCGGGCCCTGGGCGGCGGCCGCGCGACCCGGCGACGAGATCTTCCTGCTCGGCCCCGGTGGCGCCTACGCCCCGGACCCCGCCGCCGACTGGCACCTCCTGGCCGGCGACGAGAGCGCGCTGCCGGCCATCGCCGCGTCCCTGGCACGGATCCCGGCGGGCGCCCCGGTGCATGCGTTCATCGAGGTCGCCGGGCCCGAGGAACGCCAGGAGCTGACCGCTCCGGCCGGTGCGCGGATCACCTGGATCCACCGCGGCGACGCCCCGGTCGGCCGTCAACTGGTCGATGCCGTACGGAACTTGGCGTTCCCGGCCGGCCGGGTCCAGGCCTTCGTGCACGGTGAGGCGGGCTTCGTGAAGGAGCTGCGCCGACTGCTCCGCGTGGAGCACCAGGTCCCGCGCGAGGACCTGTCCATCTCCGGCTACTGGCGCACCGGCCACGACGAGGACGGCTGGCAGGCCTCCAAGCGCGACTGGAACCAGCAGGTCGAGACGGAGCAGGAGGCCAGCCCCACGGCCGCCTCCTGACGACACGTCAGGAATGCCGCGGGGGAACGCCTCGGTTCCCCTCCCTCGGCGGGCCCGCACCCGGACACCCCGGGACCGCGACACGCCCCACGGGCCCGCCGGCCACCCTCAGTACGCCTCGCGTGCCCTCAGTACGCCTCGCCGTCCTCGTACCTGCGCGCCGAGGCGTCCACATGCGCCAGCCGGCGCATCGCGCTCAGCACCGCGTCCCCGACCACGGTCCCCACCACCACGCTCTCCACCAGGCGGTCGACCTCCGCATTGCGGCCCACCCACGCCAGATCGGCGTCAGCCACCCGCTCGCAGGCGTCGGCGTAGACGTCGAGGTGCTCCTCGAAATCGCGGTGCCCGAGGCCCTGGAAGGTGGCCAGCGCGACCGCCAGCGCCTCGACGGACGGGTTCTCCGGGGCGACCCGCCAGCCGCGCCGGCGGAGCAGCGCGTCGACCGTGCGCCGCGCCTCCTCGATGTCGTCGGGCGCGGCGGCCTGCGGCGGGGCGATCGCCACCTGTGCCGCGCCGAGGACCTTGTGCACCGGCTCCTCCGGTGAGTCGACGGCGGCCAGCACCTCGCGTACGGCCGCGACGGAGAGCCCGCCGACGTCCATCAGCCCCCGGATCAGCCGCAGCCTGCGGACGTGACCGTCGTCGTAACGGGCCTGGTTGGGGCTGGTCAGCCGGCCCGCGGGCAGCAGCCCCTCGCGGACGTAGTACTTGATGGTCGGCACCGCGACCCCGGTCGCACGACTCAACTCCCCGATGCGCATCCGCACCCGCCGCCCTTTCCCGCGCCGGGGTCCGCCCCGCCGCCCTGTTCCCGGGTCCCCGCCCACCCGGCCTTGCCAATTCCGCCCCCATCATAGATAGTCCAGCTATCAGATAGCGGTAAGCGCCACTATCCATTCTGTCGCTGCCCCGCATCCACCTGCCCGCGCCATCCCTGGGGGACCCATGTCCAGATACCGTTCACTGCTCGCCTTCTCCTGGGCGATGGCCGCGCTCGCGGTCGTCGCCGCGGCCGGCCTGATCGTCGACGACCGGGTCGTGCTCGGGGCGCCGGTCTGGTTCAAGCCGTTCAAGTTCGCGGTGTCGTTCGCCGCGTACGGGCTGACGCTGGCCTGGATGCTCTCCCAGCGGCCCGCGCCCGGCCGGCTGGGCGACCGGGCGGCCCATGTGGTCGTGGTGTCCGGGCTGATCGAAATGGCCATCATCACCGGCCAGGCCGTGCGCGGCCGGCGCAGCCACTTCAACATCGAAACCCCGCTGGACCAGGGCCTGTTCATCGTCATGGGGCTCACCATCGTGGCCCTGTGGACCGCCACCCTCGTCATCGCGGTGCTGCTCTTCCGGGCCCGGCTCGGCGACCCGGCCACCACCTGGGCGATCCGCCTCGGCGTACTGATCGCGCTGGCCGGACTGGCGCTCGGCGGGCTGATGCTGATGCCCACCCCGGAGCAGCAGGCCGACGGGCTGCGCACCGCCGTCGGCGCGCACAGCGTCGGCATCCCCGACGGCGGGCCGGCCATGCCGGTGACCGGCTGGAACACCGCCGGCGGCGATCTGCGCATCCCGCACTTCGTCGGCATGCACGCCCTCCAGGTACTGCCGCTGTTCCTCTACGGGATCGAGGCACTGGCCGGCCGGGTCGCCCGGCTGCGGGACCCGCGGGTGCGGCTGCGGCTGGTCCTGGTCGCGGCCGGTTCCCTCACCGGGCTGCTGGCCCTGGTGACCTGGCAGGCCCTGCGCGGCCAGGCCCTGGTCCACCCGGACGCGGCCACCCTCACCGCGCTCGCGGTCGTCGCCGCGGCCACCGCCCTCGCCACGTACGCGTCCCTGCGCCGCCGCCCTGCCGCCGCGCCCGCCGCCACCCTCGCCACGGAGACCCCGGCATGACCGACCACAGCACCCTGTTCGACCTGGCCTTCCTCCTCGCCGCGCCCTTCTGGGCACTGCTGATCCTGGCCCCCGGCCGGCGCTGGACCGACCGGATCGCCGCCTCGCCGCTGCCCATGGTCCCGGTCCTGGTGGTCTACCTCGCCCTGGCCGTCCCGGTGTTCCCCCAGCTCTGGGCGGCCGTCAGCCACCCCGACCTGGCCGGCTTCCAGGACCTGCTCCGCCTCGGCGGCGGGGCCGGCGCGATCTGGGCCCAGGTGATCGCCTGGGACCTGTTCCTCGGCCAGTGGATGTACCGCGAGGCCCGCGCCCTCCACCTCCACCCCCTCCTGATGGGCCCCCTGCTCCTCCTGACCGTCCTCCTCTCCCCGATCGGCGTCCTGCTCTTCCTCGCGATACGGGCAGCGACGGTACGGCGGAGGGAGGGGGGCGGGGCGGAGGACCGGGGCCGCACGACAGGGTGAGGGAGGTTCGCGGACGGTGACGGAGCCCCGGGCCGGCGCAGAGGGCACGCCGAGCCCGGGGCCCGGCCCCTGACGCCTGGAGCTGACCCGGTCCCCTGCCGTCCGCTCAGGCGAAGCTCCCCGAATCGGCACCCAGTTGATGCCCCACCGCGGCGAGGGGCCGCATCCTCTTCCCGCGATTCCCCCACGCGGTCGGCCACCCCCCTTGCCCAGCAGCACGACGAGTCGCGACGACACAGCGGCGCCGAGACCCCGGCTGCTGCGCCACGCGGAAAGCGTTCACTCATGCGCGCCGTCCGCTTCGCCCGTTACGGCCGTACGGCGACGATGGAGGCCGCCCGGCGGCTGGCCGCGCTGACGCATGGGGACCCGGCGGCCTGGGAGGGGACCGCCGTCCTCCACGAGCTGGTCCGGGTCGCCCTGGACGGCGGTGATCCGACGGCCGCCGTGCCGGAGGCGCTCGACGCCGTCGACCCGGCCCACCGCGACCGCTGGGCCGTCGTCCTCGCACCCGGCTGGCACCCCGGTCTCGCCACCGAGTTCAACGGCGCGGTCTGGCCGTGCCTGGGCTCCGCGCTCTGGGCGTTGCGCAGCACCGGCTCGTACGAGGAAGCGGTGGGCGCCGCGATCGACCTCGGCGGGGACACCGACACCGTCGCCGCGGTCACCGGCGCGCTCGCCGGTGCCGCGCACGGCACCGCCGCCCTCCCGGACCGCTGGCTCCGCCCCCTGCACGTCCCCCTGCCCGGCTTCGGCGACACCGTGCTGTACGCGGATGAACTGGCCGCATTGGCAAGGGAGTTGGCGTCGGCCGGCGAGTAGGGGCCAGCGGCGGAAGGCGTCGCTGCACGGCGCGGGACGCCTTCTCCCCTTCCGGGGCGGTGCGCCCGGCTTTACGATCTCGCCGCACCTCGACACGGAGGGGTACGACGGCTTCGACTGGATCTACGTCGCCGGGCCGGCGGACGGAACACCGTCCGCGAGGCGGCTCCCGCGGTGCAGCAGGCGCCCCCAACCCCCCGGCGCCGCACGCCATTTGGTTGACGGTGCATGTATCCGTCTGTTCCACTGACCCCATGCGTCCTCTCACGCGGCTGGTCACCCGCGACCACATCGACTTCGGTCGGGTGTGGTCCGCTTCCTGTTGCCGCTGACTTCTCCGAGGCGCGGACCTTTCCTCCGCGATTCCCGGCGCACCGCGCGCCCGACCTACGAGAAGACGAGGCCTACCCATGCCTGTCGAGTTCCTCGGCATCGCCGCGACCAACGACGGTTCCGAAGTCACCCCCCGCTCCGGTGCGTCCTTCGACAAGGACTACACCCTCAAGCTGGCCCGCGCCCACGAGCAGTACGGCTGGGACCGGGTGCTGTTCGCCTACGGTTCCGGCTCCCCCGACCCCTCCCCGGCCGCCGCCTATGTCGCCGCCCGTACCGACACCCTGCAGATCCTGGTGGCGCACCGCCCCAACGTCTCGTACCCGACCTTCGCCGCGAAGACCTTCGCCACCCTCGACCGGATCAGCGACGGCCGGCTCGCGGTGCACTTCATCACCGGCGGCAACGACCACGAGCAGCGGCGCGAGGGCGACACCCTGACCAAGGACGAGCGCTACGACCGCACCCGGGAATACCTCCGCATCGTCAAGAAGGTCTGGACCACCCACGAGCCCTTCGACCACGAGGGCACCCACTACCGCTTCCACGACTTCGTCTCCGACACCTTCCCCGTCCAACAGCCGCATCCGCCGGTGTCGTTCGGGGGTTCCTCGCCGGCGGCGTACGCGGCGGGTGGTGGCGAGGCGGACGTCTACTGCCTGTGGGGCGAGCCGCTGGCGCAGACCGCCGAGCAGATCGCCTCGGTGAAGGCCGCGGCGCGGGCGGCCGGCCGCAGCGACGTCCCCCGGATCCAGGTCGCCTTCCGGCCGATCATCGCACCCACCGAGGAACTGGCCTGGGAGAAGGCGCACCGCACCCTGGACCGGATCAAGGCGCGCAAGGCCGGCGGCGCGCTCAGCCGCCGCCATCCGCCGACCCACCCGCAGAACGCCGGTTCCCAGCGGCTGCTGGCGGTGGCGGCCGAGGGCGAACGGCACGACCGGGCGCTGTGGACGCCGACCGCGGCGGAGACCGGCGGCGCGGGGAACTCCACCGCCCTGGTCGGTACGCCGGAGACCGTCGCCCAGGCCCTGCTCGACTACTACGACCTGGGTGTGGACATCCTCTCCGCGCGCGGCTACGACCTGCTCGACGACGCCATCGACTTCGGCCGGTACGTCATCCCGCTGGTGCGCGCGGAGGTCGCCAAGCGCGATGCGGAGCGGGCGGCGACGGGCGCACCGCAGGCGTCGTAACCGCGACGGACCGCACCACGGCGACGGCGCCGCGTCCCCCTCGGCGGGGGCCGGGCCATGGGCGCCGACCGCGGCGGCCAGATGGGTCTCGAAGGAGCCGAGGCCGAGTTCGCCGTGCAC
>NZ_JBHWDV010000076.1:0-26541 GCF_042734445.1 Streptomyces sp. NPDC059649
GCCGAACGACAACGCCCGCCCCCACTCACCTCTCCCACCCACCAACGGGAGGGGACAGACCGGAGGACGAAGTCTGTAGGGCTGTCACCGCACCCAAAAACACCACGCCCGCCGCCAGGCGCAACGGCGAGACGCCCAACGGCGCGACAGACAGGTACGTGCGGCGGCGCCGCAAAGCGCGCAACGGCGACCAAGCCCCGCGGCGGGACGGCCGACAACGTGCGGGGCGCCGCAAAGCGGCAACGGCGAGCAAGCCCCACGGCGCCGCGGACGGGTACGTGGGAGGCCAAGCCAAGCGCAGCGGACGGTCAGGAGTCCGGCGAGCGGAGGACCCGGAGGTGGCCCCGGCGGGCGACCTCCATGGGGGCGCGGTCGCCGGGCGGGGCGTCCGCGCCGGCGGCGCGTTCGCGTTCCTGGGGGCGGGCGGCCTCGCGGACCGCGTTCGCCAGGGCTTCGAGGTCGTCGCCGCTGGGGCGGGCCGGGCCGGAGTCGATGGCGAGGCGGACGACCTCCCAGCCGCGGGGGGCGGTCAGGCGCTCGGAGTGCTCGGCGCACAGGTCGTAGCAGTGCGGTTCGGCGTAGGTGGCGAGCGGTCCGAGCACGGCGGTCGAGTCCGCATAGACGTACGTCAGCGTTGCGACGGCGGGGCGGCCGCACGCAGTGCGCGAACAGCGACGTACAGGGCTCACGACGTTGGACGGTACCGCACTCTTGAGCGGGCCGCGACGACTCTCCCTCGGCTCACCCAACCGTGTCGTCCCGCTTCGTCCGATGCGTCTGACCTGCACCCGCTCGGCCCGTCCTGGGGCGGGTGGGGCGGGGCGGTCGGCGCGTGGGAGGGAATACCCTCACGATTTGATGCATTTCCGGCCATTCGGCGGGAGTTCTTCGATCTGATGTGGGGAGGGAAACGAAACCGATCCGGACCGGTCCGGTCAGCCTGCGACATGCCGCCTCTTGTGGCGGTCTGCGGTTTCCGGCGGTCCGTGACGGCTACGCTCGATGCTGATGGACAGGCCCGTACCTCCCCGACCGGCGGAGCCGCGGCTCCGCCGCCGCGACCGTCACGGCCGCGGCATGCGCGGCCCGATCGCGCCGCCCCAGGTGCCGCTGTCGGTGACCCGCGCGGATGCCTTCGTCGATCTCGTCTACGACTCGCGGGACCGGCTGGAGCGGCGCTGGCCGCAGCTGGCCCAGGTCGACTTCCTGGTGGTCGAGGTGCCCGGGTTCGGACCGGACGACGCGGATGCCGGGGCGGACGAGACGAGCGTGCCGTTGGGGCGGGTGCTGCCGGCGGCGGGCGGACATCGCGACCGGATCGTGATCTACCGGCGGCCGGTGGAGATCCGTACCAAGAGCCGGGACGAGCGGGCGCTGCTGGTGCACGAGGTGGTCGTGGAGCAGGTCGCCGATCTGCTGGGGCTGGCTCCGGAGTCGGTGGACCCGCGCTACGGGCAGGAGTGAGGCCCGTAGCGCGGGCGGGGTGGTTCAGTCGGTGAGCAGGGAGAGGTCCTGGCCGGCGGTGGGGACCACTACGGAGCCGCGGTCGTCGGGCAGGGGCTGGACGGTGAAGGCGGGGACGCCGCCCTGGGGGCGGGCGAGCATCCGGGCCGCGTAGACGGGGCCGCTGCCGGGTTCGGGCTCCACGGTGAGGGCGTAGCTGCCCTTGAGGCCCTGGGGGCGGGGCGGGGCGATGTCCAGGGTGGTGCCGCCCTTGACCGTGTAGGTCCTGGTGACCGGGGTGCCGCCGGCGCTGCCCGCGGAGGCGGTGACCTTCACCTTGGCGTCCTTGCCCTTCTCGGGGGCGACCAGGGACAGGGTGCTGCCCTTGGCGCCGTTGTCGGCGGCGGTGGCGCGCTTCTCCACCGGGCGGGTGGCGGGGATGAAGGCCATCTCCTGGTTGCCGCCCTTGCCGCGGGTGACCCGCAGTGCGGCCGAGACGGGGGCCTTGGCGCCGGGGTCGGTGGGGGTGAGCACCAGGGAGCCGGCCTCGCCCTTGGTGACGTCCTTGAGGTCCACCGCGGTGGTCATGCCGCTCTTGAGGTGCAGCGTCTCCAGGCCGGCCGGGGTGATCAGGCCGGTGGGGGTGGCGAGTTGGACCTTCAGGTCGGCGTCGGCGTCGCCGGGGGCGAGGGCGACCAGGCGGACGGAGGTGGCGTCCTTGGGGATGCCGGGGAGGACCACGCTCGGGGCGGGGTCGGCGGCGGGCGGCAGCCAGTCGCTGCCGAGCTTGCCGTCGGTGGCCTGGACGGCGGCGCCGACCCGGCCCTCGCGGGCGAGGACGTGCAGGGTGGCGTTGGTGGCGGGGCGGGTGGTGAGGGTGGAGAGCAGGACGGGGACGGTGGTGTGCGGGGGGACGGTGATGTCCTCGCCGGCCGAGCCGGCCAACGCGCCGTCCTTGCCGTGCAGTTCGAGGTCGACGACGGCGGGGGTGGTGTCGGGGTTGGTGAGGTGGACGTAGTCCTGGCGGTCGGTGGCGGTGCTGACGCCGGGGAACCAGAACGTGGTGTCGGGGGTGGTGCAGCTCAGTCCGAGCAGGCCGCGGCCGGCGCCGGCGGCGACGGTGGTGGTCTGCTGGACGGTCCAGCCGGGGGCGAGGATGCCGTCGGCCGCGCCCACGAGGGCGGGGGCGTCGGCGCGGTCGGTGGTCGCGGTGAGCGGCTTGCCGGCCTGCTGGAGGGGGACGACGGGCTTGGTGTCGGTGGGCGGGACGGTGGTCCGGCCGGTGTCCGGGGTCTTGGCCTTGCCGCCCTTCTTGTTGCCCTTGTTGCCGTCGCCGGCGCCGGCGTCCTTGACGGTGCCGGCGGGCAGCAGTTTCGCGGTGCCCTTCTTGGTGTCGGCGCCGGCCGCGGCGCCCTGGGGGACGAAGGCGGTGTAGGTGGTCTCGCCGACGTCGGAGGAGGTGGGCGGGGGGCAGAGCAGCGCGGAGCGCTGGACGGGCAGCCGGGTGGCGCCGCGGGGGGCCTCCGGGGTGCCGCCGGGGGCCGCGACGGCGGCGATGCCGGTGACGGCGGCCAGCGCGGCGGCCGCGCCGATCAGGGACGTCATGGTGCGCTTCACTGCTGGTCGCTCCCGTCACGGCGCGGCTCGGGGTAGGAGCCGGGGGGCCCGGAGTACCCCGGGTACGTCGTGCCGTCGTCGTAGGGCTGTTGCTGGGGCTGCGGCGTGCCGTCGGGGTACGGCTGCTGGGCGTAGCCGTACGGGTCGTAGGCGCCGGCCTGGTAGGGGTCGCCGGGGTAGCTGCCGGTGGGCTGCTGGTACGGGTCGGCCTGCGGGTACTGGCCCTCGTACGGCGTGCCCTGGTACGGGTCGTAGGGCTGCTGCTCCACCACGGGCTGGCCGGGGGTGGCCGGCCAGTCCTGGTAGGAGGGCTGCTGCGGTACGGCGGCGTACGGGTCGGCGGTCGCGGCGGGTTCCTGGGGGGCCGTGGGGTCGGTGGCCGGGGCGGGGATCTCGTCGCCGGTGGGGGCGGCCGGGATGTCGGGGCCGGCCGTTCCGGGGGTGCCGGCGGCCTCGGCCTGGGCGCGCAGCCGGCGGGCCCGGCGGCCGTCGCCGGTGACCGCGGCGGCCTGTGCGGCGACGGTGTCCTCGGGCAGGTCGTCGTCGATCTCGCGGCGGCGGCCGGGCAGGGCGAGGACGACCAGGACGACGGCGAGGAGGCCCTGGCCCCACAGCCAGAGGGTGTGGCCGAGCGGGTTCTCGTGGGTGAGGTCGAGCCGGCCGCCGTTGGAGGGCAGGGTGAAGCCCTGGGCCCAGCCGTCGACGGTGACGGGCTTGAGGGGGGTGCCGTCGAGGGTGGCCTGCCAGCCCTCGTCGGCGGCGTCGGCCAGGCGCAGCACCCGGCCGGCGGGCCCGGCGGGGATCTTGGTGTGGGCCTCGACGGGCCCGGCGGCCACGGCGGTGGGCGCGGCGGCCTCACCGGCGGTGGTGCCGTCCTGGGCCTGGGGCGGGACGATCGCGACCCGGGAGACCCGGCGGTCGACCCGCCACAGGGCGCTGCCGTCCTCCTGGCTGAGCCGGGTCAGGCCCGGGGTGGCGTCGAGGACGCGGCCCATTTCGCGTGGGGCGCCGCTCCTGACCAGGACGTAGCGGACGGCGTAGCCGCCGAGTTGGTTGGTCTGGTCGGCGCCGGAGCCGGCGACGAGGTTGGCGACGATGCTGCCCAACCGCTTGTCCTCGCCGGCCTCGGCGGCCAGGTCGGCGTCGCCGAGGCGGGCGCCGGAGCCGCGGACGAGGGTGTAGGAGACGTGGCCGGGGGTGCCGTCCAGGACGAGGGTGCGGGGCCGGTCGGCGCTGCCGGACTCCTCGGCGACGAACGCCGGGACCTGCTCGGGGCTGCGCCGTTCCAGCGGGCCGGCCGCGCCGCTGATCATCCAGCTGACCGCGGCGTAGAGCGGGGCGAGCACGGACGCCAGCGCGATCAGTACGGCGACCGGCTGCTTCCAGCCGAATCCGAGGCTGGCCATGCGGGTGCGGATGCCCTCGGCGCCGAGGGCGGCGGCGCAGATCAGGGCCAGGCCGTAGACGAGCACGGCGGGGCCGGTCCAGCCGGAGCCGTTGCCGAGCGCGGCGAAGAGCAGGCCGGTGAGGGCGACGGCCCAGGCGGTGCGGAGGGCGAGCTGGCGGGCGTCGCGCAGGGTGGCGGCGAGCGCGGCGAGGACGATGCCGAGGAGCAGTACTCCGCCGGTGGCCTTGGGGCCGCCGGGGCTGAGCCCGATGAGGTCGAGGACGGAGGCGGAGCCGGTGCCGTAGTCGAGGCCGACCTCCTGGAAGAAGCGGGAGGGGTGGGTCAGCAGGGACAGCGACCACGGGGCGAGGACGACGAGCGGGGCGAGGATCACGGCCAGGAAGCGCAGCCCGTAGGCGACGATCAGGTCCCGGCTGCCATCCATGAGGCGCAGCACCAGCAGGCCGATGCCGAGCAGGACGGCCATCGGCCACACCACGGGGGTGAAGGCCGTGGTGAAGGTGATCAGCAGGGCGAACGCCCAGGTGGCGCGCCAGCTGGGACGGGTGCCGACGGGAAGCCGGAGGCCGCTCGCGGCGATCGCGGCGCGCGCCATGAGGGGCAGCAGGATCGCGAGGACGGCGGTGCCGAGCCGGCCGCCGGCCAGTGCGCCGGCCGCGGCGGGCAGGAAGGCGTAGGCGATGCTGCCCCAGGCCCGCAGCAGCCGGGAGGCGACCAGCGGGCGGGAGGCGAAGTAGGCGGTGAGGCCGGCCAGCGGGACGGAGCAGACCAGCAGCAGGGTCAGGGTGAAGCCGGTGGAGCCGAGGAAGAGGCTGGAGACCACGGCGACGACGGCCAGGTAGGGCGGTGCGGCGGCACTGTCGCCGGTGCCGACCGCGTGCCAGCTGTCGAGGTACGTCGACCACAGGTCGAAGACGCTGCCGGGGGCGGGCAGCAGGGCGCCGCCGGTGAGGGCGCCGGAACCGAGCAGTCCGCGGCAGGCGATCAGCGAGACGACCAGCAGGAGGAGGAAGAGCACGGGGGCCGGTTTGCGGGCGATCCGCTTGAGCCGGGCGAACTGCTCGATCTCCAGGAAGTCGGCGTCGTCGCCGCCGGGGCCGGATTCGACGGCGCCGTGCCGGCCGGCCGAGGCCACGTCGGGGGCGGCCCGGCCGGCGAGGTTGCCGGCGATCTGCTCGACGGTGGCCCGTACGGTCGCGCCGGGCGGTGGGAAGAGCGGCCGCAGCTCGGCGGCGTCCACGGCGGGGCGGCCTCTGCGTTTGCGGGCGGCGAGGATCTTGCCGGGCCGCAGCAGGGTGCCGAAGAGGCCGGCGAGTTCGTCGAGGGCCTGGCCGGGGACCTTGCCGACGAGGTAGGCGAGGACCCGCAGGAGGGTGCCGAGCAGCAGCCGCAGCAGGACGTACGGGAGGAGGGCGCCGCGGGTGTTGGTGAGCAGGGTGTAGACGGCGCCGGCCTTGTCGACCCGGTGCGGGTTGGCGACGGAGCGGCCGACGCAGTCGATGGGGCGGCGTTCCCGGGCGGCGGCCTCGGCGTGCCGGAGGACGGCGTCCGGGGCGACGAGGACCTGGTGGCCGGCGGCCTGGGCGCGCCAGCACAGGTCGACGTCGTCGCGCATCAGCGGCAGCCGGCGGTCGAAGCCGCCCAACTCCTCGTAGACGTCGCGGCGGATGAGCATGCCGGCGGTGGAGACCGACAGCACCGGGCGTACCTGGTCGTGCTGGCCCTGGTCCTGTTCGCGGCGGTCCAGGCCGGTCCAACGGCGGCCGCTGCGGGCGATGCTGACGCCGGCCTCCAGCAGCTGGCGGCGGTCGTACCAGCTGCGCAGCTTGGGGCCGACGATGACGGCCGAGGGGCTGGCGTCGGCGACCCGCAGGAGTTCGGCGAGGGCGTCGGGCTCCGGCGCGCAGTCGTCGTGCAGCAGCCACAGCCACTGGACCGGTTCGCCGTGCGGCAGTTCCGGCATGTCGTAGGCCTCGTCGCGCCAGGTGCGGCTGACCGGGTCCCAGCCGCTGGGGCGGCGCAGGTACGGCAGGTCGTCCGGGCCGAGCACGGGGGCGGTGCGGACCGCCTCGTCGACGGCGGTGCCGAATCCGGAGCGGCGGGCGAGGTGCAGCACGCGCTGGTCGCCGAGGGATTCGGTGAGCAGCTGGGCGGAGTGGTCCGCGCTGCCGGTGTCGGCGCCGAGGGCGTTCTGCACCGGGCGTTCCTGGCCGAGCAGGCCGGTGAGCGCGTCGGGCAGCCAGCGGGCGCCGTCGTGCGAGACGATGACGGCGGTGACGACGTGCCGCGGGAACTCTGGCGTGGCGGCTGCATATGAGGCGGCCTGCGCCGCCGACTGGCTGTGCACGGACATCGAGGTACGGGCCCTCCGGACCCGGGAGTTCGAAGGCCCGCGGCGAAGCCGCTTGAGGCCCCGCCCCCGGAAGACACTGCGACGGACTACGAGGCGACGCGCGCGCCCCGGTGGGCGGCGGCGCATCTCGGACGGTGCCCCACACTAATGGTTCGTGCCGGTGCCCCGACCGGGCCCGTACACAGCAGTCCGCCTCCGGCGCCCGGTGCGCTGGAGGCGGAGTGTTCGCTATAGGGGGATATGGGGAGTTGGGGCGGTGCGGCGGCGGGGTCCGTGCGGCCGCGCGCCGTGGGCAGGGGTGGCTGACTCGTCACGGTCAGACGGCGGCCTTCTTGAGCCGGCGCCGCTCGCGCTCCGACAGACCGCCCCAAATACCGAAGCGCTCGTCGTTGGCGAGGGCGTATTCGAGGCATTCGGACCGGACTTCACAGGCGAGACAGACCTTTTTCGCCTCGCGGGTGGAGCCACCCTTCTCCGGGAAGAAGGACTCGGGGTCGGTCTGGGCGCACAGTGCGCGCTCCTGCCAGCCGAGCTCCTCGTCCGCCTCCTCGACCAGCAATTCCTGGAACAGCTCGGTCATGTGCGCCCCTCGTCTGTCTTTACGTCCCCGTGATCAAGCCGTGATCGATTTCGGCTGAACGACACGAGTGAAATTACAAGTGTGGTGATCCGGGCCAGTCAAGCCGAGATCTGCTATTGAGCCTCTTATTCACTCGGCGGAACCAAGCGGATGCGGAAAGTGTTCAAATCAGTAAAAACCAGGACACTTCCCCGGGCGTGCCCCCCGGCGCGTCCGTGTCATCCATGGAGACGTGCTCAGGCGGCATTCGCGTTGCACCCCGCGCGCCGAAGCGGGGAAGATCACAGACGGATCACGGGACCGCAACGGCGTTTGGAGCAGCGGTTGCCGGTCGATGTCTCCGCGTCCAGGACTGCACAAACCTTTCTCCGGGCGGAGTAACCGGATGCAGTGAAAGATTCACGGCAAACCAGTCATCCGGTTGACATTGCGCCGGGAACCCGGTCTCCTTGACCCCATGCCAGTGACTGCCGCGCCCCGACTGACCCGTGCCTACGGGTCGCTCTGCGCTGCGCAGGCTCGCTGTCGCTGTTCCAGCTGTTGATGCCACTGAGCTCCGGCCTTTCCGCTCGCACCACCCCGCAGCGCCCCGTATTTCCCGCCCGCGCCGCGCACCCCACAGGGACCGCCCGCGCCGGCCACCCCCGCCCCCGGTTACGGCCGGAGGTCCCCCCAGCTCTTCCGCCGAGGAACCCCAGAACCGATGAACAGCGACGTGCAGATCGCCGGCGACCCGCTCGCCATCCCCCACCTCCTGCCGCCCGTTCCCGCGCACCCGGACACCGTCGCCGGCTTCGTCGGGCTCGCCCGCACCATCGCCGCGGACCGCGCCGCCTGGGCCCCGCTCGTCCGCTACGACGCCACCACCCGCTGGTACCACCGGCTGCGCACCGGGCCCGGCTACGAGGTGTGGCTGCTGAGCTGGCTCCCCGGCCAGGGCAGCGGACGGCACGACCACGGGCGGTCCTCCGGCGTACTGACCCTGCTGCAGGGCGAGTTGACCGAACACGGCCCCTCCGGACCGCGCGCGCTCGCCGCCGGCACCCAGCAGGTCTTCGCCCCCGGCTACGTCCACGAGGTCGTCAACGACTCCCTGACCCCCGCGGTCAGCCTGCACGTCTACTTCCCCGGGCTGACCGACATGCCCATGCACGACGCGGCCCACTGCTCCCCGGCTGCCCGGGAGACCACCGCGTCCTGACGCCCGGGCTCGTCGGGCCTCCCCCGGCTGACGGACTGCCCACCCTCCCCCAGCTACCGCTGGGGGGTGCCCCCACCGACCACCGCCCCTCATCGAGTCAGCCTTCGGCTGACACACTGGTTCCATGCGAATCGTGGTTCTGGCCGGCGGTATCGGCGGCGCCCGCTTTCTGCGGGGACTGAAGGCAGCGGCTCCGGACGCGGACATCACCGTCATCGGCAACACCGGTGACGACATCCACCTGTTCGGCCTGAAGGTGTGTCCCGACCTCGACACCGTGATGTACACGCTCGGCGGCGGCATCAACGAGGAGCAGGGCTGGGGCCGCGCCGACGAGACCTTCCGGGTGAAGGAGGAACTGGCCGCCTACGGCGTCGGCCCCGAGTGGTTCGGCCTCGGCGACCGGGACTTCGCCACGCACATCGTGCGGACCCAGATGCTGGCCGCCGGCTTCCCGCTCAGCGCCGTCACCGAAGCGCTGTGCGCGCGCTGGCAGCCCGGCGTACGGCTGCTGCCGATGTCCGACGACCGGGTCGAGACGCATGTCGCCATCGAGGAGGACGGCGAGCAGCGTGCCGTGCACTTCCAGGAGTACTGGGTGCGGCTGCGCGCCTCGGTGGACGCGCAGGCCGTCGTGCCGGTCGGCGCCGAGCAGGCCAAGCCCGCGCCCGGGGTCCTGGAGGCCCTCGGGGACGCCGACGTCATCCTCTTCCCGCCGTCCAACCCCGTCGTCAGCGTCGGCACCATCCTCGCCGTGCCCGGGATCCGTGAGGCGATCGCGGACGCCGGGGTGCCGGTGATCGGGCTCTCGCCGATCGTCGGGGACGCGCCGGTGCGCGGCATGGCGGACAAGGTGCTGGCGGCGGTCGGCGTGGAGTCCACCGCGGCGGCGGTCGCCCAGCACTACGGTTCGGGTCTGCTGGACGGCTGGCTGGTCGACTCCGTCGACACCGGCGCGGTGGCCGAGGTCGAGGCGGCCGGGATCCGCTGCCGGGCCGTACCGCTGATGATGACCGACCTGGACGCCACGGCCGCGATGGCCCGCGAGGCACTGGCGATGGCCGAGGAGGTCCGGGCGTGACCGGCGCCGACGTACCGGCGTACCGGGTCTGGGCGCTGCCGGGGATCGGCGAGGTGCGGCCCGGCGACGACCTGGTGAAGCTGATCGGGGCCGCGGCGACCGCCGACGGTATGCCCCAACTCGCCGACGGTGACGTGTTGTTGGTGACGTCGAAGATCGTCAGCAAGGCCGAGGGGCGGATCGTCGAGGCCACCGACCGGGAGGCGGCGATCGACCGGGAGACCGTGCGGCTGGTGGCCCGCCGCGGCACCCTGCGGATCGTCGAGAACCGGCAGGGCCTGGTGATGGCCGCGGCCGGCGTCGACGCCTCCAACACCCGGCCCGGGACCGTGCTGTTGCTGCCGGAGGACCCGGACGCCTCGGCGCGCGCCCTGCGGGCCGGGCTGCGCACCGCGCTCGGCGTGGACGTCGGCGTCGTCATCAGCGACACCTTCGGTCGTCCCTGGCGCAGCGGGCTGACCGACGTCGCCATCGGGGCGGCCGGGGTGCGGGTGCTGGACGATCTGCGCGGCGGCACCGACGCGTACGGCAATCCGCTCAGCGCGACCGTGATGGCCACCGCGGACGAACTCGCCGCGGCCGGCGACCTGGTGAAGGGCAAGGCCGCCGGGCTGCCGGTCGCCGTGGTGCGCGGGCTGGGGCACGTCGTCGCGGAGACCGGTGACGGGGCGCGGGCGATGGTGCGCGGCGCCGCGGACGACATGTTCCGGCTGGGCACCTCCGAGGCCGTACGGGAGGCGGTGACGCTGCGGCGCACGGTGCGGGCCTTCACGGACGACCCGGTCGATCCGGAGGCGGTGCGGCGCGCGGTGGCCGCGGCGGTCACCGCACCGGCGCCGCACCACACCACGCCGTGGCGGTTCGTCCTGCTGGAGTCCGCCGAGGCGCGGACCCGGCTGCTGGACGCGATGCGGGACGCCTGGATCGCGGATCTGCGCGCCGACGGCAGGTCGGAGGAGTCCGTCGCCAAGCGGGTACGGCGCGGCGATGTGCTGCGCCACGCGCCGTATCTGGCGGTGCCCTGCATGGTGCTGGACGGCGCGCACACCTATCCGGACGCGCGGCGCAACGCGGCGGAGCGGGAGATGTTCGTCGTCGCCCACGGGGCGGGGATCCAGAACTTCCTGGTGGCGCTGGCGGGCGAGCGGCTGGGGTCCGCCTGGATCTCCTCGACGATGTTCTGCCGGGACGTCGTACGCGAGGTCCTGGGCCTGCCCGGCGACTGGGAGCCGATGGGGGCGGTGGCCATCGGGCGTCCGGCCGAGGCGCCGCGCCCGCGTCCGGCACGGAGCGCGGACGACTTCGTGGTCGTGCGCTGAGGCGCCCCCCCCCGGGGGGGGGGGACGAGGGGCCCCGCCTGCCTCAGAGGCGGGCGATGTCGCCGACCGGGAACCGGGGGGCGCGCCGCGGCGGGGTGATCCCGGAGAGCAGGATCAGCCGGGCGGCGCGGTGCCGCTGCCCGGCGTACGGCGCGAGGAGTTCGAGCATCTCCTCATCGGTCGTGCCGCGGCGGCCGGTGAGGGCGTAGCCGATGATCTTCGGGAGGTGAAGATCGCCGACCGTGATCGCGTCCGGGGCGCCGAGGGCGCGCTGGAGCGTCTCGGCGGCGGTCCACGGGCCGATGCCGGGTATCGCCGTCAGCCGTCGCGTGGCGTCGGCCAGATCCATCCGCGCGGCCTCCTCCATCCGGCGGGCCACGCGTACGGCGCGCAGGATCGCGGAGGAGCGCTTGGCGTCCACCCCGGCGCGGTGCCACTCCCAGGAGGGGATCAGCGCCCAGCCGCGCGGATCGGGCATCACCCGCAGCCGCTCCCAGGGGCCGGGCGCGGGCTCGCCGTGCCGCTGGAGCAGCAGGCGCCAGGCGCGGTACGCCTCGTCGCTGGTGACCTTCTGCTCCAGGATCGACGGAATCAGCGATTCCAGGACCAGGCCGGTGCGGGCGAGCCGGACGCCGGGGTGGCGGCGGCGCGCCTCATGGACGATGCGGTGCCGGGCCGTCAGCTCCGCCGGGTCGTCGTCCTCCCCCAGCAGCCGGGGCAGCCGGTCCAGCAGCCACTCGGCGCCGGGTCCCCAGGCCTCGGCCGCCACCTCGCCGCCGGCCGGGCGGGCCGCGACGCGCAGGGTGCCGGGGCCCTCGGGCGTACGGCAGGCACGCCAGATCTCACCGCCGCGCACCGCGAACGCCGGATCGCCCGGGCCGCGCTGGAGCACCCCCAGGGTGCGGTGCAGGTCGTACGGGCCGGGCGGGGCCCAGGTGCGGACGGGCATGCGGCCAGATTAGGCGATGGGGGTGACAGCGGGCGGGGGTGAGGGGTGGGGGTGGGGGGCCGGGGGTTGGAGGTTGGGGGTTGGGGGCCGGGGGTGGGTGGCTGGGCGGGGGCCACCAGGGGGCGGGACCCTCGGGAGGCGGGGGCGGGGGCCCTTAGGGGTGGGGCGAACGGATCCCGTAGGGGGTGCGAGGGCCCCCTGCGGGGCCTCAACCGGCCGGGGAGGAACGGTATTCCGGGCCCCGCTACTGGTCCGACGAGAACCGTACCGAGCCGGCCGGGATGTCCGCGTCGCACCAGATGCGGATGCCGTCGCGGAGTTCGTTGTCGGCGCCGATGCGGGCGCCGTCGCCGATGACCGCGCCGTCGAGCACCGTACGGGCGCCGATGCGGGCGCCCGCGCCGATCAGGGAGTCCCGGATCACGGCGCCGGGTTCGACCACCGCGCCCTCCAGGACGGCGCTTCCGTCGATCTCGGCGCCGGCGCCGATGACGGTGCGCGGGCCGACGACCGTACCGCCGGTGAGCTTGGCGTCCGGGGCGACCTCGGCCGTCTCCAGGACGAGGCGGTCGCCGCGGCGGCCGGGCACCGCCGGGGACGGCGCGCGGCCCAGCACCAGGTCGGCGGAGCCGCGGACGAAGGCCTGCGGGGTGCCGAGGTCCAGCCAGTACGTGGAGTCGACCATGCCCTGGAGGTGGGCGCCGTCGGCGAGCAGCCCGGGGAAGGTCTCGCGTTCGACGGAGACCGGGCGGCCGGCCGGGATGGTGTCGATGACCGACCGGTTGAAGACGTAGGCGCCCGCGTTGATCTGGTCGGTGACGATCTCCTCGGGCGTCTGCGGCTTCTCCAGGAACGCGGTGACCCGTCCGGTGTCGTCGGTGGGGACGAGACCGAAGGCGCGCGGGTCCTCGACCCGGGTGAGGTGCAGGGAGACATCGGCGCCGGTGGTGCGGTGGGTGTCGACCAGGGCCTTGATGTCCAGGCCGGTGAGGATGTCGCCGTTGAAGATCAGGACCGGGTCGCCGGGGGCGGAGTGCAGCCGTTCGGCGACGTTGCGGATGGCGCCGCCGGTGCCCAGCGGTTCCCGTTCGGTGACGTACTCCAGGTGCAGCCCGAGCGCCGATCCGTCGCCGAAATATGGCTCGAAGACCTCGGCGAGGTAGGAGGTGGCCAGGACGATGTGCTCGACGCCGGCGGCCCGGGCGCGGGCCAGCTGGTGGGTGAGGAACGGCACACCGGCCGCCGGGACCATGGGCTTGGGCGTGTGCACCGTCAGCGGGCGCAGCCGGGTGCCCTTGCCGCCGACCAGGAGGATCGCTTCTGTCACCTGTCGTCTCTGCTTCCTGCTGGGGTCGGCCGGTCGGCGGACCAGTGTAGGCAGACGGGCCTCCGGCCGGCCCCGGCGGAGGTGCCGGGCCGGCCAGGGGCGGACGCCGTGGTCGCCAAGTGGTGGTCGCTAAGACGTGTCCGGTGCAGGAACGGTTCAGTGGTGCCCGGGGCAACCCGCCCGCCGTGCCGGACGGCGGGCCTCTCTCGTCACAGGGGCAACGCACGGAAACACATGGCGACACGCGGCAACACACGGCAGCACGCGGGCAACGCCCTCCGACCGCCCCCGGACCGCTACCCCGTTCAGCGGCCCTGGAGTTGTGCGGCCACGAGTCGCGTGGCGGCGAGTTTGTTGTAGAGGTGGTTGCCGGGGCAGTCGGTGGTGAAGCCGTCGCGGTGGCCGGAGATGACGTGCAGGGGGACCTTGGTTCCCTTGGGGTAGCGGTTGCCGCCGCTGGAGACCATCTGTGTGGTGGCGCGCGGATCGGCGTGGGTCAGGCCGAGCTTCCAGGCCGTCAGGTGGGCGACCGCGTCGAGGGCGGGCTTGGGCGGTTCGGTGTCGGTGAAGGTGCCGAGGACGGCGATGCCGGTGGAGGCGTTGTTGAAGCCGAGGGTGTGGGCGCCCATGACGGGCTTGGCGACGCCGCCGGCGCGGCCCTCGTAGACCGTTCCGCACTTGTCGACGAGGAAGTTGTAGCCGATGTCCCGCCAGTGGTTGCTCTTGACGTGGAAGCGGTACATGGCGCGGATCAGCGAAGGGGCCTGGGCGCAGGTGTAGTTGTTGCCGGAGCCGCTGTGGTGGACGAAGGCGGCGCGCACCGGGCGGGTGTAGAGGAACGACTTCTCGCGCAGGCGCTCGTTGGCGCCCCAGCCGGCCCGGGTGACGATGCGGGGGCGTGGTCCGACGTAGGTCGGGCCGGCGGGCCGGGCTCCGCCCGCGGCGGCGATGTCGGCCTGGGAGGCGGTGCGGTCGAGGGCGGGGATCTCGGTGGCGCCGATCGGGGCGAGGGCGGCGTTGGCGGCGGAGGCGGCGGTGGCGTCGGGGCCGAGCGGGGTGGGCGGGCCCTGGATGCTGCGCCGGGCGGGCGGTGCGCTGCCGGGGTCGACGAGTTCGAGGCGCAGTCCGCGGGGGACGGCGACCGGTGCGCGGTGGCTGGTCTGCGGGGTGATGCGCAGTTGGACGGCGTCGGAGTCGCCGACCCACAGGGGTGCGGTGCTGCCGCGTACGTCGCTGTCGTGGCGTTCGGCGGCGTCGAGGTCGGGGGCGTCGTCGTTGTGGGTCTGGACGTCCTGCCAGCCGGACCAGGCGCCGGTGCGGGTGGCGCGGGTGCGGACCTGGACGCGGCCGTGGAGTGCGGCGCCGGCGTCCTCCCAGACGACGCCGAGCAGGGAGAACGGCCGTACGGCGCGGGCCGGCAGGCCGAGTGTGCGGGGCGGTGCGGCGGCGGTGTCGCGGTCGGTGGGGCGGGGCGCGCCGGTGCCGAGGGCCGCGACCGGCAGGGACTGGGTGCTGCCCGGGAGGTCGGCGGTGCGCGCCGCGGCGGGGCCGGGTGGCCGGCCGGCGGCACCGGCGTCCGGCGCGAAGGGCAGGGCGAGGGCGGCGGTGCACGCCGCGCCGAGACAGCTCGCGAGGAAGGGGCGCATGGACAGCATCGTGAACACGGGCGGAGGCAACACGCCAACGGTGACCTGACGGGGCATCGGCCGATCCGGTGGCCCGGGCCGGCCGGGCCCGACCCACCGTCAGCGGCCGCCGCGCGTACCCTGGCCGCGATGAACGCCATCGACCGTACCCCCGCCGACCTGCTGGGTTCCGCGCTCGCCGCGGACCCGGCCCGCCCGCTGGTGACCTTCTACGACGACGCCACCGGCGAGCGCGTGGAACTGTCCGTCGCGACCTTCGCCAATTGGGTGGCCAAGACCGCCAACTATCTGCAGGGCGATCTGGCCGCCGAGCCCGGTGACCGGCTCGCGCTGCTGCTGCCCGCCCACTGGCAGACCGCCGTCTGGCTGCTGGCCTGCTCGTCGGTGGGGGTGGTGGCGGAGGTCGGCGGTGATCCGGCCGCGGCCGATCTGGTGGTGGCCGGGCCGGACCGGCTGGCGGAGGCGCGGGCCTGTTCCGGGGAGCGGGTGGCGCTGGCGCTGCGTCCGTTGGGCGGGCGTTTCCCGCAGCCGCCGGAGGGGTTCGCCGACTACGCCGTGGAGGTGCCGGGGCAGGGCGACCGGTTCGTGCCGTTCGTCCCGGTGGATGCGGACGAGGTGGCGCTGGTGGTGGCCGGTGCGGAGCTGACCGGCGCGGAGGTCGTGGCGCGGGCCCGGGCCGATGCGGCCGCGGCCGGGCTGCCCACGGCGCCCCGGGTGCTGTCGGGGCTGCCGTACGACACCTGGGAGGGCCTGTCGTACGGGCTGTACGCGCCGCTGGCGACCGGCGGCTCGGTGGTGCTCTGCCGGCACCTGGGCGGGCTGGACGCGGCGGCCGCGGCGGCGCGGGAGACCAGCGAGAAGATCACGTTCCGGGCGCCGGGGGCGGCCGGGTAGGGCGGGTCGCGGGGCGGGCCCGGGTGGTCCCGGGGCCGCTCCCCCGTCCGGCGGACCGCGGGGGCCCAGCGCAGGCCCGGGCGCCCGTTTCCGTCCATGCTCAGGAGATACGTACGGCCCGGCGCGGGTGCCGGCCGTCCGTCGTGACGCGGGCCCGCGCGCGGGCGCTTCGCCGACTCCGTGAGGATGGACGCACAGGTGACCGAGACCCCCGAGCCACCCGGGTTCACCGGCTGGGGCGAGCGCCCGGCCGGGGGGCCGGGGCGGTGGCGCACCCCGCCGCGCGGGCGCTGGCGGCGCCGGCTCGCGCTCGGGGCGGCCGGGGTGCTGCTGGCCGGGACGGGGGCCGGCTGGGCGCTGTACGCGAAGCTGAACGGCAATATCCACACCGACGGCGACATCGAGGCCGAGCTGCGCAAGTGGGAGTCGGAGCGGCCGCCGGCGGGCCCGCCGAACGCGCAGAACCTGCTGTTGATCGGCTCCGACAGCCGCACCGGCGGGAACAGCGTGTACGGCCGGAGCAGCGGCCAGCGGTCGGACACCACGATGTTGCTGCACCTGGCGGCGGACCGGAAGAGCGCCACCGCGGTGAGCATCCCGCGGGACCTGGTGGTGCAGGTGCCGCACTGCAAGGGCACCGACGGCCGGGAGACCGGCCCGCGGACGACGCAGTTCAATTCGACGTTCGCGTACGGCGGGGCGGCCTGCACGATCCGGACGGTGGAGAAGCTGACCCGGATCCGGATCGACCACTACCTGATCATCGATTTCGTGGGTTTCAAGCGGATGGTGGACGCGGTGGGCGGGGTCGAGGTGTGTCTGCCCCGGCCGGTCCGGGACGTCGAGGCGCACCTCGATCTGCCCGCGGGCCGGCAGACGCTGCAGGGCGAGGCCGCGCTCGGGTACGTGCGGGCGCGGAAGAGTCTGGGTGACGGCAGTGACACCGAGCGCATGGAGCGCCAACAACGATTTCTTGGTGCTCTGGTGAAGAAAGTGCAGAGCAATGGTGTCCTGCTCAATCCGACCCGGCTGTATCCGGTTCTGGATGCCGCGACGAGTTCGCTGACCACGGATGGCGGGCTGGCCTCGCTGCGCGGCCTGTACGAATTGGTGCGCAGCACTCGTGGCATTCCGACCGGCCGGGTGCAGTTCCTGACCGTGCCGCGCCGGGAGTACCGCTTCGATCCCAACCGCGACGAGCTGGTGGAACCGGATGCCGACCGGCTCTTCGGGCGGCTGCGCAGGGATCTTCCGGTGACCGTGCGGCCGGCGCCGGGCGGCGCGGAACGGCCGGTCCGGTCCGGGGACGGGGCACCGGGCGGCGGGTCGCCGGGCGACAAGCCGGGCCCGGAGCCCTCGCCTTCTGCGAGTTCAGGGCCTACCTTTCCCGGTACGACGGCGGAACGCGGGATCTGCGAATAAAGATGCCGCAAAGTACGGCCGGCGACTCGAATGGATTGGGCGGATTGCCCAGTTGTAGGGAAGTGGAATTTGTCACGCGCGTCGCGTGGCGCTGAACTGGGCGGATAGTGTGAGCGACCCGGTCCGCACATTGCCGGGCCGATGACCATGCACCTTTGACCATGCACTGCACGATCGACCTACCGAGCGCCTTGAGGGGATGGCGCCGCGTGGTACCGACGGAGGACTCAAGGCACCGTGGACGCGCAAGGCCGTGGGCAGGCGGGCGACGACAACGTGGATCCCGCCGATCAGTGGGTGTTCGATCCGAACACCGGCAACTACGAGCTGCGGCTTGACCCGGCCGGTCAAGCCCCCGCTCGGCCCTCCAACCCCAAGGCCCCCGGCTCCAGACGTGCCGCGCGGCGGCCCGGTGCGGGGGACGACACCGACACCCGGCCACTGCCGACCCAGCGCGGGCGCCGCGGCGAGCGGTCCGGGGACGGCGCGGACGAGCGTCCGGCCGGTGGCCGGGCGGCGGCGCGGCGGGCGGCCGGGCGTTCCGCGACCGCCTCCCCCTCGGTGGCGGGCCCGGCGAGCCGCCGCAAGCGCAAGCCGAAGGCCTCGGGCAAGAAGAAGGCGCTGTACTGGACGGCCGGCGTGGTCGGCTTCGTCCTCGTCGCCGGCTGCGGCGGCGCCTACTACCTGTACCAGCAGTTGGACGGGAACATCTCCAAGGTCGACGTCGGCGTGGAGAACGACGCGGTGTCCGACGGCCCGGTGAACCTGCTGATCATCGGCACGGACTCGCGGTCCGGCAAGGGCAACTCCGGTTACGGCGACGCCGGGAGCGTGGGTCACGCGGACACCACGATCCTTATGCACATCTCCAAGGACCGGTCGAACGCCACCGCGCTGAGCATCCCGCGCGACCTGATCACCGACATCCCCGACTGCCCGACGAAGCAGGCGGACGGCTCGAAGAAGGTCGTCCCCGGCGAGCACCAGGTGCGCTTCAACACGAGCCTGGGCCAGGAGGGCCGGGACCCCGGCTGCACCTGGCGCACCGTCCAGAAGCTCACCGGCCTGAAGATCAACCACTTCATGATGGCGAACTTCAACGCGGTCAAGGAGCTGTCCGAGGCGGTGGACGGCGTCGAGGTCTGCGCCGGCAAGGACATCGACGACCCCAAGTCCCACCTGCATCTGAAGGCGGGCCGGCACATCGTCAAGGGCGAGCAGGCGCTGGCGTTCGTCCGCACCCGGCACGCCGTCGGGACCGGCAGCGACCTCAGCCGGATCCAGTTGCAGCAGCAGTTCCTCAGTTCGCTGATCCGCAAGCTGAAGTCGAGTGCCTTCTCCAGCCCCGGCAAGCTCTACGACGTCAGCCAGGCGGCGACCAAGGCGCTCACCGTCGACACCGGCATCGGTACCGCCGGCAAGCTGCTCGACTTCGGCAACGACCTGAAGCGGGTCAACATCGACAAGATCACCTTCGCCACGGTGCCGGTGCTGGACAATCCCAATGACAAGGCCACCGTCATCCTGGACCAGGCGAAGGCGGACCCGCTGTTCGCGATGGTCCGGGCCGACCACCAGCTGGCCAAGAAGCACAAGGGCAAGAAGAGCTCCGGGTCGGTCAAGAAGGCCCCGCCGGAGCTGGTGCGGGTGGATGTCACCAACGGTGGCGGGCCGATCGGTTCGGCCCAGGAGACCGTGGACTGGCTGCAGAACACCAAGGGCGCCCGGCTCTCCACCAACGCCGGCAACGCCCCGCAGAAGCTGGCCGCCACGCGGCTCGAATACGCCCCCAACCAGGCCGACCAGGCCGCCGCACTGGCCGACTGGATGGGCCTGCCCAAGAGCGCGCTGAAGAAGTCCGCGCAGGACGCCGGTGACCGGGTCCCGATGAAGCTGGTCCTCGGCAAGGACTTCAAGGCACCGGGCACACCGATCTCGGCGCCGACCGAAACCCCGGACGGGGTGCAGAACGTCAACGCAGACGACAAGAACGTCTGCGCGAAGTAACGAACGGGACCCGGCCGCCCTGCACGGCGGCCGGGCGGCACCACCGGACTGACAACGGGGAGAGGGCCCAATGCGGCAGAGCAGTGTGCGTGGTGACCGATCACGCCGGCGACGGCAGCCGGACGCACAGGAGTTGGGCTGGGACGACAGCCTCTACGAGAACAAGGGGCTGCCGCCGGACGCGCCCGGCTGGACGCCGCCGGAGGGCGGCGAGATACCGCCCGGCGACGAGGACGGGCCCGAGACGGACGGCGGCCACCGCAAGGGGGGCCGGCCCCGCCGCAAGAAGGGCGGCAAGGGCGGCAAGGGCCGCAAGGTGCTCCGCTGGACCGCGATATCCCTCGCCGTCCTGCTGGTGGGCACCGCGGGCGCCGGCTACTGGTACTACGAGCACCTCAACGCCAACCTCCGCAAGGCCCCGCGGTCCCTGGGCGGCAACGGCCTGAAGAAGCCGGACCCCAACGCGTTCGGGCAGACCCCGCTGAACATCCTGCTGCTCGGCTCCGACGGCCGGAACAGCAAGAAGAACATCAAGCTCGGCGGCGCCCGGCAGGACGCGGACCGCAAGCCGCTGGCCGACGTCCAGATGCTGGTGCACGTCTCCGCCGACCGCAGCAACATGTCGGTGATCTCCATCCCGCGGGACACCCGGGTGACGATCCCGAAGTGCACCGACCCCAAGTCCCACGACGTCTATCCGCAGACCACCGCGCCGATCAACGAGTCGCTCCAGCACGGCGGCCCGGGCTGCACCCTCGCCACCTGGCAGGAGCTCACCGGCATCTACATCGACCACTTCATGATGGTCGACTTCTCCGGTGTGGTGGACATGGCGGACGCCATCGGTGGCGTCCCGGTCTGTGTCCGGGCCAACATCTACTCGCACGACAGCCAGGGCCACGGCAGCGGTCTGCGGCTCACCAAGGGCACCCACCCCGTCAAGGGCGTCCAGGCACTGCAGTGGCTGCGGACCCGCTACGGCTTCGAGGACAACACCGACATCGGCCGGGCCAAGGCCCAGCACATGTACATGAACTCGATGGTCCGCCAGCTGAAGAGCGGCACCAAGCTCTCCGACCCGGGACAGCTGCGGGACCTGGCGGAGGCCGCGACCAAGGCGCTGACCGTCGACGACGGGCTGGACACCGTCAAGAAGCTCTACGACCTCGGCGGTGACCTCAGCCGGGTCCCGACCAAGCGCATCACCATGGTCACCATGCCCTGGCAGTACGGCCCCGGTGAGCGCTACGTCCTGCCCAAGCCCGGTGACGCGGACGCGACCTTCGCGATGCTGCGCAACGACACCGCGCTCGACGGCAAGGACGCCAAGAAGAAGGCGACGCCCGACCCGAAGGCGTCAACTCCCAAGGACCAGCTGAAGATCGTCGTGCAGAACGGCACCAACAGCACGGTGACCGGTCCGGCCTCCGGCCGCGCCTCCGACGTCCAGCAGCAGCTGGCCGGGCTCGGCTACACCGCGGCCGGCACCACCACGGTGCTCACCAGCCAGGCCGACACCACCCTGACGTACCACGGCGCGGACCACCGCGGCGATGCGCTGGCCGTGGCCAAGGCGCTGGGGCTGCCCAAGAGCGCGGTGCGGGAGTCGAGTTCGGTGAGCGGGCTGCAGCTGGTGGTCGGCAACGACTGGCGCGCGGGCACCACGTACCCGAAGACGGCCGGCAAGGACAAGCCCGCCGACAAGGCGCCCGACAGCGCGGACGCCCAGAACGGCGAGAGCAAGGGCTGCATGAAGGTGAACCCGGACTACACCTTCTGAGCGCGAAGTGCCTCCAGAACCGGCCCAGTTCGTGAACTGTACGCGCTCGCCGCACGGGAGCAGTTGGCGCGTTGACCGGGCCGGAGCATATTCGGATCACACCTCACCGGTATGACGCGTTCGCGCCACCCAGATTTCGGCCAAACCAAGGCAACATACACATTGCCTGCCATGCAGCGTCCCGTTAGCGTACGTCCCCCTCTTAGGCGCATGACCAAGCGCCAAAGAGGCGACATCGCGTGAGCCGTGCGGCACGAATCCGCGTGCGGCCCACGCGGGGATCTCACCAACATCGACCATAAGAGACGGGGAACAGCGCATGAATCGCAGCAAGTTGATGCAGCGCGTCGCAGTAACCGTGGGCGGCACCGTGATCGCTGCAGGCGCACTGCCGCTTGTCACTGCGAGCCCGGCGCAGGCAGGCAACTACTACGACTGTGTCCAGTACCTGCGGCACAAGGGCTACGACATCGATGACAACGGCGAGGCCGCGACGGCGTGCCGGATCGCGGAAAGAGGCAAAGGCTCGGCCAACTCTCTCTCCATATGCGCGTCACGGCTTGAGAGCCTCGGCGTTAAGTGGGAGGTCGCCAAGCCTGCTTGCCTGAGGGCACCTAAGAAGTAAGTCCTTCGCGAATCCGGATGGGCCGGGTCTGGCTCCGCTTGGGGATGTCGCGGGGCCAGACTCGACGGCGACCATCATGAACTCGCCCCCTGCAGGGGCGGCGGGAGGAACACGTGGTGGGGGCGATGCGGGCAGGCAGAGAAGCGCCCTACTCCGCCCCCGCCGCCGGAGCCAATACCGCCGGGCGGCGGCTGGCGATGACCTTCCTGGCCAGTGAGCGGGGGCTGGTGAGGAAGCCGACGCCCCAGGACATGTGCATGGTGGCCAGTGCGACGGGGATCTGGGCGCGGGCCTTCAGGGAGAGGCCCTTGCCGGCGGGCAGGGAGCCCGCGGTGATGGCCGCCAGATAGCCGGCCGGGACGACGAAGCCCCACGGTGTGACGGCGGCGCCGACGACC
The DNA here is from genome assembly GCF_042734445.1 of Streptomyces sp. NPDC059649. Lineage (NCBI taxonomy): Bacteria > Bacillati > Actinomycetota > Actinomycetes > Kitasatosporales > Streptomycetaceae > Streptomyces > Streptomyces sp. NPDC059649. The sequence continues at coordinate 22,051 of NZ_JBHWDV010000076.1, forward strand.
AGGCCGGCCGCGATCGCACAGACCGCGGTCGGCGGGGCGAGGTAGCGCAGGTTGATCGAGCCCGCGTGGTAGCGGGCCACGACGTGGCGCCACTTGCCGTAGTCCTTGTACTGCTTCGCCAGGGCCTTGATGCTCGGCCGGGGGCGGTACTGGACCTTCAGCTCGGGCGAGAACCAGATCTGGCCGCCGGCCTCGCGGATGCGGAAGTTCAGCTCCCAGTCCTGGGCGCGGATGAACTCCTCGTTGTAGCCGCCCTGCTGTTCGAGGGCCTCGCGGCGGAAGACGCCGAGGTAGACGGTTTCGGCGGGGCCCGCCTCGCCGCCCGTGTGGAAGGCGGCGTTGCCGACGCCGATCTTGGAGGTCATCGCGGCGGCCACCGCGTCCTCCCAGGCGTTCTCGCCCTCGGCGTGCATGATCCCGCCGACGTTCGCGGCGCCGGTCTCCTCCAGGAGGCGGACGGCGGTGGCGATGTAGTTGCGCGAGAGCATGCCGTGGCCGTCGACGCGGACCACGATCGGGTGCCGGGACGCCTTGATCGCGGCGTTCAGCGCGGCGGGGGTGCGGCCGGTGGGGTTGGGCACGGTGTGCACCCGGGGGTCCTCGGCCACCAGCTCGGCGGCGATCTCGTCGGTGCGGTCCGTGGAGGGGCCGAGGGCGATCACCACCTCCATCTCGCCGGCGTACTCCTGCTCCAGGATGTGCCGGACCGAATTGCGCAGGTGACGTTCCTCATTGAGCACCGGCATGATCACGGAGACGGCCGGGGGCGGCTGCTGCGGCATGGTTCCTCAGGGGTACGGCCCGTGGCGGAGCCGCCAGGGACGGCAGCGCCCGCCGGGAGACTGCGATATCGCGCCTCACGTTACCGCGAATGGGGGACCGCCCCGGACGCAGCCGGGTGGCCGGCCGCCCGGTGCCCGGCGTGTGGCGCTTTGCAGCAGATCGTATGGGCCTACGGTGTTCTCGCCGGTTCCGTCCGTACCGCGGAGGTGTCCCCCGTGACCGCGCCGTTCCGCTCCGCCCGCCGGGCCGACCGCTCCGGGGCGCACCGCCGCCCGGCGGGCCCGCGCTGGGGGCTGCGGATCGGCGCGGCCACGTCCCTGCTGCTGCTGTCGGCGAGCGGGGTGGGGCACGCCATGGTCACCGGCGTCGAGACCGGCATCGGCCGGGTGGACGCGTTCCAGGGGATGAGCAACCGGCCCGGGGGCGGCGACGGGCTGAACTTCCTGGTCGTCGGCACGGACGGGCGGGGCAAGCTCACCCAGGAGGAGAAGCGGAAGTACCACCTGGGCGGGCAGCCGTGTCACTGCACGGACACCCTGATGCTGGTGCACCTGTCGGCCGACCGGGACCGCGCCAGCGTCGTCAGCCTGCCCCGCGACTCCTACGCCGAGGTGCCCGCCCATACGGACGCGGCCACCGGCCGGGCCCGCGCCGCGCACCCGATCAAACTGAACGCGGCCTACGCCGAGGGCGGCCCCAACCTGACCGTGCGGACCGTCGAGCACATGACGGGGGTGCACATCGACCACTACCTGGAGGTCGACTTCACCAGCTTCATGCGGACCGTGGACGCGGTCGGCGGGGTGGAGATCTGCACCGCCCGGCCGCTGCGCGACAGCTACACCGGGCTGAACCTGCCGGTGGGCAAGTCGCAGCTGAACGGCGGGCAGGCGCTGCAGTACGTGCGCTCGCGCCATATCGACGGCTCCGCGGACCTCGGCCGGATGCAGCGCCAGCAGCGCTTCCTGGCCGCCCTCATCCACAAGACCACCTCGTCCGGGGTGCTGATGAACCCGATCCGCTTCAAGGACGTCGCCGACACGATGCTGGCGTCCGTCCGCGCCGATCCGGGGTTCGAGGCGAACGACCTGGTCGACCTCGGGCAGGCGATGCGCGGCTTCACCGCGTCGTCGTCGGAGTTCACCTCCGTACCGCTGGGCGACGTGGCGCAGCCGGTGCCGGGCGTCGGCTCGACCGTGCGGTGGGACCCGGTGCGGGCGCCGAAGCTCTTCGCGGCGATCCGTGAGGACCGGCCGCTCACGGAGCACCGGGACCGGCACCGGGGCCGCGCCACGGTGGTGGACGTGCCGCCGGGCCGGGTCCAGGTCCGGGTCGACAACGGCAGCGACCGGGCCGGGCTGGCCACGGCGGTGGCCCGGCAGCTGCACGCCACCGGGTTCGCGACGGTCGGCCCCCCGGGCAACTCCACGCTCGGCCGGCTGACCCGTACGGTCATCGTCTACGACCCGCGCTGGGACCGCTCGGCCCGCTCGCTGGCCGCCGCGCTGCCGGGCGCGGAGCTGCGGCCGGTGACCGGGCAGGGGCCGGTGATGCGGGTGACGGTCGGGCAGGACCACGAGGCGGTCCGCCGGGTGCGGGCCGAGGAACCGTCGCCGCAGGCCGGCGCGGTCTCGGCGGTCACCGGCGACCAGGCGGTGTGCCCATGAGGACGCGAAGCGAGGCCCCGGCATGAGTGTCCCCGCGCCCCGCCGCACCCCGGCCGTGCCGCCCGCGCACCGCCCGGACGCCCGCCGCCGGGTCCGCCGCGCGTTCGTCGCGGCGGCCGCGCTGTGCCTGGTCGCGGCGACCGCCGCCGCGGCTCCACCGGCGCCCGCCGCCCCGACCGGCTGCGGGGACCTGGTCCGCGGCCAGCTGTGCCTGCGCGGCCCGGTCGGCTCCGACGGGACGTACACCGCGAGCTACCGGCGGCACGGGGCGGCGGCCGGCCTCGGGGAGATCTCGGTGCGGCTCGGCTACCAGCGCAAGAACCCCCGGATCACGGCGTTCCCCGGCTGGTTCGGCACCCGCCGGACCGAGCACGGCGCGGTCACCCTGAGCGGCCGGGTGGAGATGCTCGCCGACGAGTGCGTCCGCGGCGTCATGGAGCACGCGGAAACGGTCTACGTCACCAAATGGAGCTGCGGCTGACGCCCGGCGGGCGCCAGGGACCTACTGGAAAGGTGCACCTCGTGTGGCAGGTTGTGCTGGGCATCACCCCCACCACGGTGACGCTGTTCCTGATCGCGGCGCTGGCGCTGGCGGCGGGGTTCGCCCTGTGGACCGCGCTGGCCCCGGCCGGGGCCGCGCCGCGCACCACCGCCCGGGTGCTGCTGGCCGGCTGGCTGCTGCTGCTCCTGGTGGCGACGCTGGCACCGGCGCAGCCGATCGGCTCGGGGGACGCGACGGTGTGGTGGCGGCCCGGTGAAGGCCTGTTCGAGCTGGGCGCCCAGCTGGAGCCCGGGGAGCTGTCGATGCTGGTACGGCGGCAGACCGCCAATGCGGCGCTGTTCGTGCCGGTGCCGCTGCTGCTGCGGTTCGCCGTGCCACGGGCCCCGGTCGCGCTGGCGTTCCTGCTCGGGGTCGGACTGTCCCTGGTGATCGAGACGGCGCAGCTGCTGATGCGGGCCGGGCGGATCGCCGACATCGACGATGTGCTGTGCGCCGCGGTCGGCACCGTGATCGGGGCGGGCCTGGCGCTGCTCGGGCAGCTGGCGGTGGCCGCTATGCGTCGTCGAGGCCTTCCGCGGCGCGCCGTTCGCGCAGCTCCTTGATCGCGCGGCGCCGGGCGAGCCGGTGCGTACGGCGGATCTGCGCCTCCTGGTAGCGGCGCTTGTCCCGTTCGGTCTCGGGGATCACCGGCGGCACCGGGCGCGGCTTGCCGTGTTCGTCGACGGCGGCGAAGACGAGGTAGGCGGAGCCGACCTGCTGGGCCGGGCTGGACTCGTTCCAGCGCTCGGCCAGGACCCGTACGCCGACCTCCATCGAGGAGCGGCCGGTCCAGTTGACCTGGGCGCGGACGTGCACGAGGTCGCCGATCCGGACCGGCTCCAGGAAGGCCATCTCGTCCATGGAGGCGGTCACCGCCGGCCCGCCGGAGTGCCGGCCGGCCACCGCGCCCGCGGCGTCGTCGACCAGTTTCATGATCACGCCGCCGTGCACGGTCCCGAGGAGGTTCGTGTCGCCGGCCGTCATGATGTGGCTGAGCGTGATACGGGACACGGAGGTGGGCTTGCCCACCGGTTCACGATCGGGGTCGCTGGTCATGCGCCCCAGCCTAAGCGGCTGGGCTTCCCACGTACTCGGCTGTCCCGCCGTGGTGGTTGCGCTTTGCGGCGCCGCCGCACGTACCCGTCTGCTGCGCCGCGGGGCGTCTCGCCGTTGCGCGCTTGGCGGCGCCTCCCACGTACCCGTCTGCGGCGCCGCGGTTCTTCTCGCCGTTGCGCCTGCGGCGGGCTGGTGGTGGTCGGGTGCGGTGACGGACCTCCGGGGCCGGTTGTGTGGACTGCTTCGCTTTACGTCCACACAACCGGCCCCTCCGGCCCGTCCCCTCCCGTTGGGGGGAAGTTAAGGACGGTGGGGGTGCAGGTAATGCCCACGTGCGCGCAGCCAACGGATCAGGCCAGCCCCCACTGAGCTCTCACCTCCTACTCACGGGAGGGGCTGGACCGGAGGACGAAGTCTGGAGGGCCGGCACCGCACCCGACAACA
>NZ_JBHWDV010000077.1:0-26048 GCF_042734445.1 Streptomyces sp. NPDC059649
GTGGACGTAAAGCGAAGCAGTCCACGAACAAGGCCCCGGAGGTCCGTCACCGCACCCGATACCACCTAGCCCGCCGCAGGCGCAACGGCGAGACGCCCCGGGGCGGGACGGCAAGGTGCGTGCGGGGCGCCGCAAAGCGCAACGGCGAGCAAGCCCCGCGGCGGGACAGACGGGTACGTGGGAGGCGCCGCAGAGCGGCCAGGTCCGTGGGCTTACAAGCCACTCAGCGAATCCGCATGGTCGCCGCCGCTTTCCGTGGTGAGTTCCGACAGGGTCTGCGGGGTGCGGATGACCGCGAAGCGGACGCCGTCGGGGGTGGCGGTGTAGCCGTAGACGCCGGGGCGGGGCAGCGAGTTGTAGGCGAAGTGCGTGGAGAAGTAGTACGCGCCGGTGTCGAGCAGGGCGGCGTGGTCGCCGGACCGCAGGAGGGGGAGCGGGCGGTTCTCGGCGACCAGGTCGCCGGCGAAGCAGCAGGGGCCGGCGATGTCCTGGGCGACCGGCGCCCCCGTCTTGGGGCGCCCGTCCGCGTCGTAGGCCGCGACCCGGAGCGGCCAGGCCTCGGGGACGAAGACCGTACGGGTGGCGACCTGGGCGCCGGCATGGGTGACCGCGATCGGGCGGCCGCCCGCCGACTTCGCGTACTCGACGCGGGCGAGGACCGTGCCGTGCTTGGCCAGCAGGGAGCGGCCGAACTCGGTGATCAGGCCGTAGCGCCCGGCGAGCAGCCCGGGGACGGCCGAGCGGAGCAGCGCGGCGTACTCGCGGTAGGTGGGGGTGGTGGCGTCGGAGGAGAAGTTGACCGGGAGGCCGCCGCCGATGTCCAGGGTGTCGATCTGCTGCCGGCCGGCCCGTTCGTTGATCTCCTCGGCGAGGTCGAACAGGGTGCGCACCCCGGCACCCATCAGCTCCAGCGGGATGCCCTGTGAACCGACGTGGGCGTGCAGCCGGGTCAGCCACGGACGGTCGAGGCAGGCGCGGACGACCCAGTCGCGGGCGCCCTCGTCGCGGAGCGCGATACCGAATTTCGAGTGGTCGGTGGCCGTACTCATCGCTCCGATGCGGCCGCCGCCGATCTGCGGATTGACCCGCAGGCCGAGGGGCGCGGTGCTCGGCACGGACGACCTCAGGCGGTCGATACGGGCCAGTTCCTCGCGGTTGTCGGCGTTGACGGCGATGCCCAGGGACAGCGCCTCGCGCAGCTCGGCGGGGGTCTTGGCCGGTGAGTCCAGGACCGTGCGGTCGGCCGGTACTCCGGCGGCCCGGGCCAGCGCCAGCTCGCCGGGACTGGCCACCTCGCAGCCGAGCCCCTCCTGCGCCAGCAGCCGCAGCACGGGCACCAGCGAGGCCGCCTTCACCGCGAAGGCGTGCAGCACCGGCGCACCGGGGGCGGCGAACTCCTCGAAGGCGGCGCGGAGTTCGGCCACCGACCGCCGGACGCCTGCGATGTCCAGCAGCCCGGCCACCGGCTCCTCGGGCCCCACCAGCCCCTCGGCAACGGCTGCCTGTACGGCACGGTCTCGGTCCGTGTACGTCATGGGGCCACTCCATCATCGCCCGGGGCCCCCGCGCCATCGCTTACCGGGCGGGGCGGCCCCGGTGGGCGAAGGGGCCCGGCCGGCGCCGTCCCGGGGGTGGACGGGCGCCGGCCGGGCCGGGGCGGACCGGGAAGACCCGGTCAGGCTGCGGGGGCCCCTCCGAGGTTGGCCTTGCGGTGGCGTTCGCCGAGGCGGGAGCCGGACTCGCGGCGGGCCGCACGGCGCAGCAGGGGTACGGCGAGCAGGAAGCCGACCACGACCCAGGCGGTGAGGACCAGGGCGACCGTCGGCAGCTCCCAGGAGCCGGCCGGTTCCGCGGCCCGCGCGACGTCCGGGAGCAGCGCCGAGCGCACGCCCTGGGCCATCCACTTCAGCGGGAAGACCGAGGCGATCTTCTGGACGACCGCGGGCAGCGAGGTGAGCGGGAACATCGCCCCGGACGTCACCAGCAGGCCCATGGCCGGCAGCATGATCAGCGCCAGCGCCTCGCGGGGATTGGGCAGCACGGCACCGATGGCCGCACCGAGCGGCACCACGGCCAGCAGCCCCAGCGCGCTGACCCACAGCAGCGTCAGCCAGTTGTCGACACCGTGCGGCAGCGGCCCGTTCGCCAGCAGCGCGCCGGCGCCCAGCAGGACGACCAGGGTGACCAGCGCCATCGCGACGACCAGCACCGACTTGGCGATGAGGTAGGCCGGTATGCCGCCCGGGGTGGTCCGCAGCCGCAGCAGGGCGCCTTCCTCCCGCTCGGTGACCAGGATCTGCGGGAGGTTCACCAGCCCGATCTGGAAGAGCAGATAGGCGGCGAAGCCGCAGAGCGTCAGATGCGCCATCGGGACATGCGTCCCCGGGACGTTGTCGTCCATGTAGCTCACGACGACCAGCGCGACCACGATGTTGATCAGATGGCCGCTCAGTTCCCTGGGGTTGCGGAGCAGATGCCGTATCTCGATCCCGCCGCGCAGCACGCCGGCCCGCCAGTAGCGCCGGAGGGAACCGGGCCTGCCCCCGGCAGGGCCCCGTCCGCCGTCTCCCACTCCCTTGTCCGCCATGCTGCTTGCCCCGTCCGCGTTCGTCGCTGCCGTCACTGTGTCGACCGCTGTCATGTCGGTCCCCCTTGGTCTGTGGTGCTGTGCGCCCGGCCCTTAGGCGGCGCGGTTCTGCCTGTCGGCGACACCGTCGAAGGCGTCCGTCATCGGTCCGGTCGCGGCCTGGGTCACCTCTTCCTGGTGCACCATCCGCAGATAGGTGTCCTCCAGCGTCGGGCGGCGCACCTCCAGGTCGGCGACCGGGCCGCCGATCTCGCGGTGGAGTTCCCAGACCAGCCGGGACGGGTCCGTGGTGCGCTCCCGACGGGCCGTGCCGTCCGGGGCCGTCCAGCGGACCTCGGCCTGGGCGGCGGCGCTGCGGGCCAGCTCCGCCGGGGTGCCGTAGGCCCGGATCCGGCCGTTGACCAGCATCGCTATCCGGTCGGCCAGCCGCTCGGCCTCCACCAGGTCGTGCGTGGTCAGCAGGATCGTGACGCCCTCGTCGCGGGCCAGCCCCTCGATCAGCTCGTGGAAGTCGCGGCGGGCCTCGGGGTCGAAGCCGGTGGTCGGCTCGTCCAGGAAGACCAGCTCGGGGCGGCCGACCAGGGCGAGCGCCACGTCCACGCGGCGCCGCTGGCCGCCGGAGAGCTGGTCCAGCTGCTTGCCGGACTGACCGGTGAGGCCGACCAGGGCCAGCAGCTCGGCGGGGTCGCGCGGCGCCTGGTGGTACGTGGCGAAGTGCGTCAGCAACTCGCCCACCCGCCAGCGGCGGTGGTCCCGCCAGGACTGCAGGACCAGGCCGATCCGGCCGCGCCAGGCGTCGCCGCCGCGCGCCGGGTCCGTGCCCAGCACCCGGACCGTCCCGGCGGAACGCTCCCGGAAGCCCTCCAGGACCTCGACGGTGGTGCTCTTCCCGGCGCCGTTGGGGCCGAGCAGTGCGAAGACCTCGCCGCGCCGGACGTCCAGGTCGACCCCGTGCAGCACATCGGTGCTGCCGTAGGACATCCGCAGGCCGCTCACCTCGATGACCGGCGGTGCGGCAGGGGCGGTCGGGGACACGGGCGTGCCCTCGGTGGTCGTCATCGGTGTGCCTCCGCGTGCTGTTGCTGAGTGGTCGGGTCCGAGGCCTGCCCCGGATCGGGTGGTGGTGGTGAGGCCGCGGGTGCGGCCGTGGGGCCGGCGCCCTCGACGATCGCCCGGAGCGCGGCCACATGCCCCTCGAAAGCGGTGCGGCCACGGTCCGTCAGCCGTACCTTGGTGCGGCGTTTACGACCGCCGCCCTCCTTGTGGATCTCCAGATATCCGGCCTCCTCCAGGGTGTGCAGCTGCTTGGACAGCGCGGAGTCGCTGAGCGAGAGGCTGTCCCGGATGAAGGAGAAGTCGGCCCATTCCGTCGCGGCGAGCAGGGCGACGACCGACAGCCGGGTGGAGGGATGGATCAGTTCGTCGAAGCCCGATGGAGTGCTCATCGGCCCTCCTCCTCGGGGACGGTTCTCACGGTGTGGTCGTTCAGGCCCCGGCCGCGCAGCGGGCTGACCGCCCAGCGGTTGGCCGGGCCGACGAAGAGCACGAAGACGCCGGCGGAGAGCGTGGCCTGGATCAGGCTGCCGTAGGGCAGCGTCAGCCAGTCGGTCAGGCGCCCGGTGAGGATGATCGTGCCGCCGCTGAGGACAGCGCCCGCGGCGCAGGAGACGACGCTGCGCCAGCCGTACCGCGACCGGTGCAGTCGCATCCGGCTCCGGCGGCTGTAGACGACGGCCAGGGCGACCAGGGCGGCGACATAGGCGCCGAGGAGCACGAAGGAGCCCCACTTCGGGAGGTCGAGCCCCCAGCTGGCGAGGAAGAGCCACATCAGGCCCGCGGTCACGTACGTGCCCCCGCGGTCGGTCTGTGCGCAGCGCTCGACCTCGTCGTACACCCGCTCCTGGGGCACCCGGATGCGCTGGAGATCCTGCCAGGCCCGCTCGGCATCAACCGGTGTCGTCATGTCCTTCGCCTCCCCGTTGGCGTTCCAGACCGGCGGGGCCCGTGCCGGCACCCCACCTCAACTTTCCTACTGGGAAAGCTAACACCGACTTTCCGGCCGGGCAAGTCGAAAAAGCCCGCTGTGGAAAACCTTCACCGCGTCCTGTTGACTAGCGCTATTCATCGACCCCAAGATGTGAATAGCTCAATCCATTCGATGTCAGGAGGCACGGCCCATGTCGGGACCGCGACCCGTGCGGGCACCGCGCGGTACGGAGCTGAGTGCTCGGGGATGGCAGCAGGAAGCCGCGCTGCGCATGCTGCAGAACAACCTCGATCCGGAGGTGGCCGAACACCCGGACCAGCTCGTCGTCTACGGCGGCACCGGCAAGGCCGCCCGTGACTGGCGCTCCTTCGACGCGATGGTGCGCACCCTCACCACGCTCAAGCAGGACGAGACGATGCTCGTCCAGTCCGGCAAGCCGGTCGGCGTCATGCAGACGCACGAGTGGGCGCCGCGGGTGCTCATCGCCAACTCCAACCTCGTCGGCGACTGGGCCAACTGGGAGGAGTTCCGCCGCCTGGAGGCCCTCGGCCTCACCATGTACGGTCAGATGACCGCCGGTTCGTGGATCTACATCGGCACCCAGGGCATCCTCCAGGGCACCTACGAGACGTTCGCCGCCGTCGCGGCGAAGAAGTTCGGCGGCAGCCTCGCCGGGACCATCACCCTCACCGCCGGCCTCGGTGGCATGGGCGGCGCCCAGCCGCTCGCCGTCACCATGAACGACGGCGTCGCCATCTGCATCGACTGCGACCCGCGCGCCATCGAGCGACGCATCGAGCACCGCTACCTGGACGTGAAGGCGGACAGCCTCCAGCACGCCCTCCAGCTCGCCGTCGAGGCCCGCGACCAGCGCAAACCGCTCTCCATCGGCCTGCTGGGCAACGCCGCCGAGCTGCTGCCGCGGATGCTCGCCGAGGGCGCCCCGATCGACATCGTCACCGACCAGACCAGCGCCCACGACCCGCTGGCCTACCTCCCCCTCGGCGTCGACTTCGCCGACATGGCCGCCTACGCCGCCGAGAAGCCCGCCGACTTCACCCAGCGGGCCCGCGAGTCGATGGCCAGGCACGTCGAGGCCATGGTCGGCTTCATGGACGCCGGCGCCGAGGTCTTCGACTACGGCAACTCCATCCGCGGCGAGGCCCAACTCGCCGGCTACGACCGGGCGTTCGCCTTCCCCGGCTTCGTCCCCGCCTACATCCGGCCGCTGTTCGCCGAGGGCAAGGGACCGTTCCGCTGGGCCGCGCTGTCCGGTGACGCCCAGGACATCGCCGCCACCGACAAGGCGATCCTCGACCTCTTCCCGGAGAACGAGTCGCTCGCCCGGTGGATCAAGATGGCCGGCGAGCGGGTCCACTTCCAGGGCCTGCCCGCCCGGATCTGCTGGCTCGGCTACGGCGAACGCGACAAGGCCGGCGAGCGGTTCAACGAGATGGTCGCCGACGGCACCCTGCGCGCCCCGCTGGCCATCGGCCGGGATCACCTCGACTGCGGCTCCGTCGCCTCCCCCTACCGCGAGACCGAGGCCATGAAGGACGGCTCGGACGCGATCGCCGACTGGCCGCTGCTCAACGCCATGGTCAACGTCGCCTCCGGCGCCTCCTGGGTCTCGCTCCACCACGGCGGCGGCGTCGGCATGGGCCGCTCGATCCACGCCGGACAGGTCACCGTCGCCGACGGCACCCCGCTGGCCGGCGAGAAGATCCGCCGGGTCCTCACCAACGACCCCGGCATGGGCGTCATCCGCCACGTCGACGCCGGCTACGAGCGCGCCGACGAGGTGGCCGCCGAGCGCGGCGTCCGCATCCCGATGCGCGAGGGCGAGGGCGCGTGACCGCCTCGTTCCACGAGATGTGGCAGGAGTTGCGGCCGCTCGGCCGCAACTCCGCCACCGGGGGATACCGCCGCTACGCCTGGACCGGCGCGGACGCCGACTGCCGCGCGTGGTTCCGAACGCAGGCCGAGGCCCGCGGGCTCGCCTACGAACTCGACCGCAACGGCAACCAGTGGGCCTGGCTCGGTGCCACCGGCCACCAGGACGTGGCCCCCGGCGATGCCGTCGTCACCGGCTCCCACCTGGACTCCGTGCCGGACGGCGGCGCCTTCGACGGCCCGCTCGGCGTCGTCTCCTCCTTCGCCGCGCTCGACGAACTCCGCAGCCGTGGAGCCGAACCCGCCAAGCCGCTGGCGATCGTCAACTTCGGCGACGAGGAAGGCGCCCGCTTCGGTCTGGCCTGCGTCGGCTCCCGGCTCACCGCCGGCGCCCTGACCCCCGAGGCGGCGCACGAACTCCGCGACGCCGACGGCATCTCGCTGCCGCAGGCCATGGAACGCGCCGGCTACGACCCCGACGCCATCGGCCCGGACCCCGAACGGCTCGCCACGATCGGCGCGTTCGTCGAACTCCACGTCGAGCAGGGCCGCGCCCTGGACCTGTCCGGCGACCCGGTCGGCATCGCCTCCGCCATCTGGCCGCACGGCCGCTGGCGGTTCGACTTCCACGGCGAGGCCAACCACGCCGGCACCACGCGCCTGGAAGACCGGCGCGACCCGATGCTCAGCTACGCCGCGACCGTGCTCGCCGCCCGGGAACAGGCCCGGCTGGCCGGCGCCCTGGCCACCTTCGGGAAGATCAGCGTCGAGCCGAACGGTGTCAACGCCATCCCCTCGCTCGTCCGCGGCTGGCTGGACTCCCGCGCCCCCGACCAGGACACCCTGGACACCGTGATCCACGGCATCGAGCAGGCCGCCGCCGAACGCGCCCAACGAGACGGGATCGACCTGACCGTCGTCCGCGAATCCTTCACCCCGGTCGTGGAGTTCGAGCACGCCCTGCGGGACGAGCTGAGCACCATCCTGGGCAAGACCGCGGAGCGCCCGGTGCCCGTCCTCGGCACCGGCGCGGGCCACGACGCCGGTATTTTGTCCGGAACCGTCCCCACCGCCATGCTGTTCGTACGCAACCCGACCGGGGTGTCCCACTCACCCGCCGAAGCGGCGGAGGAGGACGACTGCGCCGCCGGGGTCCTCGCACTCGCCGACGTACTGGAGGGGCTGGCGTGCCGCTGACCACGCAGGCAACACCGACGACGTACTGGCTCGAACACGCCTGGCTCGGCAGTCACGTCGAGCCGGGCGTGACCCTGGAGACCGCGGACGGCCGGATCACGGCCGTCCGCACCGGGGACGACACCCCACCGCCCGGCGCCACCGTCCTGCGCGGGCTGACCCTCCCCGGCCTCGCCAACGCGCACAGCCACGCCTTCCACCGCGCACTGCGCGGCACCGTCCAGGTCGGCAGCGGCACCTTCTGGACCTGGCGCGAGATCATGTACGCCGTCGCCGACCGGCTCACCCCGGACAGCTACTACGCCCTCGCCCGCGCCGTCTACGCCGAGATGGCGTTGGCCGGCATCACCTGCGTCGGCGAATTCCACTACCTCCACCACGCGCCCGGCGGCACCCGCTACGACGACCCCAACGCGATGGGCCAGGCACTGATCGCGGCCGCCTCGGACGCCGGCATCCGCCTCACCCTGCTCGACACCGCCTACCTCTCGTCCGGCTTCGGCGCCCCGCCCGACCGGCACCAGCTGCGCTTCTCCGACGGCACCGCGGACCGCTGGGCGCAGCGCGCCGACGCGCTCAAGGAGGACCGCGAGCACGTCCGCATCGGCGCCGCCATCCACTCCGTACGCGCCGTGCCCGCAGCGCAGCTCGGCACCGTCGCGGACTGGGCCCGCGAACGGCAGGCCCCCCTGCACGTCCACCTCTCCGAGCAGACCGCCGAGAACGACGCCTGCCGTGACGCCCACGGCCGCACCCCCACCCAACTGCTCGCCGACCACGGTGCGTTGGGCCGGCGCACCACGGCCGTGCACGCCACCCACCTCACCGACCAGGACATCGCGCTGCTGGGCGGCTCGGCCACCGGTGTGTGCATGTGCCCCTCCACCGAGCGTGACCTCGCCGACGGCATCGGCCCGGCCACCCGGCTTCAGGACAGCGGCAGCCCGCTCTCCCTCGGCAGCGACAGCCACGCCGTCATCGACCTGCTCGAAGAGGCCCGCGCCATGGAACTCGACGAGCGGCTGCGCACCCGCACCCGCGGGCACTGGACCGCCGCCGCCCTGCTGCGCGCCGCCACCGCCGACGGCCATGCCGCCCTCGGCTGGGACGACGCCGGAGCCCTGGAGGCCGGCGCGCTCGCCGACCTCACCACGATCGCGCTGGACTCCGTACGCACCGCCGGACCACTGCCCCGGCTGGCCGCCGAAACGGCCGTATTCGCCGCCTCCGCGGCGGACGTGCGACACACCATCGTCGGCGGGCGGCAGATCGTCCGCGACGGTGTGCACACTCTTGTCCCCGACGTGCCCGCAGCCCTCGCAGCATCCATCGCCGCCGTACGCGGCTGAAGGAGAACACCCCCGCGATGACGACGACCTCCGCGCCGACCACCGCCATCACCCACATCGCCCAGCTCGTCACCAACGACCCCTCCCTCGGTGAAGGCCCCCTCGGTCTGATCCAGGACGCCGCGGTCGTCATCGACGGCGACCGCATCGCCTGGGTCGGTGCTTCCAGCAAAGCACCCGCCACTGACAACGTCGTCGACGCCGCCGGCCGGGCCGGTATCCCCGGCTTCGTCGACTCCCACTCCCACCTCGTCTTCGCCGGTGACCGCACCGAGGAGTTCAACGCCCGGATGTCCGGGCGCCCTTACTCCGCCGGCGGCATCCGCACCACCGTCGCCGCCACCCGCGCCGCCACCGACGGGGAACTGGAGGCCAACCTCACCCGCCACCTCGCCGAGGCGCTCCGCCAGGGCACGACCACGTTCGAGACCAAGTCCGGCTACGGCCTGACCGTCGAGGACGAGGCCCGGGCGCTGCGCATCGCCGCCGCGCACACCGACGAGGTCACCTTCCTCGGCGCCCACATCGTCCCGCCCGACCACGCCGACGACCCGGCCGGCTACGTCGACCTGGTCACCGGCCCGATGCTGGACGCCTGCGCCCCGCACGCCCGCTGGATCGACGTCTTCTGCGAGAAGGGCGCCTTCGACGGCGACCAGGCCCGCGCCATCCTCACCGCCGGCAAGGCCCGGGGCCTCGCCCCGCGGGTGCACGCCAACCAGCTCGGCCACGGCCCCGGCGTACAGATCGCGGTCGAGCTCGGCGCCGCCTCCGCCGACCACTGCACCCACCTCAGCCCCGCGGACATCGACGCCCTCGCGCAGTCCGACACCGTCGCCACGCTGCTGCCCGGCGCCGAGTTCTCCACCCGCGCCCAGTGGCCCGACGCCCGTCCGCTGCTCGACGCCGGCGCCACCGTCGCGCTGTCCACCGACTGCAACCCCGGCTCGTCCTTCACCAGTTCCATGCCGTTCTGCATCGCCCTGGCCGTCCGCGACATGGGCATGACCCCCGACGAGGCGGTCTGGTCGGCCACCGCGGGCGGCGCCCGGGCACTGCGCCGCACCGACGTCGGCCGCATCGCTCCGGGGGCCCGAGCCGACCTGGCCCTCCTGGACGCCCCCAGCCATGTCCACCTCGCCTACCGCCCGGGCGTCCCGCTCGTCTCGGCCGTGTGGCACAAGGGAGTTCTGGTCTGACGCACAGCAGGCCACAGCAGGCCACAGCAGGCCACGGCAGGCCGTAGGACCGCACAGCAGGCCGTAGGAGGCCACGGGAGGCGCACGGCCTCCGGACGCGGAGGAGGGCCCGTCCCGGTGATCCGGGGCGGGCCCTCCTTCGCGCGGGCGGTGCCGGCCGCGGGGACCGGCGGGACCGACCGCGGTCCTCACTCCTCGACCATCAGCCCCTTGCGGAGCCGGCCGAGCGTGCGGGAGAGCAGACGGGAGACATGCATCTGGGAGATGCCCAGCTCCTCGCCGATCTCGGACTGCGTCATGTTCGCCACGAAGCGCAGGGACAGGATCTTCCGGTCGCGCGGCGGGAGTTCGGCGATCAGCGGCTTCAACGACTCGACGTACTCGATGCCCACGAGTCCGTTGTCCTCGTAGCCGATCCGGTCCGCCAGCGCGCCTTCGCTGTCGTCCTCCTCGGGCTGGGCGTCCAGCGAGCTCGCGGTGTAGGCGTTGCTCGCGGCCATCCCCTCGACGACCTCGTCCCTGGTGATGCCGAGGCGTTCGGCGAGTTCGTGCACGGTGGGTGCACGGTCCAGCTTCTGGGCGAGTTCGTCGCCGGCCTTGGCGAGGTCCAGGCGCAGTTCCTGCAGACGCCTCGGTACGCGCACCGACCAGCTGGTGTCGCGGAAGAAGCGCTTGATCTCGCCGACGATGGTCGGCATCGCGAACGTCGGGAACTCCACACCGCGGCTGAGTTCGAAGCGGTCTATCGCCTTGATCAGGCCGATCGTGCCGACCTGGACGATGTCCTCCATCGGTTCGCTGCGGGAGCGGAATCGGGAGGCGGCGAACTTCACCAGGGCGAGATTGAGCTCGACCAGGGTGTTGCGGACGTAAGCGAATTCGTGGGTGCCTTCCTCGAGCGATTCGAGCCGCTCGAAGAGGGTCTTGGACAGAGCCCTCGCGTCCACCGGACCCACCTCGTCGAACGGCGGGATCTCGGGCAGATCGTCGATCTCGGAAAAAACTGCCGGATCGGATTCGGCAGGGATCGCCTGGGAAGGGATGTGCCCGGACGGGTCGGACGGGGGTGTCGACGATGCGGACTGCCGGGTGTCGTCGGTACGCAGTTCGTCGAGCCGGGGTGACATGGTCTCCTCCATCGTTCTCGGCATATGGCTGCCGATGCCTCTACGTGAAGCCTTCGGTGTGCGGCGCCTCCAAAGCCGGCCGTTGCGAATGTGTGCTTCTACGCCTACCTGGCTTTGCCGGAAGATGGCAAGTAAGCGTTGTCCGTATATTGGGCAATATGCGGATTGTTCGGCTACCGGCGCGCGTCAGGAAGGCGTAGGGTTCGACGCGCGCAGTCGTAAGCAATCCAGTCGTCTAGACAGCAAAAGGGGTGCGCTCGCATGGACCGCGGGACGGTCGGCAGTGCAAGCCGGGGCCGGCTTCACGTCGAGATCCGCCATCACGGCGCAAGCGCAGTCGTGACGGTCACAGGTGAGCTAGATCACCACACCGCGGACCTGTTGCGGGAATCACTCGAGGGCTGTGTGGACGACGGCTATGCACGTCTGGTGGTCGACTGCTCACAGCTCGAATTCATGGACTCCACGGGCCTCAACGTCCTGCTCGGCGCGCGCCTGAAGGCGGAGGCCGAAGGAGGCGGGGTCCACCTGGCCGGCATGCAGCCGGTGGTCGCCCGGGTATTCGAGATCACCGGTGCCGAGGCAGTCTTCACGGTGCACGATTCCGTCGATGCGGCCCTGGCCGAGTGACCTGACGACGGTGTCCGGAACGATCTGTTCCGGGCGCGTAGTCCGTGTCACAACTTCCGTACCCAAGAAGTGGGTGTTCTCACGGTCCGGTCGGGCAGGAGACATCTGAATCCGTTGCAAGCAGTCCGCTATCTGTTCTCCGTGAATAGGCGAATCGGTGAGGTGAAGCGCTGATGAGCACCACCCGGCCGTACCCGCCGGGCGATCTAGGCCCGGAGCCGGGCGGCGCCGGTGCTTCCGCCGCCGTTCCGTCCGCCGCCATGCCGGCGGGCCAGATCCGCCGGCTGCGCCTGGCGGGCACCCGGGGTGCCGTGGCACGTGGCCGTGACTTCGCCCGGCAGGCCCTGCACGACTGGGGCTGGCTGCCGGCCGCCGGCGCCGACCAGCGGGCCGCCGCCGAGGACGTGCTGCTCGTGGTGTCGGAACTGGTCACCAACGCCTGTCTGCACGCCGAGGGCCCCGAGGAACTGCGGCTGCGCTGCACGTCCAAGGTGCTGCGGCTGGAGGTCACCGACCTCGGCGCGGGCTCACCGGCGCCGCGTAGCCCGCACCGCCCCGGCCGCCCGGGCGGTCACGGCATGTTCATCGTGCAACGGCTCTGCCTGGACTGGGGCGTCGTGCGCAATCCGGACGGCACCGGCAAGACCGTCTGGGCGGAGCTCGCCGCACCGGCCTGACCAAGGCGGCGGCAGGAGAGGAGCGCGGGTCCGTGGATCCGCGCTTTTGCCGTTCCCGGACCCGTGCTTTTGCCGTTCCCGGACCCCGCGGTGCCCGGCCGGGCGGCCGGATGTGCCCGCCGGCGCGGCCCCGGACCGATCGGGGCTGTGCTGTGCCTTCCCTCGGCAAGGTCCCCGGCGTACCTTGAGCGGCCAATCTGATGTGCCGTCAGTAACAGTCGGCGGTGCGCCCATCGGGAGAAGGGGAACGGACAGTGGCCCGCTTCTACGCACAGCACGGCCGGCGACCGCGCCGGGCGGCCGGCCTCGCCGCCGTCGCGGCGCTGACGGCGGGGTCCGCGGTGCTGCTCACCGCGCCGGCCGCCCACGCCGAGGTCGTCGACGTCAACTACCAGTGCAAGACACCGATCGGGAACAAGGGCGCGGTCTCACCGATCGACATCCGGAGCACCCCCAGCGGCGGCGCGTACACACTCGTGATGACCTTCGAGAAGGGGGTCTCCTCCAGCCCCGTCGAGCTGGGCAAGGGCGCCATGAAACCGAGCGCGCTGATCCAGCTGGGCGGCGCGGAGAGCGGTACGGTCCCGGTCACCGGGCCGCCCAACGACCGGGCGATACCGGCCAACACCCCCATCAAGATCAGTGACTTGAGCGGGACGTACACCCCGAAGGCGAGCGGCAAGGTCACCTTCACGGCCGCCACCCTCACCATCAAGGCGCTCGGCACCACCACCACCTGCACCCCCGGCAACCATCCCAAGCCCTCCCTCACCCTCGACGTCAAGGGCTCCGGCGGCAGCGGCGGCGCCGCGGCCACCGGCGGTACGGGCGGCTCCTCCGGCGGACGGCTGCCGCAGACCGGACCGGCCGACTCCGCGGTGGCGCTGGGCACCCTCGGCGGCACGGTGCTGCTGGCCGGCGCGGCCGGGGTGCTCTGGCTGACCCGCCGTCACCAGCGCGCCTGACCGCATCCGGACCGCAGCCTCCGCAGCACCACGTGCAGCCTGTGCACCACGAGTACCACGAGTACCAGGAGCCGCCGATGCCGTTCCGTCCTCGCCCCGCGGTCAGCGGTGCGGTCCTCGCGGCCGCAGCGGTACTGCTGTGCCCCGCCGCCGCCCAGGCCCGCCCCGCCGCACCGGCCGGGCCGGGCTGGTCCGCCGCGCCCGCCGCCGGACCCGGCGCCGCACCGGGCGCGCAGGACCGCCCGTACTTCTACCTGGAGGGCGCGCCGGGCACCGTGCTCACGGACCGGCTCGCCCTCGGCAACCCCACCAGCCGGGCCGTCACCGTACGGCTGCGCGGCACCGGCGGTGGAACGGGCGGCCGCACCGGTTCCTGGCTCCGGTTCGCCGCGCGGCAGGTCACGGTGCCGCCGCGCACCCGGGCGAGCGTCCCGTTCACGGTGACCGTGCCGCGCGACGCGGCACCGGGCGACCACCCCGGCACGATCACGGCGACCGGCGGACCGGCGCGGCACGGCGGGCCCGCGGTGCGCCGCACCGTACCGGTCCATCTGCGGGTGGCCGGCCCGGCGCTGTCCGCGCTGACCGCCGAGGACGTGTCGGTGCACCGGCGGGGGAGTGCGGCGGTCGTCCGGTACACGCTGGTCAACCGCGGGAACACGGTGCTCACCCCGCGGCTCGCGGTACGTGCCGACGGCGTCCTCGGGCCGGTGCTGCGGCGCGCCGCCCGTACCCTGCCGATCACGCTGGAGCCCGGTGAGCGGGCCCGTCTGACGGAGGACTGGCCCGATCCGCCGGCCCTGGACGCGGTGGACCTCCGGCTCACGGTGACCGCGGACGGCGGTGCGCACGACGCCGTCACGGCCACGTACACCGCCCTCCCGTGGGGCGTCGCGGCGGGGGCGGCGCTGGTCCCGGTGGCGGGCGCGGCCGGCCTGCTGACCGTACGGCGGCGACGCCGGCGCCGGCCCGGAGGCGAGCGGGACGACCGGCGGGGCGGGGGCGGCGGCCCCGGTGGCCCGGTGGCCGGGCGGCCCGCCAAGACGGCTGCCCTGCCCACCGCCGTCGCCACGGCCCTCGCCGCCGCCCTCGTCCTGGTCCCGCCGGCGGCCGGCAGTGCCCGCGCCGCGTCGCCGGCCGAGGCACCCGGTGGCCACCCCACCGTCCGGCTCTCCGAGAAGGAGGCCGGCAAGGGCGGCACCCTGACCGTGACCGGTCGCGGCTGGCGGCCCAGGGCCCTGCTCACCCTGCTGATCTGCGGACAGAACATGATCGGCGGGACCAATTCCTGCGCCAACGGGGACGGCCGGGCGGTCACCACCGACCCGGACGGCACCTTCCGCCGGCGCCTGCCGGTCGCCGAACCGCCCAAGCCCTGCCCCTGCGTGGTGCACGTGGCGACGGTGACGGGGGCGGCGGCCGCCGCGGACGCCGCGTTCAAGGTGGCGGGCCATCCGGTGGCGCCGCTGCCGAGGGAGCGCACCGGCGGCCGGCTGGCGGTGCTGTCCCCGCCGCGGCTGGCCGGCAGCAGCGGACTGCTCACCTGGTTCGGCGCCCCGCCGCAGCGTGAACTGACCGTCACGGTCGGCAATCTGGGCTCCGCCCCGGCCCGTGACCCGGTCTTCCAGGTCGGCACCTCGCACGGCGTCTTCGCCCCCCGGTGGGAGGAGCAGCAGTGGCGGGGGACCGTACCGCCCGGCAAGAAAGCGCAGGTCAGGCTGCCGGTCGAGCTGGCGGCCGGGGCCCACGGGGACTATCTGGTCTCCCTCAAATACGGCGGCAAGGTACTGGCCGAGCAGCCCTGGGGCGTCGGCCGGCCCTGGGGCGTGACGCTCTTCTGGGTGCTGCTGTGCGTCGTGGTCCCGACGGCCGTGTTCCGTATCGGCATGGCAGTCGTGGACCGGGTACGCCCGCACCGCCCGGCGGGCCACGCCCGCCCCCGCTTCCGCACCCGTCGCACCACGCCGGCCGGCGACTCCGCCGCGCTGCCGTGGTTCACCCCGGACACCGCACCGTCCACCACCACATCCACCGAACGACCGACGTCGAAAGGTTCTGCGTGATGAGGCAACGGAGGAGAGCCGCGGTGGCCTCGGTGGCCGCGCTGGCGCTCGCGGGAGCGGGCATCATGACCGCGGCCGGTGCCGCCGCGGCCGCTGAGGTCTCGTACAAGACCGAGTGTCTGCCGCCGCCGATATCGGGGCTGCCACCGATCGAGGGCACCACGAAGGTGGACGTCGGCGCGCCCGCCACGGCCAAGGTCGGGGACGAGATCGAGGTGGTCTGGAAGACCGTCGAGGGCGCGTCCAAGAACCCCGACATCCTCGATCTGGGCAAGGACACGGTCCAGCCCACCGGCACGATCAAGGTGGCCGGGGCGCAGAGCGGGGACCTGGCCATGAAGGGGCCGCGGCAGAACCCGCCGATTCCCAAGGGCAGTCCGATGAAGCTGTCCGACATGACGGGCAGGCTCAAGCTGACCAAGCCCGGTGAGGTCACGCTGACCCCCGGCTTCTACAACATCAACGTCAACCGGCCGATCTCCACGGACACCAAGTGCTCGCCCAAGGAGGAGGTGAAGCCCGCGGTGACGATCAAGGTCACCGACGGCGGGGGCTCCAACGGCGGGACGACCGGCGGCAGCACGGGTGGCACGACGGGCGGCTCCACCGGCGGGACGACCTCCGGCACTTCTGGGGGAAGCACCGGCGGGAGCACCACGGGCGGCAGCAGCGGCGGCGCCACGGACGGCGGCGCCACGGGAGGTTCGAGCGCCGGTGGTTCGACCGGCGGCTCCGGCGGCGACCCCGACGGCACCGCGTACAAGGGCAAGGAGGTCCTGGTCCCCTACGCCTGCAAGACGCCCATCGGCGACAAGAAGGCGACCTCGCCGGTGCAGATCAACGCCGTGAAGAAGGGCGGCGGTTACGACCTGACGGTGCAGTTCAAGAAGTCCGTGATGACCAGCCCGGCGGACATCCCCAAGGACTCCGTCAAGCCGTCGATGGACGTCAAGGTGGGCGGCGCGGACAAGGGAACGGTCAAGGTGGCGGGGCCGACCAACCCCGAGCCCATCAAGTCCGGCGATCCGATCGAGATCCCCGATCTGAAGGGCACCTACAAGCCGGGCGCCACCGGCAAGGCCACGCTGACCCCGGGCGTGCTCACCGTCAACGCCCTGGGCACGACCACGACCTGCACCCCGGAGAAGGACCCGGGGGCCTCGCTCACCCTCGACACCGCGGCCCAGCCGGGCGGCACCTCCGGCGGTGCGTCGAGCGGCTCCACGGGCGGGACCACCGCGTCCGGCGGCGGCACGGCGTCCGGTGGTAGCGCGACCGGATCGGCCGGCGGCTCGGGCAGCAGCGGCAGCGGCGGCGAGCTGGCCCACACCGGCACCGGCGGACGGGGCGCGCTGACCGCGCTCGGCCTGCTCGCCGGCACGGCCGTCCTGCTGGGCGGCGCGGCGTTCACGTTCCTGCCGCGGCGCCGGACCCGGCTCCGCTGATCCGGCGGGTCCACCGCACGACGAAGGGGGCGTCGCACCGTCGGTGCGACGCCCCCTTACCGCCGTCCGGGGCCGGCAGGCGTCAGTTGACGCCGCCCATCAGCTGCTTGACCCGCTTGCGGGACATCCAGATGCCGACGCCGGCGACGACCGCGAGGGCGGCCTCGACGGCGACCGAACCGGTGGTGTTCAGGTCGACGTTCAGCTGCGGCGAGGTCAGCAGACCCGCCACGGAGTCACCGGCGGTGACCGCCAGGAACCAGACACCCATCATCTGGGAGCCGTACTTGGCGGGCGCCATCTTCGTGGTGACCGACAGGCCGACCGGGGAGAGGCAGAGCTCACCGATGGTCTGGATGAAGTAGATCGCCACCAGCCACATCGGGCTGACCTTGCCGCCGTTGGCCGCGGTGTCCAGCAGCGGGAAGAGGAACACCGCGAACGAGATGCCGATCAGCGACAGGCTGGACGCGAACTTGACGGCGGTGCTCGGCTCCTTGCCGCGCTTGTTCAGCCACAGCCACCCGGAAGCGACCACCGGGGCGAGCGCCATGATGAAGACCGGGTTCAGCGACTGGTACCAGGACGTCGGGAAGTGGAAGCCCAGCAGGTCGTTGGTGGTCGAGTTCTCACCGAAGATCGACAGCGTCGAGCCGTTCTGGTCGTAGATCATCCAGAAGACGGCGGCGACCACGAAGAACCAGATGTAGCCGGAGAGCTTGGACTGCTCCAGCTCCGAGAGCTCCTTGTCGCGCTTCATGCGGAACAGCACGGCGATCGGGATGATCAGGCCGGCGATGGTGATCGGCATCAGCGCCCAGTCGGCGAAGTTACCGCTCACCCCGAGCAGGGTGTAGAAGACCGCCGCGACGGCCAGCCAGATCAGGCCCTTGCGCAGGACGGACGTCTTCTCCTGGGGCGTCGCGGGCTGCGCGACGACATCGCTCTCGGCGCTCAGGTGGCGGGTGCCGAGCAGGAACTGGGCGAGGCCCAGGGCCATGCCGACCGCGGCGAGCGTGAAGCCGAAGTGCCAGTTGACGCTCTCACCGACGGTGCCGATGGTCAGCGGGGCCAGGAAGGCACCGAGGTTGATGCCGATGTAGAAGAGCGTGAAGCCACCGTCACGGCGCGGGTCCTGCGGGCCGTCATAGAGGTGGCCGACCATCGTGGAGATGTTCGCCTTCAGCAGGCCGGAGCCGAGCGCCACCAGGATCAGACCGGCGAAGAAGGTCGCCGCGGTGGGCAGCGCGAGCGTGATGTGACCCGCGATGACGACGCACGCTCCGATGGCGACCGTCTTGCGCGGCCCCCAGAAGCGGTCGGCCACCCAGCCGCCCGGCATGGCGAGCAGGTAGACCATCGCCATGTACACGGAGTAGATCGCCGTCGCCGTCGTGGCCTGCATGTGCATGCCGCCGGGGGCGATCAGGTACAGCGGGAGTAGGGCCTTCATGCCGTAGAAGCTGAAGCGCTCCCACATCTCGGTCATGAAGAGCGTGGCCAGTCCGCGGGGGTGGCCGAAGAAGGTCTTGCCGCCGTTCGCAGGGGTTTCCTGCTTGGCGGCGCCCTTCGTCAGGCTGGACGCCATGGGGGTTCCTTGCTGCTCGGGACGCGTGCGTCAGGCCGGGGCGCGCCCGGTGGGGGATGACCGAGACCGGTGCGGACCAGCCCGCCCCCAACGCCCGGGGGTTCGGTGCGCGCGCCTTCATCGGGGCGGCACCGGCAGGACGGTCCGAACCGGGATCCCCGCCCCCCGTGCTGCTCGCGCGGTGGACCCGGTCGACAGGTCAATCACTGTGTACCAGGGCTGGTGGTACCAGCCCCGCACACAACAGGGACCGGTGACGTCAGTTGAGCGTCACGGTCCCGGTGGTTGTGCGTCGGACGTTGTATTCACCATACGACTCGATCCGCCCCCAAGGGGGCTCCTGAGACAACGCTCACACTGACGTGGGGAACCGTGTGCGCCCCTCCGGGCGACCGCGCGCGCCCGTCCCGAGCGCCCGTCCCGCGCGGGCGCGCCGCGGGCCACGCTGCAGGAACGGTCCGCCGTCGGCCATCCGTGCTGGTCCGCCCCTCGGGCCGGATACATCGGACTACCATCGGCCCATGACCCGTGTACTGCTCGCCGAGGATGACGCGTCCATCTCGGAGCCGCTCGCCCGCGCCCTGCGCCGCGAGGGTTACGAAGTCGAGGTGCGCGAGGACGGACCGACGGCGCTCGACGCCGGTATCCAGGGCAACATCGACCTCGTCGTCCTGGACCTGGGGCTGCCCGGCATGGACGGCCTGGAGGTCGCCCGCCGGCTGCGCAACGAAGGCCATTCCTTCCCCATCCTGGTGCTGACCGCCCGCGCCGACGAGGTGGACACCGTCGTGGGCCTGGACGCCGGCGCCGACGACTACGTCACCAAGCCCTTCCGGCTCGCCGAACTCCTCGCCCGGGTACGGGCCCTGCTCCGCCGCGGCTCCACCGCCGAGCCCCAGCAGCCGCCGGCCACCCACGGCGTCCGCATCGACGTCGAATCGCACCGCGCCTGGATGGGCGAGGAGGAACTCCAGCTCACGGCGAAGGAGTTCGACCTGCTGCGGGTCCTGGTACGGGACGCCGGCCGGGTCGTCACCCGCGACCAGCTCATGCGCGAGGTCTGGGACACCACCTGGTGGTCGTCCACGAAGACGCTGGACATGCACATCTCCTGGCTCCGCAAGAAGCTCGGGGACGATGCCGCCAACCCCCGCTACATCGCCACCGTCCGCGGTGTCGGATTCCGCTTCGAAAAGAGCTAAGGGCCCGTGCGCCGCCGCCTGATCAACTCCACGCTCGCCGTCGTCCTCGTCGTGATCGCCGTCTTCGGCGTCTCCCTCGTGATCGTCGAGACCCGGACGATCCAGGCCGGCGCGCAGGAGAGCGTGGCGTCCGAGGCGGTCCGGCTGGTCGGGATAGTGGAGAGCCGGCTCGGCGGCGGGGAGAAGATCACCCCCGACGTCCTCTCCGAGCAGATCACCGCCAAGCGGCACGCCGAGATCAAGGTGCCCGGCAAACCGCCGATCGAGATCGGGCAGCGCCCCGCCGGCGACGTCATCCAGTCGACGGTGCGCGGCGACCGCGGCGAATCCGTCACGGTCCAGGAGTCCCGGTCCACGATCAGTTCGGAGATCGGCCGGACGCTGCTGGTCATCCTGGCCGTCGCGCTGCTGGCGATCCTGGCGGCCGTCGTGCTGGCGATCCGCCAGGCCCGCCGGCTGACCGCGCCGCTGACCGACCTCGCCGAGACCGCCGAGCGGCTCGGCTCCGGCGACCCCCGCCCGCGCCACCGCCGCTACGGCGTGCAGGAGCTGGACCGGGTCGCCGACGTGCTCGACGCCAGCGCCGAGCGGATCGCCCGGATGCTGACCGCCGAGCGACGGCTGGCCGCGGACGCCTCGCACCAGCTGCGGACGCCGCTGACCGCGCTGTCGATGCGGCTGGAGGAGATCACCCTCACCGACGACCCGGACACCGTGAAGGAAGAGGCCACCATCGCACTGGCCCAGGTGGAACGGCTGACCGACGTCGTACAGCGGCTGCTGACCAACTCCCGTGACCCGCGCAGCGGCTCCGCGGTCGCCTTCGACCTGGACGAGGTCGTCAAGCAGCAGATCGAGGAGTGGCGGCCGGCCTACCGCAGCGCGGGACGGGCCATCGTCCGCTCCGGCAAGAAGGGCCTGCGGGCCGTCGGCACACCGGGCGCGGTCGCCCAGGTGCTGGCCACGCTGATCGAGAACTCGCTGATGCACGGCGACGGCACGGTCGCGCTGCGTACCCGCGTCACCGGCAACCAGGCCGTCGTCGAGGTCACCGACGCCGGGCCCGGGGTGCCGGCCGACCTCGGCTCGCGGGTCTTCGAACGGACCGTCTCCGGCCGCAACTCCACCGGCCTGGGGCTGGCCGTCGCACGGGACCTTGCGGAGGCGGACGGCGGGCGGCTGGAGCTGCTGCAGCAGCATCCGCCGGTCTTCGCGCTGTTCCTGGCCCGGGAGGCCGAGCCCGTCGAGGAGTGAGGCGTAACGGGCGCTGCGGGCGCCGCCGCGGGGCTACTTGCGGGAGGCGGGCCGCCGGACGTGCGGGGTGCCGCGGTGCGGGTCGTGCGCCCCGTCGGCGAGGAAGGACTCGGCCGTCTCTATCGCCGTGCGGGCCGGCAGCGTACGGAAGACCCAGGTGCGGTACGACCAGAAGCGGAAGAGCGTGGCGAGCCCGATGCCGAGGAACTTGAAGACGTTGTTCTCCAGCGCGGTGTCCCAGTGGAAGCCGTACGTCGCGATGTAGAGCAGGCCGTTCTCGATGACCAGGCCGACCGCGCTGAACAGCAGGAAGAGCGTCAGCTCCTTCGTGCGGCCCTGCTTGTCGCGGTCCCGGTAGGTGAAGTACCGGTAGCCGAGGTAGTTGGTGCCGGTCGCCACGACCGTCGCGATGATGCTCGCCCGCACCACGGGCACCTCGGTCAGGTGCCGTACGAGGTTGAAGACCACGAAGTTGACGACGACGCCCGCGCCCCCGACGGCCCCGAACTTCACCACTTCACGGGTGAGCGCCTCCAGCCTCGACCGCAGTGCGCTCCGTTCACTCATGGTGCTCGTTCAGCTCCCCGTAGTGGGCGGTGTGCGCGGCCGTCAACTCTGGTCCGCACCCTCATGCTAACCACGCCCGCCGGAAGCGCTCAGCCGACCGTGACGCGGAAGTTGAGGGTGCGGGCGCCCGGCTCGTCGGCCGCGCCCGCGGAGCAGCGCCGACAGCGCACCAGGCGTAAGTCGGTACGGCCCGGGCGGACCGCCTCGAAGTCGAGGTAGCGGGCCGGGCCGGCGCTGCCCTGGGCCGCGCGGTCGCCGGTGGCCCGCAGGACGGCCGGGTCGGGCCGGGGTTCGGCGACGATCCAGCGGAAGCCGCCGGGGTCGTCGGCGAGCTTCAGGCTGAACCGGTCGCCGGCGGACACCGCGATCTCGGTGTCGTCCGGGCCGTAGACCTTCGGCGCGGACAGTTGGCTGAAAACGGAGTGCAGGGCGATCAGCAGCGCGGCGATCGCGATGACGACCACCAGCGTCCTGGCGCCCCTGGATATGTCGCTGTTCTCCATCCGGCCTCCCCTTCGCCGGGCCCGGGCCGGGCACCGGGCGCACCCCGGTACCGGCTGCCCCGGCCCGAGACTAACGGCCCGTGGTGATCTTCCACCGGCGATCTTCGAACGTGCGAACTCGGAGGATCATCCAAGGCCGGGTCAGGCGGAACGTCGGCTTACGGATACCCTGGGGGGCGTGACGTTCCCGGTAGTCGGCATGGTCGGCGGCGGTCAGCTCGCCCGAATGACCCACGAGGCGGGTATCCCCCTCGGCATCAAGTTCAAGCTCCTCAGTGACACTCCGCAGGATTCGGCGGCCCAGGTGGTCAGCGATGTCGTCATCGGCGACTACCGCGATCTGGCCACCCTGCGCGCCTTCGCGCGCGGCTGTGACGTGATCACCTTCGATCACGAGCACGTTCCCACCGAACACTTGCGGGCCCTGGAGGCCGACGGCATCCCCGTCCGCCCCGGTCCCGACGCGCTGGTGCACGCCCAGGACAAGGGCGTGATGCGGGCGAAACTGGACGCGATCGGTGCGCCCTGCCCGCGCCACCGCATCGTGACGGACCCCGAGGACGTGGTGCGGTTCGCGGAGGAGGGCGACGGCTTTCCCGTGGTGCTGAAGACCGTCCGCGGGGGCTATGACGGCAAGGGCGTCTGGGTCGTACGATCCTCCAAGGAGGCCGCCGAGCCGTTCCGTGCCGGGGTGCCCGTCCTTGCGGAGGAAAAGGTCGATTTCGCCCGCGAACTCGCGGCCAACATCGTCCGCTCCCCGCACGGCCAGGCCGTCGCCTACCCCGTCGTGGAGTCCATCCAGGTCGACGGCGTCTGCGACACGGTGATCGCCCCGGCGCCCGACCTCGACCCCGAGCTGGCCGGCCAGGCACAGGAACTCGCGCTGCGGATCGGCAAGGAACTCGGCGTCGTCGGCCACCTCGCCGTCGAACTCTTCGAGACCGCCGACGGCCGGATCCTCGTCAACGAGCTCGCCATGCGCCCGCACAACTCCGGCCACTGGACCCAGGACGGCGCGATCACCTCGCAGTTCGCCAACCACGTCCGTGCCGTGCTCGACCTCCCGCTCGGCGACCCGCGCCCGCGCGCCCGCTGGACGGTGATGGCCAACGTCCTCGGCGGCGACTACCCCGACATGTACTACGCGTATCTGCATTGCATGGCGCGGGACCCGCAGCTGAAGATCCATATGTACGGCAAGGACGTGAAGCCCGGCCGTAAGGTCGGACACGTCAACACCTACGGCGACGACCTGGCGGATGTGCGCGAGCGCGCCGCACACGCCGCCGGCTACCTGCGAGGAACGATCACCGAATGAGTTCTCCTGCGACCCCCCTCGTCGGCATCGTCATGGGCTCCGACTCCGACTGGCCCGTCATGGAGGCCGCCGCCCAGGCCCTCACCGAGTTCGAGGTCCCGCACGAGGTCGACGTCGTCTCGGCGCACCGCATGCCCCGCGAGATGATCGCGTACGGCGAGGAAGCGGCCGACCGCGGCCTGAAGGTGATCATCGCCGGCGCCGGCGGCGCGGCCCACCTCCCCGGAATGCTCGCCTCGGTCACCCCGCTGCCCGTCATCGGCGTCCCCGTCCCGCTCAAGTACCTGGACGGGATGGACTCCCTGCTCTCCATCGTGCAGATGCCCGCCGGCGTGCCGGTCGCCACCGTCTCCGTCGGCGGGGCCCGCAACGCCGGACTGCTCGCCGCCCGGATGCTCGCCGCGCACGACCCCGAACTCCTCGGCCGGATGCGGGAGTTCCAGCAGGAGCTGAACGAACAGGCCACCGAGAAGGGCCGCCGGCTGCGCAACAAGGTCGCCACCCCGGGCGGCTTCGGGTTCGGGGGCGCCAAGTGAGCTCCTCCCGGGACACCGCCCGGGATCTGCTCACCCGCTGGCCCGTCGTCGACGGCCACAACGACCTGCCGTGGGCGCTGCGCGAGCAGGTCCGCTACGACCTCGACCGGCGCGACCTCGCCACCGACCAGTCCGCCACCCTGCACACCGACCTGCCGCGACTGCGGGCCGGCGGCGTCGGCGCGCAGTTCTGGTCGGTCTACGTACGCGCCGACTACGCGGGCGACACCGCGGTCAGCGCCACCCTCGAACAGGTCGACGCGGTACGGCAGTTGGTCGCCCGCTACCCCGACGCGCTGCGCCTGGCGCACACCGCCGACGACATGGAGGCGGCCCGCGCCGAGTGCCGGATCGCCTCCCTGATGGGCGCCGAGGGCGGCCACTCCATCAACAACTCGCTCGCCACCCTGCGCACCCTGCACCAGCTGGGCGTGCGCTATATGACCCTCACCCACAACGACACCATCGACTGGGCGGATTCGGCGACCGACGAGCCGCGCCACAACGGCCTGACCGCCTTCGGCGAGGAGGTCGTCCGGGAGATGAACCGCTGCGGGATGCTGGTGGACCTCTCGCACGTCTCCGCGGACACCATGCGCGACGCCCTGAGGGTCAGCACCGCGCCGGTGATCTTCTCGCACTCCTCCGCGCGGGCCGTCTGCGACCACCCGCGCAACGTCCCCGACGACGTACTGGCCCAACTGCCCGCCAACGGCGGCATCGCGATGGTCACCTTCGTGCCGAAGTTCGTGCTCCCCGAGGCGGTGGAGTGGACCCGGCTGGCCGACGAGAACATGCGCGCCCACGGCCTGCACCACCTCGACACCACGGAGGAGGGCATGGCCGTCCACCGCGCCTTCGAGGCCGACAACCCGCGGCCGAAGGCCACCGCCGCCACCGTCGCCGACCACCTCGACCACATGCGCGAGGTCGCCGGCGTCGACCACATCGGCATCGGCGGCGACTTCGACGGCACCGCCTTCACCCCCGAGGACCTGGCGGACGTCGCGGGCTACCCGAACCTGATCGCCGAACTGCTGGACCGCAACTGGTCCGAGGCCGACCTGGCCAAGCTGACCTGGCAGAACGCGGTCCGTACGCTGCGCGCCGCGGAGGACGTGGCGCGCGCCGAACGGCAGCGGCGCGGCCCGTCCCACGCGACGATCGATCAACTCGACGGCTGACCACGGCCGTTACTTGAGGCAGAGGCAGAAGGGGTGCCCGGCGGGGTCGAGATAGACCCGGAAGTCGCGCACCCCTTCGTCGTGCTGTACGAGCTTCGCGCCCAGCCCGAGGACCTTGCGCTCGGCCTCGTCGATGTCCGCCCGGGCCACATCGAAGTCCAGGTGCAGCTGCTGCGGAACGTCCTGGCCCGGCCACTGCGGCGGCCGGTAGCCGCTCTCCACCCGCTGGAAGGCCAGCGTCCGGCCGTTGGGCCCGGCGACCTCGATCCAGTCGTCGTCATCGCCCCCCGTCACCCGCCAGTCGAGCACCTGCGCATAGAACTCCGCGAGCGCGGCGTGGTCGGGACAGTCCAACACGGTGACACCAAAACGGATCAGACTCATCCCCTCACGATAGTCCGCTCCGCGGTGCGCCGTACGTACCCGTCTGTCCCGCCGTGGGGGTTTCTCACCGTTGCGCTTTGCGGCGCCCCGCACGTACCTGTCTGCGGCGCCGCGGGGCGTCTCGCCGTTGCGCGCTTGGCGGCGCCCCCGTACGTACCTGTCTGCGGCGCCGCGGGTCGTCTGGCCGTTGCGCCTGCGGCGGGCTGGGTGTTTTTGGGTGCGGTGACGGTCCTCCGGGGCCTTGTTCGTGGACTGCTTCGCTTTACGTCCACGAACAAGGCCCCTCCGGCCCGTCCCCTCCCGTTGGGGGGAAGTAAAGGCCGGTGGGGGTGGACGTCGAGGGTCCCTTAAGGGCGGGGCCGAACAGATCCCGTAAGGGATACGAGCACCCCT